>NZ_QBUE01000001.1:0-476992 GCF_003058045.1 Novosphingobium sp. GV079 | reverse complement strand
CCCTGCGGCAGGTTCGGACTAGACACCCAGATCCTAATTCAGATCAGAGGCTTACGCCACTCCCGCCAACCCTTTGCCCCACCCTGATGAATAAGACGGGCTAGCCGCTTTTCTTGATATTCGATCCTTTTCGGGAACGGCAATTATCGCCACCAGCCTCCTCAAAGCTGCCTGTCCGTTCCCCACCATTTTTCGACGCTAAGCGCCGTTCCGGACACGGAGTCATAGCCGTCATTTCAATTTCGACGGTGGCCAATCTGACGTGCTCCCCTGATTGTTACCAGTCAGAGGTAGAGTCCGGCCCCCTTCATGATCCGACACCGTTCTCTGGTCAGCCACTTCACGGACGTCTACGGACGTCCGTGGAATGAGAGATGGTGCCCAGGGTGGGCAACGAATGGGTCGGGCGGCTGTTCCGCCAGCTTTTCCCGACGCAGGAATAACATGAAAGCACAGGCAATTGCCTATACGAGATAGCGTGCGAGCGAGGGGAGGGCATAGCATGGGGCCAAAGAATGCAGGGCAGCGCGCCAGGAGGATCATGACACAGGAAACCGAGAAAACCGGTACAGTCGGCGCCGGTGCGCGCCGGGCAAGGCGCCTGATGCGTGCCAGCGCGCTGCTGGGCCTTGCCATGCTGACTGCCGCCGCTGCGCCGCCTGCCAGCAATGCGCCGGGCAAGCCGGCCACAAGCCTGGATCAGCCAGAGCCCGGCCTGCCCGAACTGGCCGCGCCTGGCCCCTATGTACCGGGCACCATGACGCGCACGATCGTGGCCTCGGGGCAACTGGATGCGACGGCGTCGGTCGCGGCGGGGCAAGTCGTGCGCGGCACGCGCACCCTGCCGTTGCGCATCTGGTATCCCGCGCGCGGCGCAGCCGGGGCCCACACCGTGACTTATTCTGCCAGCCTGACGGCAGAGCCGCCGCAGCCGCCGGTGCACTTCACCATAGCCGGGCGCGCCGTGGCCGATGCGCCGGCGGCGGGCCAGGGCTTTCCGCTGGTGCTGCTCTCGCACGGGTTTGACAACGATCCGGTGATGCTGCGCTGGCTGGGCGAAAACCTGGCGAGCAAGGGCTATGTCGTGGTGGCCATCGCCCATCATGATGGGCCGATCACCGATCCGCGCGGCGCCGTGCCGATGATGCTGCGCCGCCCGCTCGATATCGTGCTGGCGCTGCAACGCCTGCGCGCAGGGCTACTGGGGCCGCTGGCCGATCCGGCGCAGGTGGCGCTGATCGGCTATTCGTTTGGTGGCTATGGCGTGTTGACCGCAGCGGGCGCCCGCCTCGATCCCACAGCTGCGTGGCTGGCGCGCATGCCGGCCGCCCTGCGCGCGGCCTATGCCGGCAATGGCCCGGCCGCGGCCGATCTGCGCGCCGATGGCATTGCTGCTGTCGTGGCGATTTCCCCGGCAGGCGGCGGGCCATCGCCGGTGTGGGGCGGCGGCCTGGCGCAAATCCATGCGCCGCTCATGGTGGTGACCGGAACGGCCGATCGCACGGTCGGCTTTGATCCCGGCCCTGCCACGATCTTTGCCGGCGCCACCGGCAGCGATCGCACCATGCTGGCGTTCGAGGGGGCCGGCCATTCCATCGGCACCGATCCCGCGCCGCTGCAGATGCGCCAGGCGTTGTGGGACATGGACTGGTTCGAAGATCCGGTGTGGCGCAAAGCGCGGCTCAACGGCATCAGCCTGCATTTCATCACCGCCTTCCTGGGCGTGCATCTCAAGCATCAGGCGGCGATGCAGGCCTATCTCACCGTGCCGGCCGAACGCTCTGACAGGGCGGGGTGGACTGGCCCTGCCACGCCCTATGCAGCGGTGAGCCAGGGGGGCGACAACCCCACCTGGAAAGGCTTTGTGCGCAACCATCAGGACGGCCTGATCCTGCGCCACCTGGCCCCCGCGCCATGAGCCTGGCGCGCGCCAAAGTCCTGCTGTCCAGCGATCCAGCGCAGGCCCGCGATCTGGCCCTGGCAGCCGGGCCGGGGCTCGAGGCGCGCTTTGTGGCGGCGGCTGCCATGCGCCGCGCCGGTGATGTCGCCGGCGCGCTGCGTCTGCTGGCGCCGCTGGCGCAAAGCACAGCCTGGGGCGTGCACTATGAACGCGGTGCTGCCCATGCCATGGCGGGGGAGGATGCCGCCGCGCTGGATGCTTTTAGTCTGGCCCATCGCTTCAACCCGCAATCGGCCATCGCGGCCCATGCCCTGGCCGGCCAGCACGCCGTGCTGGGCCAGGCGCTGCCCCCGGCGCTGGCGCAGGCACAGCACCAGATCGTGGCGCAGGGCCATGCGCTCGCGGGGATAGACCGCGTCGATCCATGCTGGCTGCGTCTGCTGGCGGCGGCAAGCCTGGCCCAGGGTGGGCAGGATGCCGCCGAAGAATTGCTGCTGGCTGCCCTGGCCCGCGCCCCGGCCTTTTCTGCCGCTGCGCTCGATCTCGCGCTGCTCTACGAACGGCAGCAGCGCGGGCCAGAGGCGCTGGCCCGGGTGGCGCCGCTCGCCGCTCGCCATCCCGGCAATCCGGCACTACACGGCCTCGTGGCGGCAGCGCAGCTGCATGGCGGCGATGTCGATGCCGCCCTCGCCGCGCTGGATGCGGCCCTGGCATTGTCGCCTCATGACGCCGGTTTTTGGCACGTGCGTGGCCATGCCCTGGCCGCAGCCGGCGATGTGGCCGGCGCGGTCTTGGCCTACCGCCGCGCGCTGGCGCTGCGACCCGATCAGGCAGAGCCGTGGTGGAGCCTGGCCAATCTCAAGACCTTCCGCTTTGCGCCCGAGGATCACGCCGCGATGACAGCGGCACTGGCCGCGCCGGGCCTGGCGCCGGCCCAGGCCGCGCATCTCCATTTCGCGCTGGGCCGCGCGCTGCTCGATGCGCAGGAGCCGGCCGGGGCAGTGGACCATCTGCACTGCGCCAATGCTCTGCGCCGCGCGCAGGTGCCGTTCGATATCGCCGCGCACGAGCGCTTTGTCGCCGATACGATCGCCGCCACTCCCGCGTCGTTTTTCGCCGCGCGCGCCACCTGCGGCGATCCGCGCCCTGGCCCGGTATTCATCGTCGGCCTGCCGCGCAGTGGGTCAACCCTGATCGAACAGATCCTGGCCAGCCACCCGGCGGTCGAAGGTCTTTCCGAGCTGGCCGATTTCACGCTGCTGGCGCGGCAATGGACCACGCGGCTGATCCGCGAAGGGCGCGCCCGCGATCGCGCGTCGGCACTGGCGGCACTGACCGCACCCGAAGCGCGCGCGCTGGGCGAAGCTTATCTGGCGCGGGTGGCGCGCGTGCGGCAGACCGATCGGCCGCTGTTCGTCGACAAGGCGCCGGGCAACCTGTTCAACCTGGCGCTGATCCGCGTGGCGCTGCCCCAGGCGCGCATCATCCACGTTTCGCGCGATCCCATGGCCTGTGGTTTCTCGCTTTATGCCCAGGATTTCGCGGACGGGCAGGGCTATAGCTATGATCTTGTCACGCTGGGCCGCTATTGTCGCGCCGCTGCCGCATTGGCCGCGCATATGCACAAGGGTTTGGGCCAGGCGATGACGGCGGTTGCCTACGAAGAACTCATTGACGACGCGGAAGGCACGGTGCGCCGCCTGCTGCGCCATTGCGGGCTGCCCTTTGCGCCTGAAACCCTGCGCTTTTTCGACAATCCGCGCGCCGTGCGCACGATCAGCGCGCAGCAGGTGCGCCAGCCGCTGCACCGCCAGGGCCTATCGCGCTGGCAGGCCTGTGCGCCCTGGCTTGGCCCGCTCGCCCAGGCGCTGGGCCTGGCGGATGACAAAATCCGATGAGCGCATGCGATTAACACAGTTGTTGCACGCCAGCTTGGTGCGAAGCTGGCAAGGCTCAAGACGAGTACCGGCCCAGACGCGGTCGAGCGGGTGGCGAGCGCCCGCACGGGGAGTCAAATCAGAAAGTGCGAGGGGTATAATGAACAATAGCGACCTCCTGTCCGCCATGCACCGTGCGCGCCTGTCCGCGCGGCTCCTGGCATCCACGGCCGTGGTCTCGGCCGCGATGCTGGCCACGGCGCCGGCCTGGGCCGATGAACAGGCCAGCCAGCCCAGCGGCAAGATCGAAGACATCGTCGTCACCGCCAGCCGTTCGGGCGCGGAATCGGTGCAGAAGGTGCCGATCGCGATTTCGGTGGTGAACGTCGACACGATCACCAAGTCTGGCCAGGGCAACCTGTCGGATCTGCAGCGCTTTGTCCCCTCGCTCTCGATCACCGAAAGCGCGCCGGGCTTCAACAAGTTCAACATGCGCGGCCTGTCGACCGGCGGCTATCGCACGTCTGACACCTCGGACCGCTCGCTCGTGGCGGTCTATCTCGATGATACGCCGATCTCGGTGCAGGGGCAGACGCCCGATCTCAAGGTCTATGACCTGGAACGCGTGGAAGTGCTGCGCGGACCTCAGGGTACGCTCTATGGCGCGGGCTCGATGGCCGGCACCGTGCGCTTCGTCACCGCCAAGCCGCGTGCCGACGAGGTATCCGGCTCGATCGAAGGCACTGCCGCTTCCACCGAACATGGTGCGGCCAGCGGCAGCGTGCGCGGCATGATCAACCTGCCGCTGGTGAAAGACCAGCTGGCCGTGCGCGCCAATGTCTATGTCGGCCGCGATGGCGGTTTCATCGACAATGTCGGCGCCTATGCCGGGCAGAACCGCAACAGCAACACCACCGAACAGGCACGCGTGGCCCTGCGCTGGACGCCCAGCACGGCTTTCACGTTCGACGCTGCGTTCACCTATGAACACAGCAAGGCCAATGGCCTTAACACCGGCATGAGCGGGTTGGCGGACTACACCACGTTCACCAATGGCCCGGAAGGCACCAGCGACAAGTTCCGCCTCTACCAGGCCTCGGGCGATTATGACCTGGGCGGCGTGCACCTGATCATCAGCGGCGCGCATACCGATCGCGATGTCGGCTACCTGGCCAGCACCGAGCCGACCATCGGCTATTTCTTCCAGGATTACAGCGGCGGTACGCTGCCGGTCAGCAGCACGACCTATCCGCTCTACAAGGCGCCGACCAGCTTTGATCCGGCGGTGAGCAAGCTGATCCCCTATGAACAGTATTCGATCAACCAGAAGATCAAGGACACCATGCTGGAAGCGCGCCTCGCTTCCGACAATACCGGCCCGGTGAAATGGACCGCCGGCGTGTTCTATGAAAAGCAGATCCGCCACCTGGTTCAGGATATTCCCGTCGCCGGGTTCGATACGCTGTCGTACATGAACTATTTCTATGGCCCGTTCCCGCAGACGGCCAATGGCCTCTATGATTCCAAGGCCGTGGACAAAGCGTTCAATTCCAATGACATCTTCTCGGGTCTTCAGGATACGGACGAACATCAGTTCGCCGCTTATGCCGATGCCACCTGGCACATCACCGACAAGCTCGATCTGTCGGGCGGCCTGCGCTACTTCAACTTTAAGGAAAAGTATTACCTGTTTGAAAGCGGCGTCTATGGCGTGATCAACCACGTGCCGCTCGAACAGAACGCCACGCTCAAGTCCAACGGCGTGAACCCGCGCGCCAATGTGTCGTATAAGGCCAGCCAGGACTTCATGGTCTATGCCGAGGTGGCCAAGGGCTTCCGCTATGGCGGGGCCAACCAGCCCGTGCCGATCGGCGACACCGGCATCTCGCAGACCTGCAAGAACAACCTGGCGTCCTATGGCTATTCCTCGGCGCCCAGCACGTTCGGCCCGGACAAGCTGTGGAACTATACCATTGGTGAAAAGGCGCGCCTGGCCGATGGCAAGGTGACGTTCAACGCCAGCGCGTTCTGGATCGACTGGAGCGACGTGCAAACGCGCCTGCTGCTCGATTGCTCGTACTTCTTCACCGACAACAAGGGCAAGATCCGCTCCAAGGGCTTGGAGCTGGAAACCACGGTGAAGCTCAGCCCGGAAATCACCTTCTCGGGCTTTGCCTCCTACACGGACTCGCGCGCCAACGGGAATATCCCCACGGTCGGCGCGTTTGACGGCAACCGCACGCCCTATTTCCCGCAATGGACCGCGTCGGCCTCGCTGTTCTACGATGCCAATGTCGGCACCGATCAGTCGATCCACCTGCGCGCCAGCTATCAATACCAGGGCGACCAGTTCACCACGTTCAACCCCTACAAGACCACGATCACCAATGGTCAGCTGGTGACCGATGGCCCCAGCGCAACCTATGCGCGCATCCCCGCGCAGAACAATGTCAGCGCGTCGATCAGCTATGACATCGGCCGCCTGGAAATCGGCCTGTTCGGCAACAACCTGATCAACGGCGTGAAGTATGTCGATGTGGCACGGGCGACCTATTACAAGGTCTATCAGCCGGGTGACCGCATCTCGTGGGCACGTCCCCGCACGATCGGCGTGCGCGCGCGCTACGCGTTCTGATGATGTGATTGGGGGGAAGCGGCTTGTGCCTGCTTCCCCCTGACATTGCCGCCGGCCGGGCCTTGGCATAGGGTTAGGCCATGCCGGCGCCCGATCCTTTGCTGCCCAATCCCTTGTTTGCCGCCCAGGTCGATTGGAACCTGCTGCGCCTGTTTGCCGATATCGTGAAGGCAGGCGGCATCGGCGCGGCGGCGCGCCGGCTCAACAAGCAGCAACCCACGATCAGCGCCGCGCTCAAGCGGCTGGAAGAGCACGCCGGCGCGCGCCTGCTGCATCGCAGTGCCAGCGGCGTGGAACTGACCGCAGCCGGCCGCGCGCTTTATCTGCTGTGCGAAGACATGGCTCAGGCCGCGCGCGCCGCGCCGCATCGCATTTCCCAGGCGCTGCGGCAGGTCGAAGGGCTGGCGCGCATCCAGGTGGTGTCCTCGATCGTGTCCCCAGCGTTTGATGCCGCGATTGCCAGCCTGCATGCCCGCCACCCCGCGATCCGCATCGAAATCCGCGTCTCGCCCTGGCGCAACGTGCTCGATGTGTTGGAACGCGGCGAGGCGGAACTGGGCGTGGGCACCGACAGCGGCGTGCGCGCCGGGCTGACCTACGAGCCGCTGTTCACCGAAACCCAGCAGCTCTACTGCGCGCGCAGCAGCCCGCTCTACGGCACGCGCGTCGCGACCATGGCCAGCCTGCGGGAACAAGGTTTCGTGCTGACCGGGCAGGACGAGGTCGACACCATTACCCACCTGCGCCAGCGCTATCGCCTCGGCACGGTGCTGACGGGCCTGGCCGAGGATATTCACGAGGCGCTGCGCCTGATCCGGCTGGGCACCGGCATCGGCTTCCTCCCCACCCTCGCCGCCGCGCCGGCCGTGGCGAGCGGGGACTTGTGGCCGCTGCTGCACGACGACCTGGCGCCATCCTATCCGATGTACCTGCTCACCCGCCAGGCGCCCGAGCGCGGCACGCCGGCGCAGCTGTTCCTCGAGGAGATCACCGGCCACCTACGCGCGCGGGAGGTCTAGGTAGCAAGGCAGCGGGACCCCGGATCAAGTCCGGGGTAACGAAAAATCATATATTACATGCACCTACGTCACCCCGGACTTCATCCGGAGTCCCGCTTTCTCAACGCAAAACCCGCGCATTGCGCTCCAGATGCTCGCGTTCAGCCTCCAGCCAGGCTTGCCCCCCGGACGTGGTGGGCGTCTGCGTGACAAATGCAAACACCGGCTCGTGCACATCGAGGCTATAAACCAGCGTGCAGGCCATGCCGTCGATCGTGCAGTGCTGGTGCACCTGGCCATCGGCCTCAACGGCGAAGTCCCTCTGGAGCAGCCGTTCCCCGTGCCGCGCCGGGACGGTGGTGTGGGTGATGTGCGCGCCGTCGATCGCGACCGAGACTTCGTAGCTGGCGATCTGTGCTGCGCTGGCGATGCCCTGGGCCAAGGCGTGGTCCAGGCTGGGCGTGGTGGCCAGCGCGGCGTCGATGGCCGGCAGGCGTGATCGCGCGAGGGCCATGTGCGCGCCGGCCACGATCAGCCCGCCGTCCATGGCATGGTCTGTCCCGGTCGCATGCTCGCGCAGCAGATGCAGCCGCAGCCCAAGCAGCGGGCCAGGCGCGGCGAGTTGCCGCCAATCCTCGACATAGGCACCCGATGGCGCAAACTCGAGCACGCTGTTGCCGATGAACGCCAGGCGCGCCGGTTCGGGCCACTGGTTGCGCGGTTGATAGCTGCGCGCCACCGACCACGACATTTCGCCGCGCTGCGCATCCCACAGCGTGTCACCCACCCAGCCCTGGCGGTGGGTCAGTGCGGTGTCGTTGCCTCCGGGCAATCGCACGTCGAGCGTGAAGCTGCGTGACTGGAACCAGTAGACCGGCGTTACCTCGTCAGTCAGCCCGGTGCAGAAGGTGATGCTCTTGCGCCGGAACGCGCCGAGCAGGTGGCGTGGAAACGGCACCGTGCCCAGCGGCCGAGGCGGCAGCGCGGCCAGCAGATCGGCAACTTTCATGCACCCGCCTCTGGCCGGCCGAACGAGGCCAGCGGCACTGGATCGTTGAGCGCCAGGTCGCCGCGCGCAATGCGCTGCTTGAGATAGGCGAAGGTCTGCGCCGTCTGGTTGAACAGGTATTCCCCGCCCTTGATCGGGCGATACCGCGGGGCTTCGCCGCGCACCACCGGGGCGATGACGTGATCGTAATCGCACGAGCAGAACAGCGGGAAGGAATAGCGCTCCTGCGCCACGGTCTTCACCCGGTGCTTGGTGGCCAGATAGCGGCCGTTGGACATGATCTCCATCATGTCGCCTACATTCATGATCAGCGCGCCATCGATCAGCGGCACATCGAACCAGGCGCCGTGCCGATCCACCACCTGCAACCCCGGCGCGGTAACGTGCAGCAAGGTGAAGCATTCGTAATCGGTGTGCGCGCCAATCCCTGGGCGGTCTTGCGCGGCGGGATCATGCGGATAGTGGATCAGCCGCAACTGGCTGGGCGGGTGGCGCAGGTGCGCGTCGAAATGGGTTTCATCAAGGCCCAGCGCCAGGGCAAAGGCGCGGAACAGCTGGTGGCTGATCCCGGTAAGATGGGCATACCAGGCTTGCACATCGGCGCGAAAGCCGGGCATCGCCGGCCACAGGTTTGGCCCCAGCAGCGGGCGGCGCTCGCTGCCGTGATAGTCTATGTTGATGTCATAGGCTTCCTTGAGGTCGGGCGGGCCGCTGCCGAACTGCTCCTCGCCCACCGGCACATAGCCGCTGTGGTTGTGCGACAGGCCGATATAGCCTTGCATCTTGGTGGCGAGATCCTGCGCGAAATAGTCCTGCGCCCGCGCCACCAGCCGCGCGCGCAGCCCGGCGTCGATCTGCGATCCGGTGACGTAGAGAAACCCCGCCTCGACACAGGCGCGGTCCAGTTCGTGTGCCACGGCCAAGCGATCGGCGCGGTCCGGGCTTTGCAGGCGGGAGATATCGACGAGGGGCAGGGCGTGATCGGGCATGGCCGATCTTCTTCCCCTTCTGCCTGCCGCACGCCAGCCGGCAAATGCCGATGCCGGCCATCAATCTGGTCTATGGGCTCAGGCCGCCGCGAAATAGGCGGTGCACATCCGCCCCAGCTCGCGCTTGAGCACGTTCCAGTCATAGTTGGTGACCGACTCGCTGCTCGAACCCAGGCTCAACTGGCGGGCAAGGGTGGCAAAGATGATGTGGTGCGCGGCCTTGGCGCACATTTCCGGGTCTGGCCCGGCAATTTCATCGCGATAGCGCATGAACGCCGCCAGCGCCTTTGATTCGGCGAGCAGCGCGGCGCGCTTGCCCAGCGCGGAAATGGGCGGGTCGTGCTCGGCCCGCATCATCGTCAACCGCAGCAGCGGCGCGTTGCGGCGCAGCACTTCGGAATAGGCCTCGACATAGTGGGGCACGAATTCCTTGAGCGTGGCGCACGAGGCGGCCAGCGCGGCCTGCATCGTGTCTTCTTCCTGCGCCAGCGTCTGCGTCGCGCGATAGAGCACGGCGCGCACCAGGCTGTCCTTGTTCTCGAACCGCAGGTAGATCGACCCGATCGAGACCTTGCCCCGGCTGCTCACTTCCTGAAGGGTGAAATCCTCGTTGCCGCGCTCCACCATCAGGGTTCGCGCGGTGGCCAGCATGCGCTCGAGCGAGGCCTTGCTGCGCCCCTGCAACGGCGCACGGCCCATGGATTCAAGCGACAATTCGACGGCATCCGCCAAGGCGGACATGTCCTGCGGCATCAAGGCAACCCCATGCTGGCACACGCTGAAACGGCGCGCGCATCCCTCTGCGCCTTAAAGGCATTTGTGGCGAACGCCAACCGGCCTGTCATACCGCTGCCACAGGACGCCGCCAGGCTTGGCTCAAGCTCAAGCCCGGCGCGCCGCGTGGCTGCCGCGCTCAAGCGGGCTGCAACGCTGCTGGCCGGCGCAGGCCCAGGACGCCGCCCGCAATGGCGGCGATCAGCGCGACCACGCCGGCGACCAGGAACGCCCCCTGCATCGATCCCGCACCGCGCGCCACCAGGCCCACCACGATCGGGGAGACGGCCTGGCCCAGGAAGAAGCAGCTGGTCCACACCCCCATGCCCCGGCCGCGATGGCGGAACGAGAACTTGGTCTGCGCCCAGGCGATCAGCGCCGGCACGGCCATGCCCGCGCCGGTCTGCTGCACCGCCAGCGCCAGCTGCATTTCCAGGATCGAATGCGCCAGGCCCACGCCGCCCAGGCCCAGGGCGAACAGCAGCAGGAACGTGGCGATCTGCACCGCATTGCCAAAGCGCGAGACGATGCGGAACAGCACCGATCCGGCCAGGATGAAGAAGCTGGGCACGAACGTGGCCTTGCTGACCGCCATCGGGTTGGTCACGCCCACTTCCGCCCAGGCGATGCTGCCATTGACGATGAACACGTAATAGAGAACCGAGCAGAACAGCGTCAGCCCGCCGACAAGAAAGGCGGTGCCGAACGGGAACGGCCCATCTGCTGCGGGCACAGCCGGCGTTCCGGCCTGCAGCGTCTTGGCCTGCGGATGTTCGGGCTCGAAAATGCACAGGTACATCGCGACAAAGATCGGCAGGGCGATGAGATAGACCAGGAAGCTGCCGTTCCAGCGCCATGCCGCCACCGCCGCCACCAGCAGGAACAACAGCGACTGGAATGCCGGCCCAACCAGGCCTTGCAGCATCAGCCAGTTGCGGCGCTGACCGTCTTCCCAATAATCCGCGATCAGGGTGTTGACGATGGTGAGGATGCCGGCCTCGCACACGCCCAGCAGCAGGCGCGTGGCAAAGATCGCGTCAAGGTTTTCCAGGAAGAACGGCAAGGTGCCGACGATACCGTAGAAAAACGTGCAGATCAGCAGCAGCGGCCGGCGGCCAAAGCGGTCGGCGAACAGCCCGGCAAACGGCGCCAGCACGGCAATGGCATAGCCGGGTGCGGTGACCATGGCCGGCACGCGGATGGCGGCATCGGGCACGTTCTTGAAATGGGTGATCATCGCGGCAACCACCGGGAACATCGCGATGATGGCAAAGACCGGCAGGAAGCCCGCCACGATCATCGTGGCGCCCTGGGGCTTGAGCGTGAGCGAGCCGTAAAACTTGCGGGCGAGCTGCATTCGATATTCTCCCGTCGGGGCCGTTCAGCCGCGGCCATTCCTGCTTGACGACGCAGGCCCTATCAAACTAGAATTTGGATTACAAACGAAACTGCGCGGGGAGAGTGACTTGCAGCGTCTGCGAATGGGCATGATCGGGGGTGGGCCAGGCGCCTTCATCGGGCCGGTGCACCGCTATGCGGCGGAAATGGACCGTGAGATCGAGCTGGTTGCCGGGGTTTTCTCCAGCGATGCCGCGCGTGGCAAGGCTGCCGCCGATGTCTACCGCGTCGATCCGGAACGCGCCTATCCCACGCTTGAGGCGATGTTCGCCGCCGAACGCGAGCGGGCCGATGGCATCGATTTCGTGGCGATCGTCTCGCCCAATCACCACCACCTGCCCGCCGCCCGCGCGGCGCTGGCCGCAGGCTTGCCGGTGATGACCGACAAGCCGCTGACCGCCACGCTGGACGAGGCAGACGAACTGGCTGGCCTGGTGCGCGCCGCCGGGCTGCCGTTCGGCGTCACCTATACCTATTCCGGCTATCCCCTGGTGCGCGAGGCGCGGGCGCGGGTGGCGTCTGGCGCGCTTGGCACCGTGCGCAAGATCGTGGTGGAATATCCCCAGGGCTGGCTTGCGACAGAGGCCACCGGCAAGCAGGCCGAATGGCGCGTCGATCCCGCGCGCGCCGGGCTGGGCGGCTGCATCGGCGACATTGGGGTTCACGCGTTTCACCTGGCTGAATTCATCAGCGGGCTGAAAGTCGTCTCGCTACTGGCCGATCTGGGCACTGTGGTGCCGGGCCGCGCGCTGGATGATGACTGTACGGTGCTGCTGCGTTTCGACAATGGCGCGCGCGGCGTGCTGCTGGCCAGCCAGATCGAAGTGGGCGAGCGCAACGGCCTGCGCATCCGGCTCTATGGCGATCGCGGCGGGCTGGCCTGGCGCCAGGAAACGCCCAACATGCTGGAACTGACCAAGCTGGACGGGCGCACCGAGATCGTTCACGCTGGCAGTGGCCAGTTGGGCCCCGATGCCCTGGCCCGCACGCGCACGCCGGCTGGCCATCCCGAAGGCTATCTCGAGGCCTTTGCCAATCTCTATCGCGATTTTGCCGCCCAGCTGCGGGGCGAACCTGCGCCGTTGCTGCCCGGCCTGGACGATGGGCTGCGCGGCATGGCGTTCATCGCCACTGCCGTTTCTGCCAGCCGCGCCGGTGCCGGCTGGGTGCCCCTGACTGTTTGACGGAGCCTGACACCATGAAGACCATCAAGGGGCCGGGCATTTTCCTGGCCCAGTTCGCCGGCGACGCCGCCCCGTTCAACAGCCTGGATGCGATCGGCACCTATATGGCCGGGCTGGGCTACAAAGGCGTGCAGATCCCCAGCTGGGACAAGCGCCTGTTCGATCTCGACCTTGCTGCGGAAAGCCAGACCTATTGCGACGAGGTGAAAGGCATGCTGGCTGACAAGGGGCTGGCGATCACCGAGCTTTCCACCCATTTGCAGGGACAGTTGGTCGCGGTGCATCCCGCGTTCGATGCGCAGTTTGACGCCTTTGCCCCGGCTGCCGTGCATGGCAACCCGGCCGCGCGCCAGGCCTGGGCGGTGGACCAGGTGAAGAAGGCGGCGATCGCCAGCCGGCGCCTGGGCCTGTCGGCCCATGCCACCTTTTCCGGGGCACTGGCCTGGCCCTATTTCTATCCCTGGCCGGCGCGCCCAGCGGGGCTGGTCGAGGATGCGTTTGACGAACTGGCGCGACGGTGGAAGCCGATCCTGGATGTGTTCGAGGACAATGGCGTTGATGCCGCCTATGAAATCCATCCCGGTGAAGACCTGCACGATGGCGTGACGTTCGAGATGTTCCTGGAACGCACCGGCAACCATCCGCGCGCCAAGATCCTCTATGATCCCAGCCACTTCGTGCTGCAGTGCCTGGATTACCTGGCCTACATCGACATCTATCACGAACGCATCGCCTGCTTCCACGTCAAGGATGCCGAATTCCGCCCCAACGGCCGCAGCGGCGTCTATGGCGGCTATCAGGCCTGGGTCGATCGGCCCGGCCGGTTTCGCAGCCTGGGCGATGGGCAGGTCGATTTCCCCGCGATCTTTTCCAAGATGGCGCAATACGATTTCGCCGGCTGGGCCGTGCTGGAATGGGAATGCGCGCTCAAGCATCCCGAACAGGGCGCGGCCGAAGGCGCCCCGTTCATTGCCCGCCACATCATTCGCGTGACCGAGCATGCGTTTGATGATTTCGCCGCGGGTGGGGCCGATCGCGCGCTCAATCGCCAGCTGATGGGCTTTTGAGCGCGCCACGATCAAGTGCCTGTCATGCAAGCGTTTGCCCATTTGTGTCGGCGGGGCAGGCTTGACAGGCACGATGCAGAACAATAATTGAAATTCTAATTAAACGGGCGCACGTGCCGCGCTGGCGCCCGCACGATCGCACACCGGGAGGATGCATGACTGTCGCCGCCGATTCTCCACATCCAGCCGATACGGGATGGCAGCGCCGGGATTTCCTCGCCGGGTTGGTGTTGCTGGGCCTTGCCGTTGGGCCGGCCGCTGCAGCCGTCGCTGCTTCTGCGCCGCAGGACGCGAACATCGTGCGCTACCAGGGCCTGATGCGCGATGTGGCACAGATCGTCATTCCGCGTACCGACACGGCGGGCGCGGGGGATGTGGGCGCAGGCGCTTTCGTCTTGCTGGGCCTGGCGCACGGGCTGGGCGGCGCGCACCAGCCGGTGACCACACCGGGGCTGGAGGGCTTTTCCAGCGCCGATGGACGGTTTGACCATGCGCGCTGGCTGGCTCTCGAACTCGATCGCCGCGCCGGCGGTGATTTTGCCCATGCCGGTTTGCCGGCGCGGCAGGCGGCCGTGGCGGGCCTGGATCGCGATGCCTTTGCCGACGCGCCGCTGGCGCAGCCCTGGCACACGATCAAGAACCTTGTCCTTACAGGCTATTACACCTCGGAAATCGGCGGTTCCAAGGAACTCAACTATGAACTCGTGCCCGGCCGGTGGGACCCCGACGTGCCCGTGACGCCCACCACGCGCGCCTATTCCAGCGACTGGACGGCGATCGACTTCGGCTGATGAGCAGACAGGATTATCCCATGAATTTCGATGCAATTGTGGTGGGCTCGGGGATCAGCGGCGGCTGGGCGGCCAAGGAGCTGACCCAGGCCGGGCTCAAGGTGCTGATGATCGAGCGGGGGCGCGAGATCCGGCACCAGCAGGACTATGACACCGAGATGAAGGCGCCGTGGGAGATGCCGTTCCGCGGGGAGGGCGATACCGCCCTGTACGAGCGCGAATATCCCGTGCAGATGCTCAACCGCCATTTCAACGAATTTACCGAAGGCCACTTCGTCAACGACGCGCAGAACCCCTATCAGACCGGGGACGGCACCGATTTCACCTGGTTTCGCAGCTATCAACTAGGCGGGCGCTCGCTCACCTGGGGGCGGCAGTGCTATCGCTGGTCAGACTATGACTTTGGCGCCAATGCGCGCGACGGGCATGGCACCGATTGGCCGATCCGTTATGCCGATCTGGCGCCGTGGTATGACAAGGTCGAGCGCTTCGTGGGCGTTTCGGGTGCGCACGAAGGCCTCAAGCAATTGCCCGATGGGCAGTTCCAGCCGCCCATGGCGCTCAACGTGGTGGAACAGCACGCCCGCGCCGAAATCGCCAAGCGCTGGCCCGAACGCTGCCTGACCGTGGGGCGGACCGCCAACCTGACCGAGGCCAAGACCGAGGAAGGGCGCGCGCCGTGCCAGTATCGTTCGATCTGCGCGCGCGGCTGCTCGTATGGCGCCTATTTCTCCACGCAATCGAGCACGTTGCCTGCCGCGATGGCCACCGGCAACCTGACCGTGATCACCGACGCCGTGGTAGAGGCGGTGGATTTCGATCCCGCGACCCAGCGCGCGCGCGGCGTGCGCTATTTCGATACCAAGGCCCGCGTGCACAAGACCGTGAGCGCGCGGCTGGTGTTCCTCAACGCCGGTGCGTTCAATTCGGTGCACGTGCTGCTCAATTCCGCCACCGATGCCATGCCGCAGGGCCTGGCCAATTCCAGCGGCGTGCTGGGCACGCACATCATGGACCACGCCAATACCCTCTCGGCCGCGGCGATCATGCCGGGGTTCGAGGGCCATACCTCGTTCGGCAATCGCCCGACCGGCATCGTCATCCCGCGCTACCGCAACATGGACACGCTGGACGGCATTGGCCACACGCGCGGCTATTCGTTCCAGGGTGGCGCGCTGCAAAGCACGTGGACGCAGGGCAAGCGGCTGGCGGGCACCGGCACCGATTACAAGAACACGCTGCGCAAGCCCGGGCCGTGGCGCATGGTGTTGGTGACCTTTGCCGATTGCGTGCCGCGGCCGACCAACCGCCTCACGCTTGATCGCGCCAAGACCGACGCCAATGGCCTGCCGCAGCTCAAGGTGGACTTTGCCTATGGCAAGGAAGAGCATGCCGCCCTTGCCCAGGCCAAGGCCGATGCAGCCGAAATGCTGACGGCGGCCGGCGGCCATGTGATCATGGGCTTTGACCGGCCGGGCGCGGGCGGCAGTTCCATCCACGAGATGGGCGGCGCGCGCATGGGCCGCGATCCCAAGACCAGCGTGCTCAATCAGTGGAGCCAGGCCCACGACGTGGCCAACCTGTTCGTCACCGATGGCGCGCAGATGAGCTCTTCGGCATCCCAGAACCCGTCGCTCACCTATATGGCCTTGACCGCGCGCGCGGCCGATGCCGCCGTATCGATGTTGCGCGAAGGCAAGATCTGAGCGTGATCGACCCCCATAGCCTGACCCACCGCCAAAAGACCCTTGCGCTTGCCACCCTGATCATTGCCCTGGTGCTCGAGATCGTCGACATGACGATCGTCAACACCGCGTTGCCGGCGATCAAGGCCAGCCTGGGTGCCGATGCCCAGGCATCGCAGTGGATCGTGGCGGGCTATTCGCTGGCCTTTGCCGTGCTGCTGATGGCTGGCGGGCGGCTGGGGGATACCTTTGGCTATCGCCGCATGTTCCTGGTGGGGGTTACCGGTTTTACCCTGGCATCGGCCGCCTGTGGGCTGGCGCATACCGGCACTGCCCTGGTGGCGGCGCGCCTGTTGCAGGGCGCGACCGGGGCGGTGATGGCGCCCCAGGCGATGGCCATGGTGCAGGTGATGTTTTCCCCGCTGGAGCGGGTGTCGCGCATGGCGCTGTTCGGCGTGATCGGCGGGCTTGCCGCCATTGCCGGGCCGGTGCTGGGCGGCCTGCTGATCGAGGCCAACCTGTTCGATCTGGGCTGGCGCGCGGTATTCTTGATCAACCTGCCGGTGGGGGTGGGCGCGGTGATCGCCGGGCTGGTATTCCTGCCCGAGGCGCGTTCGGGCCGGCCGGCGGGGTATGACCTGGTGGGCATGGCGCTGTTCGGCCTGGCCATGGCGGCGCTGCTCCATCCGCTGATCGGCGCGGCGGAAACCGGGCATGGCGGCGCCATGCTGTGGCCACTGGTGGCGGTGGTGCCGTTGGGCGTGCTCGCCTGGCGCCACGCCGGCAAACGCGTGGGTGCCGGGCGGCCGGCGCTGTTCGATCCGGCGCTGTTCAGCATCGCCAGCTTTCGCCAGGGGCTGGCGCTGGCCATCGTGTTCGGCGCGGTGGGCGCGGGCTTTCTGCTGGTCTTTGCCTTTGCCATGCAGGCCGAACGCGGCCAGACGCCGCTGTTCACCGGGCTGCTCCACGTGCCTTATGGGCTTGGCGCGATGTTCGGCATCGGGGTGATGAGCCGCAATCTGCTGCCCCGCCTCGGCCGTTGGGTGCTGGTGCTGGGTGCAGGCGTGATGTTGCCGGCAACCGCGCTGGTGCTATGGGGGATTACCATGGCGCACTTGCCCTGGCTTGCCGTGGGGCTGTGCCTGATGCTGGCAGGCGCAGGCATGGGCATGACCTCGGGTTGCGTCGGCCCGGTGGTGGTCTCGCGCGTCGATCGCGATCATGCCGGGGCGGCCAGCGCGCTGTTGAAGACCAGCCAGCAGTTTGGCGCGGCATTGGGCGTGGCCCTGGTCGGCAGCCTTTATTTTGCCGCCGGCGCAAGGGCATTCGCCCCGCCCGCCATGGCCGCCCTGGCCGTGATCGCGGCATTGCAACTGGCGTGCATCGGCCTTGCCTGGCGCCTGCCGCACCGGCTGTTCGACTAGGCCGAAAAACGCCGGGATCGGCCTGCGCCCTGGGGCATTGAAGCGCCCATGGACAAACAAGCGGCAGACCCGTCGATCGAGCAGGAGCGCCTGCGCCACATCATTGGCGGCCTGAGCGAGGGGGTGCTGCTGGTTGACGCGGAGCAGCGCATCGTCTGGGCCAACCCCGCAGCCCTTGTCATGCATGGCGTGGAACGGCTGGCAGATCTGGGCGCGGACGTTGACGATTATCGCCGCCGCTTCCAGCTGCGCTATCGCAACAACCACCGCCTGGAGCGCGGTGACTATCCGCTCGATCGCGTGATCGCCGGCGAGGCGTTCGACGAGGTGGTGGTCGAGGTAATCCCGCAAGGCGAGGACGAGCCGCGCTGGATCCACCAGATCCGCAGCCTGATCCTGTCGGACGCTGGCGGCACGCCCGATCTGCTGGTGCTGATCATCCAGGACGTATCCTTGCGGTATGAAGCAGAGCTGCGCTTTGAAAGGGCGTTCAACGTCAACCCCGCGCCGGCGGTGATCATGCGGCTGTCTGACCTGCGCTATGTCAAGGTCAACCAGGGTTTCCTCGATCTGACCGGCTACCAGAAGGACGAAGTGCTGGGCCGCACGCTCTATGAGATCGACGTGCTCAAGGACGCGGCCGATATCGACACGGCCAAGGAGCGCATCCGCGAAGCGCGCACCGTGCCGCAGATGCAGGCCGATTTGGAATTGCCCGATGGCGGGCGCAAGCTGGTGATCGTGGCCGGGCAACCGGTGGACCTGGGCGACGAGCCCTGCATGCTGTTCTCGTTTGCCGACCTGGAGCCGCGCCGCCAGGCCGAAAACGAACTGCGCCACAGCGAAGAACGCTTTGTCACCACGTTCCGCCTCGCGCCGGTGGCCATGGCGATCACCACGCGCGGCGATCACACGCTGTGCGATACCAACGATGCGTTCCACCAGTTGACCGGGTGGTCATCGGACGAGGCGATGGGCAAGACCATGCCCGCGCTCAAGCTGTGGGCCGATGCCACGTTCCTGCCGTCGGTGGCCGAGCAACTGGTCGAACGCAGCGCCTTTCGCGGGCGCGATGCGCAAGTACGCGGCAAGGATGGCGGGGTAACCGACTGCCTGGTTTCGGCCGCAGCCATTCCACTGCGGCGTGATACCTGCACGCTTTGGGTGATCCAGGACATTCACGAACGCCGCCACAGCGAGCTGGAACTGATCGGCGCGATCGAGGCGGTGATGAAGGACACCAACTGGTTCAGCCGCACCGTGGTGGAAAAGCTCGCCAACCTGCGCGCCCCGCACGGCAGCGAGCGCCCTGCCGAAACCAGCGAATTGACCCGGCGCGAAAAGGAAGTGCTCAGCCTGCTGTGCGAAGGCGGCGACGATGCCACGATCGCCCGCGAAATGGGCGTCTCGCGCAACACGCTGCGCAACCACGTGGCGCGGGTCTATGCCAAGATCGGCGTCAACCGCCGGGCGCAAGCGGTGCTGTGGGCACGCGAGCGCGGCTACCCGCTGCAGCGCCCGATCCGCTGACTCAAAGGATAGCGGGACCCCGGATCAAGTCCGGGGTGACGGCAATCTATAGCTAGATGTTCTTCGTCACCCCGGACTTGATCCGGGGTCCCGCTTGATGTTTCGCAGAACGGCCGCCAGCACCAAACCCGCCCCGCCGATTTGGCCAGTTTGTACCATACGATTTGGTACTTCTGCATCTCTCGCGGGCGATTGGGGCGGCCTATCTCTCCATCATCGGCGCGATGGTCGCGCTACGTGATGGGAGGTTCCCATGAACGAAGACCGCATCGAAGGCGAAGTGCGCCAGGTGAAGGGCTCGATCCTGGAAGCGATCGGCAAGATCACCGGCAATGACCAGACCCGTGCCCAAGGCGCGGCGGAAAAGCTGGCCGGCAAGGTGCAGGCCAAGGCCGTGCGCAAGTCTGCCCGCCCATAACGCGCGCCCCGCGCCTTTCTTACCACCACCACACGAAGATACCTTTCTTCCCGCAGGAGATTTGCATGGCAACGACCATGATCGACGGTCGCATTGAAGACCGTCTTGCCCCGCGCATGAACTGGTCGGCCCTGATGGCCGGCACCGTGATCGCGCTGGCCATTGAAGTGACGCTGGGCCTGCTGGGCGCCGGCATCGGCTTTTCCGCGATCAACCCCGGTTCGGCGAGCGGCGCCAGCGCCGGCGGGCTTGGCCTGGGCGCGCTGGTCTGGTGGACGGTCAGCAGCATTCTGGCGCTGGCCGCCGGTGCCTATGGCGCCACGCTGGTATCGCGCAGCCGCCGCCCGGTCGATGGCGTGATGCATGGCCTGGCAATCTGGGGCCTGACCCTGTTGCTGACCTTCTACCTGCTTTCTTCGGCGGTGGGCGGCATCGTTGGCGGGGCGTTCCGCGCGGTGGGCAGCGTGGCCACGGCAGCGGCCAGTGGTGCCAGCGCGGTCACGCCCACGGTGGCCAAGGCGGCCGGCGTGGACCAGGCCGATGTCGACGCGCAGGTTTCTGCGCTGCTCGATACCACGCCCAACGATCCGGCCGCGATGACGCCGGAACAGGGCCGCAAGGCGATCGTGGCGGAACTGCCGGCCATGGCCAAGGGCGGTGAAGAGGGGCGCGCGGCCGAACAGCGCGTAGCGATGATCGTGGCGGCGCAGAACAAGATCTCGCCCGACGAAGCCATGGCCCGCGTCGAAAAGGCCCGCCAGCAGTTCCTGGCCGCCAAGCAGAGCGCGATCGATACCGCGATCGATACCGCGATCGATGCTGGCAGCAAGGGCGCCGATCTGGCCGCCGGCACGGCCTTTGCCCTGTTCGTGGTGATGATGCTGGGCGCCAGCGCTGCCGCCGCCGGGGGTGTTGCCGCCACCCGCCGCAACCACGCCTGAGCCAAGCCATCACGACTTTGACCAACGTTCCAACGCAAGGAGCATGATCATGAACGAACATCGCATTTCCGGCGCGATCAAGGAAGCTGCCGGCACCATCGAGCAGGGCATCGGCACGGTTACCGGTGACCAGGGCACCCGCCTGCGCGGCCAGAGCCGCCGCATCGAAGGCCGCGTGGAAGGCCTGGTCGGCAAGACGATCGACCGGGCGATCGACCGGGCAGTGGTGCTGATCGAACGCGGCGAGCAGCTGGTGCGCAACCATCCCCGGGCCAGTGCCATCGTTGCCGGCGTGGTCGCGCTGTCGCTTGGCCGCCGGTTGAGCGCGGCAACGCGGGGCTGATTGACGGAACCAGCGCGGCGGCGCGGAAGGGAGCGATCCTTTCCGCGCCGCTTTGCGCATGGTCACTGCACCGGTTCGAGCGTCGCCAGCGTGACATCGTTGCTATGCATCGCCACGTCGCGCATCAGTTGGCCATCGGCGCTGACGGTCACCGTCTCGCTCGCTTCGGGCTTGTCCTGGGCCAGTGCGGCCAGGCTGGCAAGCTGGGCCGGGGTCAGCCGCTCGGGCGCGCCCATGTCGATATAGGCGGAATAGGCATCGTTGGCGCGATAGCCGGTGCGATGCAGGGTATAGCGATAGCGACCGGGCGCGAGGTGGCTGAACGCCAGGCGCACCGGCGCCGCCGGATGATTGGGCACCAGCTTGCCAAAGAAACTGCGGTTGCTGGTCGGCTGGGCGGGCTGCTCGAAATCCCACACCACGGCGGCCACCTTGCGTCCGTCGCGCGCGATCCAGCTTTGCGCGTCGTCAGCCGGCACGCGGCGGCCCTGCAGGGCGTGGAGGTATTTGTAGGCAAACCACGCCGGCTTGCGGATGCCATCCTTGGTCATCAGGCCAAAGCCGCCGTGAAATTCGGTGGTTGGCGGGCCCGGCTCCTCGAACAGGTCGGAGTAGACCCAATAGCTCATACCTTGCGCGGCGCCTTCCACGCTTTTGAGCTTGGACAGGATATAGGGCGCGCTGACGTAGGAATCGTGCACCAGGTCACGCGGGGTATAGCTGGTGCTCCATTCGGTGAAATAAAGCGGCAAGCCGGGAAAGGCCGAGGCGTCGATCTGCTGGCGCACACGCCGCACATCGCCGGTGATCGCCTGGGGGCTGGGATCGAGCTTGGTATCGTCCTTGCCCATTTCATCCAGAAACCCGCCATTCACGCCATAAGTGTGGGTGGTGACGAAATCGATCGTGCCGCCCTTGGCTTTCACTGCGGCGAGAAGTTCGGGCACCCAGGCCGCGCCCGCGGTGGACGGGCCACCGACCCTGAGCCGGGGATCGATCGCCTTGATGGTTCTGGCAGTCAGCAGATAGAGACCGAAATAGGCCTGCTGGTCGGCGTTTTCCCAGAAGCCGGCGAGATTGGGCTCGTTCCACACCTCGAAATACCATTGCCGCACGTCGTCCTGGCCATAGCGGGCAATCATGTGCCGCACGAAGGCGTCGATCAGATCGCGCCACGGGCCGGGCTGCGGGTGCGAGGTATTGCCTTTCCAGTAGAAGATCGTCTGGTCAGAGGTTTTCAGCGCATCGGGGGTAAAGCCCAGTTCCACGAAGGGCCGCAAGTGCCGCGCCTTGAGATCATCATAGAGCGCGTCGATCGCGGTCCAGTCATAGACGATCTTGCCATTGACGCGCTTTACCGTGCCCAGCGCATCGTGGAAAATGTCGTGGAAGCGGATGGTGCGAAAGCCCAGTTCTTCGCTGGCAATCTTGAGCTGCGCCATGTTTTCCGGGCGGCGCAGCGTGCCGGGATAGTCTGATCCGATCGAGAGATCGAAAAAGCGATCGATCGGCCCGCCATCGCGCGCCACGTCCACCATGATCTGGCGAGTGGCCGGGGCTGTTGCGGCCATTGGCGCCGCCGCGCCGGCCACCGGCAGCGGCTTGTTGGCCGGCATGCCCACCATGATGCCGCGCCCATGCGGCGCCAGGTAGAGCGTGCCGGGATCGAGCATGTCGCCCGCGATCGCGCGCAGGGTGCCGAACTGCTGGTCCGGGCTGTTGATCCGAACCCAGTTTGCCCCGGCATCGTCAGACCGCCACAGCCCTTCCTGGCCCATGACCTTGCCCCACAGGAACACCGCGGGATACGCGTCCTTGACCGCCGGCGCGCCAAAGCTGACGAGCCAGGCCTCGGTCACCTTGCGCATTTGGGTAACCTTGGTCTTGCTGTCGGGCGAATGGAACAGCCCCATCGGCAGCGCCAGCCACAGGTCTCTCACCCGGCCGGGCACCACTGCGAGCGTGCCCTTCTGCCAGCTTTCCACCTTGGGCAAGCCTGCGATCAGGGTGGTAAAGCTGCTGCCGCCATCGCCGCTGGCGAGAACCGCCGAACTGGCCTGGTCATAGACATAGAACAGGCCATCGGCGGCCTTGTCGGCCACGGGCAGATAGGACGTATCCGCCCGCGCGGCGATGCCGGTGGAAGGCTGCCAGGTCTTGCCCATGTCTTTCGAGACATAGAGCCCGTCCTTCTCCGGCGCCCAGACCAGCGTGGTGGCTTTAGCCGAAATCGCTGCCACGCCCGGCCTGCGTCCATCGCCGCCAGGGGCGGGCGGGTGAAAGGCGGCGCTGGCAAACGGTGTCCACGTCGCGCCGCCATCAACAGTGGTATAGCCAAAGCTGGGCCCATGATCGACGAGGCGCACCATGCTGCCCGGTTTGGCCCCGGCATAGTCGATGCTGAAATTGGTCTCGCTTGCCGGGGTGAACAGGCCCTTGCGCGGCGGGGTGCGCGCCAGGTCTTCCCAGGCGCCGCCGCCCACGTCACCAAAGGCGGCGAGCACGGCCGCGCCGCCGGTGGGAGAGGCCATCTGCAGCGTGGCGGCCTCTTCCAGATTGGCGACGGTAAAATCGAACGCCACCGGCTCGCCCGGCTTGGCCGAGGCGAGGTTGCGGCTGATCCACAGGCCATAGCCGGTGCCATAGATCATCTCGTCGGGCTTGAACGGGTTGAATTTCAAATCGGCCAGCCAGTGGCCCATGGTGTCCCGGCCCTTCATGTAATCGATCAGCCAGGGATAGGCACCGGGATCGCGCCGCGCATGGGCCGAAAGCGCGTCCCAGTGCGCCCCGCCATCGCGCGAAAGGTAGATATCATCGCCCGGCGCCCAGCGATCGATGGTCGAGACCGCCAGCGTGCCGTCACTGGCCAGGTCCACGCCGGAAAAGCCGCCAGGCAGGCCGGGCGCGGGCTGGGTGGGGGTGATATCGTGCCAGCGCCCATCGCGGCCATCGCGCTTCCACACGGCGCCGGTCTTGATATTGCTGGGGTTGAGCGTGCTGGCCTGGTCGCCCCCGGCAAAGGTGACATAGAGGCTGCCATCGCGGCCGAACACCAGGTGTTGCGGCACCATCGCGGGCAGGCCCGGCACGGCGGAAAAGCTGGCGCCGCCATCGCGGCTCAGCATCAGCGCGCCGGTACCATCGGTCGATCCGGCCCAGACCTGGCCAGGCGTCGCGGGATCGACCGCCACCAGGCTGAACCCGCCTACCTTCGCGCCGGTGCGGGCGAAAGTAAGGCCGCGATCGGTGCTCTTCCACAGGCCGTCGCGGTTGGAGCCGAAATAGAGCACGTCGCCCTGGCGCGGATCGACCGCCAGCCGCTCGCCCGTGCCGCGCCCGTCGCTGTTGCCACCTACGCCGATCGGCAGTTCGGTCTTCTGCCAGGTGCGGCCGCGATCGTCTGAGCGCAGGATCGCGCCCTTGCGGCTCCACTGCGACAGGTAAAGCCCGGCAGCGGCATAGACGCGGTCGGGCGCGTTGGGATCAACGGCAAAGCTCAGGATGCCCATCAGATCGCCATCGTCGCGGCCCAGGTGATCGAGCAGGGGAATCCAGCGTTTGTTCTCGAAATCAAAGCGGTACATGCCGCCGATATCGGTGCGGGCATAGAGAATGCCCGGCGTGCGCGGATGATAGAGAAACCCGTCGACAAAACCGCCCGCGCCAAATGGCACTGTCTGCCAGTGATAAGGCCCGCTCGCCAGCGGCGTAGCGGCGGCGTTGGCCGCAGCCGGCGCTTGCGCGTGGAGCGGCGCGGCCACGCCGAGCGCCAGGACGCTGGCCAGGGTAGTGCAGGCCAACCGGCGCGCGCCACGGAACGGGATTCCAGGCATGACATTCTCCTTCCCTGGCGGTGGCTGGGCGAGCGGTGCGCTGCCTGGCCTTTGCCGTTGTGTTTTTGTTTGCGGGGACGAGGCATAATTTGCGCTCGAAATGCCGTCAAGATAGCGCTAACAATTCCGCGACAAGCAAACCGCCGCTAGCCACTATGACGATGGTGCTGGGCTGGCCGTAAGAGAGGAGCCCTGTCGGCCATGCGTCCATTTCGCCTTGCTGTGCCCGTTGTTGCCGCCGCCTTTCCGCTGCTGTCCTTGCCGGTGGCGGCGCAGGCCGCGCCCTTTGCCCTGGCGCCGGTCCTGACCGACAACGTGGTGTTGCAGCGGGGCAAGCCGGTGCCCCTGCGCGGCATGGGGGAGCCGGGCAGCGTGGTCCATGCCAGCCTCGACGGGGGCGCGCTGCCCGACGCGACCGTGGCGGCCGATGGAACATGGCAGATTGCCTTGCCTGCGCAGGCTGCGGGCGGTGGCCACCGCCTGCGCTTTGCCACGTCGACCGGGCAGCAGACGCAGCTTGCCAATGTGGCATTTGGCGACGTGTTCCTGTGTTCGGGCCAGTCCAACATGGAGTTCACGCTGCGCCACGCCACCAATGCCGACGTGGTGATTGCGGGCAGCGCCAATCCCGATCTGCGCCTGTTCAACGTGCCCAAGCAAAGCAGCCTGACACCGCAGCCGCAATTCGGTGCGGGCGTAGCCTGGGCGCCGGCTGGCCCGGCAAGCACGCCTGATTTTTCTGCCGTCTGCTATTTCATGGGCGCCGGCCTTCAGGCGACGCGCAAGGTGCCCGTGGGCCTGATCGCGGCATCGTGGGGCGGTTCGATCATCGAGGATTGGATGTCACCGGCGGCCGTGCGCCAAGCCGGTGGGCACGACGATGATTTGGAGCTGCTGGCCCTGCGCCGGCGCGATCCGGCTGCGGCCGAGCAGGCCTGGGGCAAGCAGTTGCGTGCCTTTTTCGCGCGCACGGCGGGGAAGGGCGCGGCCCGCAGCGCCGACGTGGGCAAGCTGTGGGAAGACTGGGGCGATCCGGCTTATGCCCGGTTTGACGGCACCGCCACCTATACCGCCACGGTCAGGCTCAGCGCGCAACAGGCCAGGGCGGCGCGCGCGCTGCGTCTGGGCGTGGTCGACGATATCGACCAGACGCTGGTCAACGGCGTGGCGGTGGGCGCGGGCGTGGGCTGGAACACGCAGCGCCACTATATGCTGCCGGCCGGCAGCCTGCACGCCGGCACCAATACGATCACCGTCAACGTGCTCGATACCGGCAGCGGCGGCGGCCTGCATGGCGATAGCCTGCCGGCCCTGGAACTGGCCGATGGCAGCATCCCGATTGCCGGATGGCAGGTGGTGCAGGGCATGCCGCTGGCGCGCGCCGGCAAGATTCCGATGCCGCCATGGATCGCGGCGAGCGGGCTCACCACGCTGTACAACGGCATGATCGCCCCGCTGGGCGATATCCCGCTGGCCGGCATCGCCTGGTACCAGGGGGAATCGAATGCCGGCGATGCAGCCGGCTATCGTGGCTTGCTGCGCGCGCTGATCGCCGATTGGCGCAGCCGCTTTGCCACGCGGCCTTTCGGCATCGTGCAGATTGCCGGTTATGGGCCACTGGTGGCTGGCCCAACCGATGCCTTCTGGCCCCGGATCCGCGAGGCGCAGCGCGAGGTAGCGGCCAGCGATCCCGACGCCGGCCTGGCCGTGGCGATCGACGTAGGTGACCCTGATGATATCCACCCCACGCGCAAGAAGCCGGTGGGTCAACGGCTGGCCCAGGCCCTGGCCGGCAAGCCGGTTGCCGCGCTGCCGGTGGTGCTGCGCGAGGGCAGCGACCAGGTGCGGCTGCGCTTCAACCGGCCATTGCGGGTGATCGGCGATGCCGTGCCGATCGGCTTTGAACTGTGCGATGCGGCAGGCCATTGCCGGTTTGCCCCGGCCAAGCTTGACGCCCCCGATACGGTGGCCATCCCGGTGCGCACTGGTGACGTGACGCTGCGGTATCTCTGGGCAGACAGCCCGGTGGCCAACCTGTTCGATGCCGATGGCAGCCCGCTGAGCCCGTTCACCATGCCGATACCCTGATCGCCCCGTCTCTCGCCTGGTCGATACGCGCCGCGCGATAGCGGTATCAATTTGGTATCGGGTTGGCCGTTTCGCTTGCATGCCGCATTGGCCGGGCTTAGGACGGCGGGGATGACTGATCAGGACAACGGCCGCGTCAAGCGTGGGCAACGCCGGGGGGCGCGTGGGCCGACGGTGGCCGATGTCGCGCGCCTGGCGCAGGTTTCGCCGATGACGGTGTCGCGCGTGGTCAACAGCGATCCCAAAGTGCACGAGGCCACCCGCGCCAAGGTGGAAAAGGCCATTGCCGAACTGGGCTATGTCCCCAATCTTGCCGCGCGCAGCCTGGCCGGCGGCCGGCAGTGCCGCATCGGCCTGCTCCATTCCAACCCGAGTTCGGCCTATCTCAGCGAGTTCCTGGTCGGATCGAACGAGCAGGCCAACGCCATGGGCGCGCAGTTGCTGGTCGAGCATTTCGAGGAAGAGGCCAGCCGCGAAGCGCTGGCAGCCAAGCTCTTGTCGCACCGCGTTGATGCCGTGCTGCTGCCGCCGCCCCTGTCTGACGATGTGCTGCTGCTGGAATGCATCAACCGCGCCGGGCTCGTCATGGCGCAGGTCGCCACCGGGGCACCTTCGCCGCTGGCCCATGCCGTAACCATCGATGACGAGGCGGCCGCCTATGCGCTGACCGCGCGGCTCACCGGGCTGGGGCATCGGCGGATCGGCTTTATCGGCGGCGCGCCCAACCAGACCGCCAGCGCCCTGCGCCGCAACGGCTATCGCCGCGCCTTGGCCGAAGCGGGCATCGATGGCGATCGGCGCCTGGAAACCACCGGCGATTTCACGTTCCGTTCGGGCATGGATTGCGCGCTGGCGCTCCTCTCGCTCGACGAGCCACCCACGGCGATCTTTGCCAGCAACGACGACATGGCCGCCGCCACCGTCGCCGCGGCGCACCGTATGGGGCTGGACGTGCCGCGCCAGCTATCGGTCTGCGGGTTCGACGATACGGCATCGGCCACCAATGTCTGGCCGGAACTCACCACCGCGCGGCAGCCAGTGGCCGATATGGCACGCGAAGCCGTGCGCCTGCTGGTGGACAGCGTGTTTGACCCCAAGGCGCGCGCGCCGCGCCATGTGCGGGTCGATTTCTCGCTGGTGCTGCGCGCATCCGACGCCACGTTGATCGCGCCTCGCGCCGGTTAATCCGTACCCGGCCAGCCCGCGCAATGCGGGGGAACGGGTCACGCCATTTTCGCTACGCGCGCTTGCGGTGACCACGCACGAATAGTGGGCAACCGTTGCGGCTTTGCAACAGTCATGCAATCGTTTTAGCGCTATCGCGAGGCCATTTTCTGCGCCTCTCGCACTGCAAAAGAGCGTGCGATAAATCCTAGTTATCTCATTGATACGATAATTCTAAGTGATTGAATTAAAACAAATGATGCAAAGCGGCATAAATTGCCGATTTGTTGCCGAATGCGGCTGTCCAGCGGCAAGCCCGCAGCAAGGCGGGCATTTGGCAATAATCCGGTTTGCGAATCGTGTGTTGAAATGGTAGCGTTAACGCAGATGAGGTGCTCTGACACACGGAGCAATCAGGAGGGGGCTCTAAGGGAAATAGATCTGTTTCTCGCCATTGCCGCGCGTCTCTCACAACGCTGAGATCGGCATGGAAATATCTGTAAAAAATACATTTCTTTAGAGATAGCCTTAATTGGGAGGGGTTATGCACAACGTTTTCGGGCGCAGCACGCGCCGCAATGCGCGCAAGATCGGTTTTCTTGTCACGTCCAGCATGGTGATGGCCGCCTCGCTGGTGGCCGGCACCGCCCATGCGCAGGAAGCCGCTGCCGCCACAGACGCCGGCAAGGCCGCCGCTGCCGATGAGCCGAACGTGCCGTCTATCATCGTTACCGGTATTCGCGGCTCGCTGAGCAACGCGCTCAACACCAAGCGCAATTCGCAGGTGATCGTGGACTCGATCTCTGCCCAGGACATCGGCGCGCTGCCCGACCGCACCGTTTCTGAAGCGCTGCAGCGCGTGCCCGGCATCACTCTGCAGCGTACCGGTGACGTCAACACCCTGGAAGGCAGCGACCCCGGCCGCGTGCCGGCCGAAGGTGGCGGCGTGTTCATCCGTGGCCTTTCCTGGACGCGCAGCGAAATCAATGGCCACGACGTGTTCTCGGCCAACAGCGGCCGTGGCCTGAGCTTTGAAGACGTCTCGCCCGACCTGATGGGCGCGGTCGACGTCTACAAGACCCCGTCGGCCGACATGGTCGAAGGCGGCATTGCCGGCATCGTCGACCTGCGCACGCGCAAGCCGCTCGACAGCAAGAACTTCGTCGCCGTTTCGGGTGACTGGAACTATGCCGACAAGCGCAAGGAAGGCTTCTTCTCGGGCAATGCCGTGGTAAGCCACCGCTGGGACACGCCCGGCGGCACCCAGATCGGCCTGCAGCTTTCCGCATCCACCGGCAAGACCGGCAACCGCACCGATGCGATCCAGACCGGATCGATCAGCACGACAACGCTGCCAGCGGCGCAATCGGGTCTCCCGGCCGGCACCACCGTGGCCCTGCCCAGTGGCCTGGGCTATCGCTCGGTCGAATGGACGCAGGTGCGCCACTCGTATGACGCGGTGCTGCAGGTTAAGCCGTCGTCCAGCCTGCTGTTCACCTTTGAAGGCATGATTGCCAAGGTGACGCCGCGTGACGCTGAAAATGCCGTGCAGATCAACGACCAGAACGGCGGTTTCAGCCTCGATCCCAGCTTCACCTTCACTGGGCCGCAGCACACCCTGGCCTCGGGCACGCTAAGCAACGCGCAGCTGGTCTATGACAGCCGCGTTGGCCAGCAGGACAAGGTCACCCGCGAATTCTATGGCAGCATGTTCTGGACGCCGACCGATCACCTGACGGTGAGCGTCGATGTCGATCACGTCAACTCGCACGCCAGCGTTTACAGCATGACCGCGTTCGACGGCTTCGGCCTGAACGGCGGCCGGCCCAACGTGGCGTTCAACCTGACTGGTGACCGGCCCAGCCTCACCTTCAGCGAAAATGGCCTGAGCCTGAGCGATCCGGCTAACTATTTCTGGTACGCTGCCATGCAGCACAACGAGAACAACCGCGCCTCCTCGTGGGCGGAGCGTGCCGACGTGACCTACACGCTCGATGACGGCAACTTCTTCAAGTCGTTCAAGGTTGGCCTGCGCAACACTGCCAAGGACTTGGTCACACAATCGACCAACTACAACTGGGGCCTGCTCAGCACCGCCTATTGGGGTGGCGGCACGCCGATCTACCTTAACCAGGACCCGGGCAACGTGGGCCTGCCGGGCCAGACCACGCGCCTCAATTTCGGCAACTTCATGGGCGGGAACGTCAATGTGCCGGGCGGCTGGTTCCCTTCGGTTGGCTTGCTCGACAAGGGGGCAGCCAATGCCTACAAGTATCTGGTTACCACGCAGAGCGGCAATGGCGGCTGGTCGCCGCTGACCGATGCGGCCTTCAATGGCAGCGCTGGCAACAACAACGCCTATGGCACCAATACCCAGACCGAAAAGACGCTGGCCGGTTATGCCATGGCGAGCTTTGGCGAAGACAGCGGCCTGCTCGGCCGGTTCGATGGCAACATCGGCGTCCGCGTGATCCGCACCCGCACCACGGCGGTTGGCGCCATCTTCCTGCCCTCGCTCAGCTCGTCTTCGTCCAACTCGCAGACGGCGGCGGCGTGTATCGCCACCAATGGCGCGGCAGCGTGCCAGGCGCTGGTCAATGCCGCCACGTTCGTGGGCGATGGCAGCAAGACCCCGGTCGACGCGCGCAACAGCTACACCGACGTTCTGCCCACGCTCAACACGCGGTTCTATCTGAACGACAAGACCATCCTGCGCTTTGCGGTGGGCAAGACGATTTATCGCCCCAGCTTCACCGACCTGCAGGCCAACCAGACCTATGCCTATACCTTCCAGGCGGACGGCTTCACCCCGGCGGTGGTCGCCCCCCGTACGCTGACCGGCGGCAACCCCTATTTGAAGCCGATCCGCGCCTGGAACTTTGACGCCAGCTTCGAATACTATTTCGGCAAGGCCAATGCGGTAACGCTGGCCGCGTTCTTCAAGGACGTGTCGAACTACATCAGCCCCCAGGCATCGACCGTTACGCTGACGCGCAATGGCGTGACGCAGGATTTCCAGGTCAACATCCCGGTCAACGGCGGGCATGGCACGATCAAGGGCGTGGAAGCGGGTTACACCATGTTCTTCGATAGCCTGCCCGGTGCGCTGTCGGGCCTGGGCTTCAACGGCAACTATACGTTCATCGCCAGCACCGGTGGGCGCAACCCGTCCAACCCGCAGCTGGCGCCGGGCAGCCTGCTGCCGGGCAACCTGCCGATGCAGGGCCTGTCCAAGCATTCGTTCAACGCGGCTCTGCTCTATGAAAAGTATGGGATTTCGGCGCGCCTCGCTTACAACTGGCGCTCGGAATACTTGGCCAACGCCAACGGTGCCAACGTCAACCAGCCGGTGTGGAACGAAGCCTATGGCCAGCTCGACGCGTCGTTCATCGTCGATGTGAACAGCCATCTCAAGGTCGGCCTCCAGGCGCAGAACCTGCTCAAGGCCAAGACCTATATCGATGTTGGCCCGGCCAGCCTGCACCCGCGCTATGCCTGGGAAGAAACCGACCGCCACATCGCGTTCCTGGTCCGCTCGAAGTTCTGATCGCGGCGGTATCTTGCTCCACACGGCCGGCTCCGGTTATCTCATGCCCCTGTTCCGCACAGGCGCATGAGACCGGGGCCGGAACGGGGAAGAGGATGTGATGAACGAGGCAGCGATCCGATCGATCACCATCCTGGGCGGTGGCACGGCCGGTTGGATGGCGGCCACGCTTCTGGCCAAGGCGTTCGATGGGCAACCCTTGCGCATTACCCTGGTGGAATCCGAAGAGATCGGGATCATCGGGGTGGGCGAGGCGACCGTGCCGCTGTTTCGCCTGTTCAACGACAGGCTTGGCCTGGATGAGCATGCCTTCCTGCAGGCGACGATGGGCAGCTACAAGCTGGGCATCGAGTTCTGCGATTGGGGGCAGGTGGGCAATACCCACTTCCACGGCTTTGGCGATTATGGCGAGCCGATCGGCGGGATTGCCCCGCACCATCATTGGCTGCGCCTGGCCCGATCGGGCGAAGCCGCACCGATCGATGACTATTCCGCGCCCTATGCTCTGGCGCAGCGTGGCAAGTTCACGCCGGCCGATCCGCGGCAGCCACGCTATTCCCACGCCTATCATTTCGATGCGGTGCTCTATGCCCGCTATCTGCGCAACCTGGCGGAAAGCTGGGGCGTGACGCGGGTGGAAGGCCGCGTGGTCGATGTGCCGCTCGATCCGCAGACCGGGCATATCCGCGCCTTGCACCTGGCCGATGGGCAGGTGGTGGATGGCGAATTCTTCGTCGATTGCACCGGCTTTGCCGCCGAGCTGATCGGCAAGCGCCTGGGCACGGCCTATGTCGACTGGTCGCACTGGCTGCCGTGTGACAGCGCCATTGCGGTGCCATCGGCGCGGCACGATCCGCCCGCGCCGTTCACCCGCTCCACCGCGCTGGCGGCGGGTTGGCAATGGCGCATTCCCTTGCAGCACCGCGAAGGCAACGGCATCGTCTATGCCTCGGCCTACATGAGCGATGCGGCGGCAGAAGACGCGTTGCTCGGCAGCCTGGGCGGCGCGCCATTGGCCAATCCGCGCCGCTTCCGCTTTACCGCCGGGCGGCGCGAGGCATTCTGGCAGCGCAACTGCGTGGCGCTGGGTTTTGCCAGTGGGTTCCTGGAACCCCTGGAATCCACCGGCATCCAGCTGATCCAGAACGGCATTGGCCGGTTGATCGAGTTTTTCCCTGACAAGCATTTCGATCCGCGCGTGGCGGCCGAATACAACCGCGTGTGCCAGGTGGAATGGGACCGCATCCGCGATTTCATCATCGCCCACTATTGCGTGTCGCAGCGGCCCGAGCCGTTCTGGCAGGCCGCGCGCGCCATGGACCTGCCCGATACCCTGCAGCAAAAGCTCGATAGCTGGCACGCGACGGGCAAGATCCCGCTGCTCGATGGGGAATCCTATCAAGAGCCGAGCTGGGCGGCGATCCTGCTGGGCAATGGCGTCTGGCCGCAGCGCCACGATCCGCTGATCGACGCGCTGCCGATCGACATGCTGCGCGCGCACATGGCCCGCCGCCGCGAGGATCTGACGCGCATGGGCCGGTCTGCACCCGATCACCGCTTTTACCTTGCCCGCCATTGCCAGGCCGCGGCCTGACCGATCGGATCACCCCATGCCGCACGACACCGCGCCTTCCCACATCCGTTCCATCGTCATCGCCGGTGGCGGCACCGCTGGCTGGATGGTGGCTGCCGCGCTTTCGCGCACGATTGCCCCGCACCGTTGCCGCATTACGCTGGTCGAATCCGAAACCATCGGCACGATCGGGGTGGGCGAAGCGACCATCCCGCCGATCCAGACGTTCAACCAGGTTATCGGGCTGGACGAGGCGGCGTTTCTCCAGGCGACCAAGGGTACGTTCAAGCTGGGCATCGAATTTGCCGGCTGGCGCGCCAGGGAGCACCGCTATTTCCATCCGTTCGGCCGGCAGGGCAACGATTTTGGCGGCACGCAATTCCACCAGCACTGGTTGCGCGCCCAGGCGCTGGGTGATGATACCCCGCTCGGCGCGTTCTCGCTCAATGAACAGGCCGCCTATGCCGGCAAGATGCGGCAGCCCGATGGCGATCCACGCTCGGTCTATTCGACATTTTCCTATGCCTATCATTTCGATGCCACGCTCTATGGCCAGCATCTGCGTGCCTTGGCCGAAGAGCGCGGGGTGGAGCGCCGCGAAGGGCTGATCCAAGAGGTCGTGCTCGACGGCGAGTGCGGCCGCATCGCCAGTCTGCGGCTGGACGATGGCGGCATGCTGGATGGCGATCTGTTCATCGATTGCACCGGACTGCGCAGCCTGTTGCTGGGCGAGGCGCTAGGCGTGCCGTTCGAAGACTGGACGCACTTTCTGCCGTGCAATCGGGCCTTGGCCGTGCCGACCGACTGCGTTGATCTCATGCGCCCTTATACGCGCTCGACCGCTCATGAGGCCGGCTGGCAATGGCGCATTCCGCTGCAACATCGCATGGGCAACGGCATGGTCTATAGCGCCGAACATTGGAGCGATGACCAGGCCCATGCCGCGCTGATGGCCAATTTGGATGGCCAGCCGCTGGCCGATCCGCGCCTGATCCGCTTTACCACCGGCCGCCGGGTGCAGAGCTGGGCCAAGAACTGCGTGGCGATCGGCCTTTCGGCCGGATTTCTGGAGCCGCTGGAATCGACCAGCATCCATCTGGTCCAGATTGCCGTGGCCAAGTTGCTCAACTGGTTTCCCGACATGGGCTTCGACCCCATGACCATGGCCGAGTTCAACCGCCAGATTGCCAACGAATACGACCGTATCCGCGATTTTCTGGTGCTGCACTATCACGCCAACGAGCGCGAAGGGGAACCGTTCTGGGACCAGTGCCGGACCGGCGCGATCCCGGATTCGCTGGCGGAAAAGATCGCCATGTTCCGCCGCAGCGGGCGGCTGCTGTCACGCGAAACCGATCTGTTTCAAGACGCCAGCTGGCTGGCGGTGCTGCTCGGCCAGGGCGTCATGCCCCAGGCCCACGATCCGCTGACCGAAAGCCTGCGCCCGCTGGAACTGGACCAGATGCTGCGCGGCATGCGTGACCTGATTGGGCGCGCAGCACAGGCCATGCCCAGCCAGGCCGATCACCTTGCTAGGATCGGCGGGACGATCGCCAACGCCCAGCGGGAAGCGGCGCTGGGCTGACCACCGGCCGGGAAAAGGCAAGGCGCGATAACCAGTTGCCAAGCCAGCATCGGCACCATAATGATAGCGCTATCACTCGACTGCGCGGGTTGAACCACGGTTTGGCTGCGACAGAATTAACGAGACGGGAAGGGACCAATCGCATGAAGGCCAAGGCACGTATTTTCACCCTCGCGCTGCTGTTGCAGGCCGGTTGCGCGGTGCCGGCCCTGGCCGCGCCGCTGGCGGTGCTCGATCGCAACGGCGCGGCGGTGAGCATCGAACCCTATGCCCCCAATATCGTGCGCGTCACCATCGCCACTGATCCCGACGTGGCGCGCAGCGCGACTGGCGAAGGGCCCAATGCCACGCCCGATGCCGCTGGCTGGACCCATGCCAGCGACAACGGGGCTGACGTGTTCCGTTCCGGCGATCTGGAAGTGCGCGTCGATGCGCAGCCCTGGCCCAGCGCGCCGACGATGATGGCGCGCTATTTCGCGCCGTCGCTACCCAGCGTCTCGATCGGATTTGCCAAGCCCGGCGGCGCCACCCTCACGCGCATGAACAGCTGGGAAATGAGCCCGCACGATGTTTCGGGCGAGCACACCTTCCGCGTGGGCGCGAGCTTTTCCACCACGGCTGATGAGCATTTCTGGGGCTTGGGCCAGAACCAGCAGGGCTTTGCCGATCTGCGCGGGCGCACTATCGATTGCCGTCACAACTATGACGCGCCCGAGGGCGAAAGCGTGTGCGTGCCGTTCATGGTCACGAGCAAGGGCTATGGCATCGTCTGGGACAACCCTTCCGCCACCACGGTTTCGGCCGGGGTCAACGGCAAGACGCACTGGCAATCGAACGTGGGCGAGCGCGTCAGCTTTTTCCTGATCACCGGCAAGACCACCGACGAGATCTATGCCGGCTATGCCCGCCTGACTGGCACCACGCCGCTGCCGCCCAAGGCCGCGCTGGGCCTGATCCAGTCCAAGGCGCGCTATGAAACGCAGGCCGAGCTGCTCGACATTGCCAAGGGCTATCGCGCGCGCAACCTGCCGCTCGATATCATGGTGCTCGACTGGTTCTATTGGACGGCGCTGGGCAACCTCGACATCGATCGCAGCGCCTTTCCCGATCCCAAGGGCATGAATGCCCAGCTCAACGCCATGGGCATGCGCTCTTTGATCAGCGTGTGGCCGCGTTTCGAAAAGGTTTCCAAGAACTTCGATACGCTCGCCGCCAAGGGCTGGCTGCTGCACGACAAGGATGGCAAGCCGGTCGATGGCCTGCCGATCCGCTCTGACCGGGCGGGCGCGCTGATCGATCCCACCGTGCCGGCCGCGCGCAAGTGGTTCTGGAGCCAGATCCGCGACAATATCCTGAGCCAGGGTTTTGACTGGACCTGGCTGGACGAGACCGAGCCCGATCTGGTGCCGGACGGCTATTTCTATTCGATCGGTTCGGGCGATCGCTATCACAACCTGTTCCCGCTGTTGCACACGCAAAGTGTGGCCGATGGCTCGGCGCAGGACCGGCCCAACAAGCGCAACATGATCCTGTGTCGCGCGGCCTATCTCGGCGCGCAGCGCAATGGCTGCCTGTTCTGGTCGAGCGACGTGGACGCCACGTGGGAAGCGCTGCAGCGCCAGATCCCTACCGGGATCAACGCCGCCGCGTCGGGCATGACCTATTGGAGCAGCGACACTGGTGGCTGGCAGTATCCCGGCGGCGCGGGCGAGGCGACGACGGCGCCGCTGGTCGATCCGGCTGGCGCCACGGCGATGGCGCCCGATTACAAGGACTACCCCGAACTGTTCGTGCGGTGGTTCCAGTACAACACCTTTACCCCCACGCTGCGCATCCATGGCCAGCGGCCGGGCACGGCGCTGTGGCAATATGGCCCGGCGGCAGAGGCGATCCTGGCTGACACGCTGCGCCTGCGCTATGCGCTGCTGCCCTATACCTATGCCGCCGCGCGCCATGCCTATGACACCGGCGCGCCGATCATGCGGGGGCTGTTCATGGACTTCCCCGGCGATGCCCAGGCCTTGACGGTGAAGGACCAATATATGTTCGGCCCGGCGTTCCTGGTGGCGCCGGTCACGCGCCAGGGGCAGACGCACCGCCCGGTCTATCTGCCCAAGGGCACCGACTGGTATGACTGGTGGACCGGGCGCAAGTTTGCCGGCGGGCAGACGATCGAGGCCGATGCCCCGATCGCCCATATCCCGCTGTTCGTGCGCGCGGGCAGCGTGGTGCCGCTGGGCACGCCGATCCTTTCCACCGCGGAAAAGCAGGGCATTGCCAAGCTGCGCGCCTTTGCCGGCGCCAATGGCGAGGCCACGCTCTATGACGATGATGGCCAGACCAATGCCTACAAGACCAGCCAGACCGGCAAGACCGTGGTGCGCTGGAACGATGCCAGCGGCCAGGTGGAATGGCCCGCCGGCATGAAGGGTAGTGCGGCGCGTCCGTCGGTCGAGGTGGTGCGCTGATGGCCGGGGGATGGCTCGGCGCCAGCCGGCGCGGCGTGCTGGGTGGCGGGCTGGCGGCGCTCGCCGTGGGTGGCGCGGGCCAGGCGCGCGTCGCTGCGGGCGGCCATCGCGCCCGGTCGGGCACCCTGGCGCCCGACTGGCAGTCTCTGGCCGCCGGCTATCAGGTGCCGGCGTGGTTCAGGGAGGCGCGCTTTGGCATCTGGGCGCATTGGGGGCCGCAGTGCCAGCCCGAGCGTGGCGACTGGTATGGCCGCTCGATGTACATCCCCGGCACCCCGGCTTACCAGCATCAGGTTGCCACCTACGGCCATCCCACGGCGCACGGCTTCATCGACGTGATCGGCGATTGGCACGGTGAGCATTGGGATCCCGATTTCCTCGTGCAACGCTACAAGGCGGCGGGTGCGCGCTATTTCATGGCGATGGCCTGCCACCATGACAATCTGGACCTGTTCACCAGCGATCATCATGGCTGGAACAGCACCCGCGTCGGGCCAAAGCGCGATCTGATTGCCGGCTGGGAAAAGGCGGCACGCGGGGCGGGCCTCAAGTTCGGCGTGTCGAACCATGCCAGCCACGCCTGGCACTGGTGGCAGACCGCCTATGGCTATGATGCGCAAGGGCCCCATGCCGGGCAGCGCTATGACGCTTGGCACCTGCGCCGCGAGGACGGGCAGGGCACCTGGTGGCAGGGTCTCGATCCGCAGGCGCTTTACACCGGCCCGAACATGGCCCCGCCCGATGGCATCACCAGCGATGCCGCGATGGACAAGTGGCACCAGGCCAACGACGGGCAGTGGCTGGAAACCGTGCCGCCGCGCAACCCGGCCTTCGCCGCGCGCTGGCTGGCGCGGCAAAAGAACCTGGTGGAGCGCTACCGCCCCGACATGGTCTATTTTGACGATTACGGCCTGCCGTTCGACCACTATGGCCTGGAAGCCGCCGCGCATTTCTACAACCAGGCCACTGCCTGGCACGGCAGCCCCGACGTGGTGCTGACGGCCAAGCGGCTGAGCGATGACCAGCAGCGCGCCGTGGTGGAAGACGTGGAGCGTGGCTTTGCCGCCGATATCCGCCCGCGCCCGTGGCAGACCTGCACCTGCATCGGCGATTGGCATTACAATCGCGACCGGTTCGCGCAGAAATCCTATGTGCCGGCCCATCAGGTGATCCAGCGCCTGGTCGACGTGGTATCCAAGAATGGCAACCTGCTGCTGTCCATCCCGCTACGCGGCGATGGCACTTATGATGCCGAAGAGAGCAAGATCCTGGACGGCATCACCGCCTGGATGGCGGTGCACGGCGATGCCATGATCCATGGCAGCCGCCCGTGGCGGCGCTATGGCGAGGGGCCAACCAAGCTGGACACCGGCATCATGGCCGAGGGTAAGTCTGGCCCATTCACCGCGCAGGACATCCGCTTTACCACCAAGGGCGGCGCGCTGTTTGCCGCCATGCTGGAATGGCCCGGCGCGCCGGTGCGGATCGCATCACTGGGGCAGCAGGCCGGCCAGGTCGCCTCTGCGCGCCTGCTCGGCGGCGGGCCGGTGCCGTTCCGGCAGGATGCCGATGGCCTGGTCCTGACCCTGCCGCCCCGCCCGGAAGGCGGCATGGTGCCCGTGGTGCAGTTGGACGGGGCCGGCCTGATCTGACGCATCAACGTCTGTGGCCGGCCGCCTGCCTCAATGCTCGGCGCCGGCTGCGATCACGCCGGTGCCTTTCATCCGCGCATAGCGGACCTTGAGCACCTGGCCGATGCTGGTGAAGTTGAAGCCATAGTCGATCTGATCACCGTTCCACACCCGATCGAACACCCAGATCTGCCCGCCCTTGCCGTCCGGGGCGTAATGCCCTTCCTCGGCCCGCAGCAGAGTGAGCGTTTCGCCGGGCGCGGGCGTGGCGAGATTGAGCGTGACCCGCGTGTCGAACCCAGTGATGAGGAATTCATCCGGGCCAAGCTGGGCAATGGCCGCGCCGCCGGTGGGATGCGGATTGCCGCGCGGCGGATCGAAGCCGAACGCATCCTGGCCAAAGCCCAGCGTCGCCTTGTAGCGGCCAATCAGCAGTTCGCGCTTGTGGCCCGCCGCCGGATCGGCCGGTTCGCTGGCCGCGTGCACCTGTCCTTGCGCCGCCGCCTTGGCCCAGACCGCCTGCATCGGGGCAAACAGGTGATAGATCCGGGCAAAGCCGTTGATCGTGTCGTCGATCCCCTTGGCGCCCAGCGGAAAGTTGTAATAGCCGGTCTGGTCCATCCCGAACGGGGAATAGCCGATCGTGCCCTTGCCCAGCGCGTCCCAGAAAAAGCGCGCATATTCCGCGTCGTTGCCGATTTCGGGGACCATCAACGGGTTGTCTGGCCGGCCATAGAGATCGAGATAGGCGCGCACTGCCTTTTCGTCGCGGTTGTAGATATCGGGCGCCACCAGATCGAGCGCGGGCGCGGCCACCTTGTAGATATCGATCACGTGGTGCACCGGGCCGCCGCTGGAATAGGTCGTCGCGCTCTGTCGGCCAAATGCCGAGGCGAGCGCGGCATTGGCGTACATCGGCAGGTTCTTTTCCGCCTTGCCGGCCTTGGCCACGGTATTGAGATAGCTGGCGACATACCACGCCTGGAAATATTCGTCGGCATCGCTGCCAAAGGCCTGGGCCCAGGTTTGTCCGGCCGGCTTGCCATAGTGCTTGAGCAGGGCCTGGGGCGCCGGGCCGGCAAACAGCTTTTGCGCCATCGGCGAAAAGTCGCGCACGTTGCCATAGCTGCCGACCTCGTTTTCCACCTGCATCATGATGACGGTGTTCTGCGGGTCGATCTGGGCAATGTGGTGCATCAGCGCGGTAAAAGCGCGGGTATCGGCCTTGAGCGTTTCGCTGCCCAGCGGGCTCATCGCGTAGTGCACATCGCCCTTGGCCGTGAGCATATGGGGAAAGCGCTTGGGATCGAGCTTGACCCATTCCGGGGCATAGGCCGGCGCGGTGTTCTTCCACGTGGCAAACCACAGCAGGATCAGGCGCTTGTCATGCTTGCGCGCCTCCCCCACGACATGATCGACCCAGGAAAAGTCGAACTGCCCCTCGCGCGGCTCGATCTGCTCCCAGGCGACCGGGATTTCCAGCGTGTTGGCGCCCATGGCATCGATCGTGGGCCATACTTTCTTGAGCGGCTCGGGATAGTTGCTGGAATTGTTGGCTTGGGCGCCCAGCATCAGGAACGGCGCGCCATCGACCATCAGCATGGCGCCCTTTGCCGTGCGCTCTATGCGGGGAAGGGGGGCGGCGGCCGGCGAAGCCATGTCTTGCGCCTGCGCCGCCATCGGCGCCATCAGGCTGGCCAGGGCCGCGATCAGGGTCTTGGCCGTGCGCCGGCGAGGCCGAATTTCCGTTTGGCTGTTGGACACAACACCAAGCATCGTCTTCTCCCTGTTGGTAAGTTCGGCTCTGGCCCAGGGCGGACCGGCCGTGTTCTTTGCCGTGCCAATTCAAAACCACTTGACAGCGAGCCGCATTGCATGATGGTAGCGCTATCAGAATTTGTCAACGATTGCCCGAGGGTTGGGGAGAAGGAAATGGACGGGGTGTCATCCATCGCAGCGCTGCTGCCGGCAGACTGGGAATCCGGGCGATTCCTCGGGCGGGTGGAAACCGCGGCCGGGCCAAGCCCGATTCTGGTGGAACAGGGCGTGGCCTATGACATGGCCGGCGTGGCGCCCACCGTTGCCCAGCTCGTCGACATGCTGCCGCTCGACGCCAGCGCCGGGGTCGCGCTCGGCCGGCTCGATTCGCTGGCGCTGCCGCTGCTCAGCCCGATCGACCTGCAGTGCGTGAAAGCCTGCGGGGTGACTTTCGCCACCTCCACCCTGGAACGCGTGATCGAAGAGCGCGCGCGCGGCGATGCTGGCAAGGCGCAGGAAATCCGCGCCCGCATCGAAGACCGCGTTGGTGGCTCGATCCGCTCGGTCGTGCCCGGCTCGGCCGAGGCCGAGGCGCTCAAGGCGCTGCTGATCGAGGATGGCCTGTGGTCGCAATACCTGGAAGTGGCGATCGGGCCTTATGCCGAGGTATTTACCAAGGCGCCGGTTCTCGCGACCGTTGGCCCGCTGGCCGAAATCGGCGTGCGCAGCGATTCGACCTGGAACAATCCCGAACCCGAAGTGGTCCTGCTGGTCAATGCTGCCGGCACGGTGGTGGGCGCCACGCTGGGCAATGACGTGAACCTGCGCGATATCGAGGGGCGCAGTGCACTCTTGCTGGGCAAGGCCAAGGACAACAACGCCTCTTGCTCGCTCGGGCCGCTGGTCCGCCTGTTCGATGATGGCTTCACGCTCGACGATGTGCGCCAGGCCGAGGTGGACCTGCTGATCGAAGGCACCGATGGCTATCGCCTGGAAGGCCATTCCAGCATGAACCAGATCAGCCGCGATCCGCTCGACCTGGTGCGCCAGACCTTGAGCGAACATCACTATCCCGATGGTTTCTGCCTGTTCCTGGGCACGCTGTTTGCCCCGGTGCAGGATCGCGACGATCCCGGCCGTGGCTTTACCCACAAGGTGGGTGACGTGGTGACGATCGCCACCCCGCGCCTGGGCAAGCTGGTCAATACCGTGGTCACCTGTCCGCAAGCCGCGCCCTGGACCATGGGCATCACCGCGTTTTATGCCAACCTGGCGCAGCGCGGCCTGCTGGGGCGCGCGGCATGAGCGGCGCCAACGGCGCGCTCAACGGTGCATCCCACCGCGCGATCTATCCGAGCCTCGCCGGCAAGCGCGTGTTTATCAGCGGTGGCAGCAGCGGCATCGGGGAAGGCCTGGTGGAAGCCTTCGTGGCCCAGGGCGCTCATGTCGCGTTCTGCGACATCGCCCAAGAGCAGGGCGAGGCCGTGGCGGCGCGGCTGGGCAACAGCGCCGCGCCCGCGCCGCTGTTCCTGCCCTGCGACTTGCGCGATGCCGATGCGATCGCCGCGATGATGGCGCAGGTAGAGGCGCAGTTGGGCGGGATCGACGTGGTGATCAACAACGCCGCCAACGATGATCGCCATGCCGTGGACGAGGTTTCGCCCGCCTATTGGGACGAGCGGATGGCGGTGAACCTCAAGCACCAGTTCTTCGTGACCCAGGCCGCCGTGCCGGCGATGAAGCGCGCCGGTGGCGGTGCCGTGATCAACCTCGGGTCGATCAGCTGGCACCTGGGCCTGCCCGATCTGGTGATCTACCAGACGGCGAAAGCAGCGATCGAGGGATTGACCCGTGGCCTGGCGCGCGAGCTGGGCCGCGACAACATCCGCGTGACCGCGATCATTCCCGGCAACGTCAAGACTCCGCGCCAGGAACAGTGGTATACGCCCGAGGGTGAGGCCGAGATCGTGGCCTCGCAATGCCTTGATGGGCGGCTGATGCCGGCCGATGTGGCGGCGCTGGCGCTGTTCCTGGCCTCTGACGATGCGCGCCTGATCACCGGGCACGAATACTGGGTCGACGCCGGATGGCGCTGAGCGCAGCGCACGTTCCGGCCCATATCCCGGTCATCGCCGGGGCGACGCCGCAGGCGGTGTGGCCACTGGCGGCCACGCTGGGCGAAGGCCCGGTATGGGCCGCGCACGAAGGCGCGCTGTGGTTCGTCGATATCAAGGCGCCGGCGATCCATCGCTTTGCCCCGGCAAGCGGTGAAACCGCCACGTGGCCGGCGCCCGCGCAAGTGGGCTGGGTGTTGCCCTGCGCCGATGGCACGCTGCTGGCCGGCTTGCAGACCGGCGTGCACCGCTTCGATCCGGCAAGCGGCGCCTTTACCCTGCTCTGCGCGCCCGAGGCGCATCTGCCGGGCAACCGCCTCAACGATGCCACGGTCGCGGCCGATGGCGCGGTGTGGCTGGGCTCGATGGACGATGCAGAAACCGACAAAAGCGGGCGGATCTATCGCCTCAATCAAGATGGCTGCATTGATAGCGGGCTGCCGCCGGTTTCGATCACCAATGGGCCCGCCTTCTCGCCCGATGGGCACACGCTCTACCACCACGATACGCTGGGCCGGCGCATCTGGGCGAGCACGGTGCACGATGGGCGCGTGACCGGCACCCGCCTGTTCGCGCAAATCGAGGACGGCGCCGGCTATCCCGATGGACCAGTGGTGGACGCGCAAGGCTGCCTGTGGGTGGGCCTCTTCGCCGGTTGGGCCGTGCGCCGCTATGACCCGGCGGGGAAATTGATCGGCGTCGTACCATTTCCCGTGGCCAACGTGACCAAGGTTGCGTTCGGTGGCCCGGATCTGCGCACCGCCTATGCCACCACGGCAACCAAAGGCCTGAGCACGGCAGAGCGCGCGGCCCAGCCATTGGCGGGTGCGCTCTTCGCCTTCGATCCCGGGGTGGCCGGCTTACCGGCCCATCTCGCGCGGGTATAAAAAGACATATGGGAGAGGACAGGATGAACGATTTGGCACCAAGCGCGGTCAACATGCGCCTGATCGGCGCCATCGTGGCGGTCGCCACGATCGGCGGCTTCATGTTCGGCTATGATTCCGGGGTGATCAACGGCACGCAAAAGGGCCTTGAGGCTGCGTTCGAACTGGGCAAGGTGGGCATCGGTGTCAATGTTGGCGCCATTCTCGTCGGCTCTTCGATCGGCGCATTCGGGGCCGGGCGCCTGGCCGACAACATCGGCCGGCGCGGCGTGATGAAGCTGGCGGCAGTGCTGTTTCTGGCCAGCGCGATCCTCGCCGGGGCTGCCGGCTCTTCGCTCATCTTCATCATCGCACGGGTGATCGGTGGGCTGGGCGTGGGCGCGGCCAGCGTGATTTCGCCGGTCTATATTTCCGAAGTGGTGCCGGCCAACGTGCGCGGGCGCCTGTCGAGCGTGCAGCAGGTGATGATCATCACCGGGCTGACCGGCGCCTTTATCGTCAACTATATCCTGGCGCATGTTGCGGGAGAATCCACGGCGATCCTATGGGCCGGGCAGCCGGCGTGGCGCTGGATGTTCTGGCTGCAGGCGCTGCCGGCGGCGATCTATTTCCTCGCGCTCATGGGCATTCCGGAGAGCCCGCGCTATCTCGTGGCCAAGGGCGATGACGCTGGCGCGCATGCCGTGCTCGCCCGCCTGCTCGGTGCCGCCAGTGCCACCCGCACCGTTGCCGAAATCCGCCAGAGCCTGGCAGCAGACCACCACCGTCCCAAGCTTTCCGACCTGATCGACCGCGCCACCGGGCGCATCCGTCCGATCGTATGGACGGGCATCGGCCTCGCCGTGTTCCAGCAACTGGTCGGCATCAACGTGGTGTTCTATTATGGCGCCACGCTGTGGCAGGCCGTGGGCTTTTCCGAAAGCTATGCGCTGCAAACCAACATCATTTCGGGGGTGGTGTCCATCGCGGGCTGCCTCGCCACGCTGCTGTTGGTCGATCGCATCGGGCGCAAGCCGCTGCTGCTCACCGGCTCGGCCGGCATGGCGGTGACGCTGGGGATCGTTGCCTGGGCGTTTTCGACGGCGGTGCATGGCGCCGGTGGCGCGGTGTCGCTGCCGGGCAACAATGGCGTGATCGCACTGCTGGCCGCCAATGCCTATGTCGTGTTCTTCAACATGAGCTGGGGCCCGATCATGTGGGTCATGCTCGGTGAAATGTTCCCCAACCAGATCCGCGGTTCGGGCCTGGCCGTCTCGGGCTTTGCCCAGTGGATCGCCAATGCGGCGATTTCGGTCAGCTTCCCGGCACTGGTCGTCTCGCCGGGGCTGGCGGTCACCTACTCGTTCTATGCGGCGGCGGCGGCCGTGTCGTTCTTCTTCGTGCGCGCCATGGTCAACGAAACCAAGGGCGTGACGCTCGAACAGATGCAGGGCTGATTGCCGCGTACCGGGCCTGTTTCCGCCATGTGGAGCAGGCCCGGTCAGCGCTTGGGGCTGGTTTCCGGCAGACCGATCGCGCCGCGCAGGCCGGGAATCCACTGCCCCTTGTGGGAATCGAAGAACGGAAATGTGTTGGTATAGGCCCAGACGCAGATCGGCACGCCCAACGGGCGGAACGTTTTGAAAACGCTGCGGTAATAGGCGATGCGCTGGTCTGTGGGAATGGATTCGAACGCACCGGTTTCGCCCATCAGCGGGATCTTGCCGGTGCGCGCGACATAGGCCTTGATCCGCTGCACATCCACGGGCAGCCGCGCCAGATCGGCCGGCGTGCCATACGTCCGGCCCAGCGGCGGGGAGGGTGCTACCCAGGTGGCGCCCTGGTGGGTGAAGGCAAAGGGTTCGTAATAGTGGAACGTGGGCCAGACCTGCGGATCATCGGGCAGGTTCAGCGTGGCGAGCGAGGTGATATTGCTCCATTTCTCGCCGCCGATGATCACCGGGCGATTGGGATTGTGGCGGCGAATGGCCGCCAGCGCCGGCGCAAACGTGGTGACAAGATTGGCATTGTCTAGCGCATCCTTGGGTTCGTTCTCGATCTCGAACCACAGCGTCTGGCGCGGGCGGCTGGCATAGTGATCGGCGATCTGCTTCCAGACGGCAGTAAACCACGGTTGGGCGCCAACCGGATCGGTGTTGATCGCCTCGAAATTGTGGCTGTTGAGAATGACTTTGAGCCCGGCATGCAGGGCGCCATCCACCACCTGGTCCACCCGGGCGAACCACGCCGGATCAATGGTATAGGGCGGCGTTGCCAGGCTGTGGCTCGACCAGTTGACCGGCAGGCGCACCGTATCAAACCCGGCTGCCTTGATCCGCGCGAAATCGGCCGGGCCGAGGCGATTGTGCTGAATTTCCCCGCCATGGGCCATGTCCAGGTGGTTGCCCAGGTTGATGCAGGTGGCCATCGGCAAGCTGGCCGGCTTGCGCGCCATGGCGGTGTGCGGCGCAAGCGCGGCACCGGCGAGCAGCAGCGTGGCGAGAGCCTGGCGCATCGGCGCAGGAAAGCGAGGCATTGCAGGCATGGTCATTCGCCTCCATCATCGCCAGACAGCGGCCACGTGGCCGGACGGCGGGTGTGCGGTGCCAGCTATGGCGTGCCAAGCCTGTGACCGTAAAGGATTTTATCGCTGCGTCACGCCATTACCGCACAACCTAAACTGTGGTGTAAGTTCCATAATAAAGGTTATGTTAAATGAAGCTTTCGGTCAGTTGCATGCCGTGCAACCGTAGTGGCCTGTTTCGCACTTGCGGGATATGCTGAAATCACCCATTTGGAACGGGCCTTTCAGGCATCCTCTCCCAAACTTTCAAAGGCCAGCCTTCGGGCTGGCCATTTTTTTGTCTGCAGCACGCGTCAGCAGGTGTCGGTGGTTCAGGCCGCGTGGCCAAGCGCGCGTTTGACCGCTGGTATAATAGTATAAACCGCTTCACGCTGCGCCCCGCGGTTTTCATGGTCGACGCAATAGCCCTGGTAATGCCGCCGGATCAGCCCGGCGCGCACCAGATCGGACACTGCGCGGCTGACATTGGTGCGCCCGGAATGGCGCAGCCGATCCCGCAATTCGGTGGCGATCGCCTGTTCGGCCTGCACCGGATCGGCCGGCAATTTTCCTTTCCGCGCCAGTTGTGCGCGCACCTCTTCCACCACCGCGCGCCGCCGGGCGTCACGCTGTGCCATCGGGATCAAGGCATCGCTCAACCAGTCGCGCACGGGAATGGCTTGGCCCCCTTCGCGCACATAGGGCCCCGCGCTGTCTGACGTGCCGGCGGCTCGGGCAATCAGATTCAGCACCATGAAGGTATAGCGCGGCCGGGTGGATACTTCGGCCAGCTTTTCCAGTACGGCCGGCAGATCGATGTCATGCGGCGGCTGGACCCGCGCCGCAGCGGCGCCGCCATCCGGCCCAGCCACGGGCGCGCCCTTCCCCGCCAGCACACGCCTTGGCCGCCGTCCGGCCTGTGAGGGCGGCAGCGACGTGGCAGGCTCCGAGGCAAAGAGATCGGGCTGAAACATGCGAACATTTCAAGCACAAACCGCCGCCCTTGTGAATCCCCTGGATGCACGTGCGGCCAGGCCCGTGTCGATTAGCCAGTGGTGACACTTTACCCAAGCGCCTGGGTAAAGTGTCAGTCGTGGCGCTTCGCGAGGTGCGCTGCGGCCGACCGTGCGCTCTAATGCTGCCAAACATGGTGGCCCCAACCAGTTGATGGATGCGGCCAAACTGGCCGCCTGACCTGCTGCGCCCTTGACGGCAGCCGGCGTAGCGGCCAGTCCGCGATCGGTTTGGTTTCAATAGAGGGCAGCGCGGATATGGGTTTCAAGGTCTTGGCGCAAAGCCTGGCGACCGCGATGGTTGCAGCGCTGCTCGTTCCCGGTGCGGCCGGTGCCGAACCACTGCTGGTCGGTGGCTATACCGGCGGGGGCGGCCAAGGCATTGCCGTCTATGATTTCGATGCCCGCACCGGCCATATCGCCGCGCGGCCGCAGCAGGTCATGCCGGCGAGCAATCCGTCGTGGCTGACGCTTTCGGCAGACAAGCACCACCTCTATGCGGTGAACGAAAACAGCGACGGCCAGCCCGATCCGGTGGGCCGGGCATCGGCCTATCGCGTCGATCCGCGCAGCGGGCGCCTCGCGTTCCTCAACCGCATCGGGTCATTGGGCGCAGAACCCACCTACGCCAGCCTCAGCCGCGATGGCCGTTTCCTGTTCATTGCCAACTATTCGGTTTCGGCCGATCCGGGCGGCACGCTGGCCGTGGCCCCGGTTCTGGCCGATGGCCGCCTGGCGCCAGTGGTGCAGATCAAGACCCACCGCGCCAGCATGGTCGACGTCGATCGCCAGGCTTCGCCTCATGTTCACTCGGTGGTCTCGTCGCCGGATGGCCAGTTTGTGTTTGCCCAGGATCTGGGCGCCGATCGCATTCAGATCTACCGCTATGACGCGGCGCATCCCGAGCATCCGCTCAGCGCGCTGCCGGGGCAGCCATTCCTGGCCCTGCCGCCGGGTTCGGGCCCGCGTCACATGGTCTTTGCCCCCGGTGGGCCGCAGGCCTATGTCACGCTGGAAATGGCCGGCGCGGTGGCCGTGCTCGACCATGCCGATGGGCATCTTACCCTGCGCAAGGTGATCCCGCTCACCCCGCCCGGCTTTGCCGGCAAGGTAGGCGCGGCGGCGCTGCATCTCTCGCCCGATGGCCGCTTTCTGGCTGTAACCGATCGCGGCACTGACAACGTGCTGGTCAGCTTTGCGATCGACCCGGCCGATGGCAGCCTGCGCCAGGTGGATCGCCACGCGGTCGATGGCGTGCAGCCGCGCGAATTCACCTTTTCGCCCGACGGGCGCTTCGTGCTGGTGGGCAACCAAGGCAGCGATGCCATTGTCGTGTTCCGCCGCGATCCGCAGACCGGGGTGATCGGCGAAAAGGTCCAGACGGTGGCGTTCAGTCAGCCGTCGGCGCTGTTGTTCCTGCGCTGAAACGCCAGCGCCACACCAGCGCGGGCAAAAGCAGCAGGGTCAGCAGCAGCGAGGTGGCCAGCCCGCCCAGGATCACCACGGCCATCGGTCCCTGGATCTCGCGGCCGGATTGGCCGGTCTCGATCGCCACGGGCAGCAGGGCAAAGGCGGTGACCAGCGCGGTGAGCAGGATCGGCGTCACCCGCTCGCGCGTCGCTTCCAGCAGAGTGTCGAGCGTCCATGGGCGCCCTTCGCCCAGCACCAGTTGATCGACATGGGCGACCAGCAGGATGGCATTGCGCGCCGAAATCCCGAACAGCGCGATAAAGCCAACCAGCGCGCCCAGCGAAACCACGCCCCCGGTCAGCGCCACGGCCAGCACGCCACCGGCCATTGCCGGCGGCATCCCCGCCAGGATCAGCAAGGCCGGCCGCACCCCGCCAAAGGCCAGGATCAACAGCGCCACCATCGCCACGCCGGCCAGCGCGACATGCGCGAGCAACTGGCGCTGCGCCGCAGCCGCACCTTCGGCCGTGCCCGCCCAGGACAGGAACACGCCGGGCGGCAAGGCCACATCGCGGGCGATGCGGCCTTGCGCGGCCTTGACCACATCGGCCACGGCATGGCCGGGCACGACATTGGCCGTGACAATCTGCCGACGCAGCCCGCCCTCATGGGCGATCAGCGCGCGCGCCTCCCCCGGTGAGATCGTGGCGATATCAGCGAGGCGCACCGCGCCGCCGCTGGCCCCGCCGGCCGAGGCGCGCACCAGTGTGTCGCCCAAGGCCTCGGGATCGCGGCGCAAGTCTGGCGGCAGCGTGACGGCAACATCGATCGCGCGATCGGCCAGCACGACCTGGCCCACCGTCTGCCCGGCGAAGGTGGCGCGAATGGCATCGCCAGCATCGGCCGCGGTCACGCCATGCAGCGCCATGCGTGCCGGATCGAGCGTAACCCCCAGCATCGGCGTGCCGGGTGCAGCCTTCATCGTCACATCGGTGGCGCCGGGCACGCCGCGCAGCGCCGCGGCAATCGTGGCCCCGGTGCGATCCAGAGTGTCGAGATCGGCCCCCTGCACGCTGATCGCGATGGCGGCGGTTTCGCCTGAAAGGCTTTCGCTGATGCGGTCACCCAGGAATGTCGTCACTTCGCCCTGCAAGGCCGGGGTGGCGGCCAGGGCGGCGCGAATTTCAGCGAGGGCAGCGTCTTCGCCGCGCCCGCCCACCGATTTCAGGCGCAAATGGAACTCGCCCTGGCTCGGCGGCCAGGTATCCTCCCCGGCTTCGGCGCGGCCGATCTGTTCTTCCACACTCAAGACTTCGGGAATGGCGAGCAGGCGGCGCGACAGCTCTTCCCCGGTGCCGCGCATCCAGGCGAGCGAGGCGCCCGGCGGCCCGCTCACCTGCAAGACATAGTGCCGCTCGCGAAACGTGGGCAAAAGCTCGCTGCCGAACGACAGCGTTCCGACGAGCGCAAGCGCGCCCAGCGTCGCAATCGCCCCGGCGGCCACGCCGGGCCGCGCGCAAAGCCGGCGCATCAGCCCTTCATGCCAGTTCTTGAACCGTTCGAGCAGCGCCGGTTCGGCCACCGGGTTGCGCCCGCGCAACAGCATCAGCGCCAGCGCGGGCGTAACCGTCAGCGCGACCACCAGCGAGGCCATCGTGGCAAGCAGGAACGCCAGGCCCAGTGGCGCGAAGAATGCGCCCTGCAGGCCGGTCAACAGGATCACCGGCAGCATGGTCAGTGCCAGCACGAACGTGGCATGGACCACCGGCGCGCGCACTTCGATCGAGGCGGCAGCGATGATCGCGCGGCGGTCGGCCTCGTCCGTCACCCCGCGCAGCCGGCGCACGATATTCTCGATATCGACGATGGCATCGTCGATCACCACGCCCAGCGCCACGGCGAGGCCTCCCAGTGTCATCGTATTGATCGTCTGCCCGGTGCGATCGAGCACGATCAGCGCAGCCAGCAGCGACAGCGGGATCGACACGAACGCGATCATCACCACGCGCACATCGCGCAGGAATACCAGCAGCACCACAAAGACCATCACCGCGCCGATCGCCAGATCGACGGTGATGCCCGAAAGCGCCACTTCGACGAAGTTGGCCGGGCGATGCAGCGCCGGGTAAAGTGTCACGCCCTGGGCGCGCAAGGCCGGGGCAATATCGTTGATCGCGCGTTCCAGGGCGCGCGTGGTGTCGAGCGTGTTGGCGCCATATTGGCTCGACAGCGTCATCAGCACGCCAGGCTTGCCCATGATCAGCGCATCGCCCACCGGCGGCGCAGCGGCGTCCGCCACTTGCGCGACATCGCCGATGCGCACGGTCCCGCCCGGGCCAGTGGTCAACACGGCAGCGGCAATCTGCGCGCCGGTGGTGGCGCTGGGGCCGGGATCGACCAGGATGCGCTGGTTGGGCGTATCGGCAAAGCCGCCGCCGTTGACATTGACCGCCGCGCTCACCGCCTGGCCCAGATCGGCAAAGGTGATCCCGCGCGCCAGCAGGCGAGCCGGATCGGCGCGCACCTCGATGCGGCGTTGTTCCCCGCCAAACACGTTGGCGCGGGCTACGCCGGGCACGGCGAGCAGACGCGGCTTGATCGTCCATTCCGCCAGGTCGCGCAGTTGCATCGGCGACAGGCGCTGGGACACCAGGCCGATCTTGAGCAGGTCCATCGTGGACGACACCAGCGGCGTCAGGCGCGGGGTATCGACGCCGGGCGGCAGGCGTGGGATCGCATCGGCCAGGGCTTCCGACACCTGCTGGCGCGCGCGATAGGCATCGTTGCCCTCGCGGAAGGTGATGTCGATTACCGACAGGCCCTGGATCGATTGCGAGCGCACCGTCTCCACGCCATTGGCGCCGTTGATCACCGCCTCGAGCGGGCGGGTGACGAGCATTTCCACCTGCTGCGGCGAAAGGCCCGGCGCCTCGGTCTGCACGCTGGCCTGGGGCGGCACGAATTCCGGAAACACGTCATAGGCCGCGCTGCGCAGCGTAGTCACGCCCAGCGCCAGCAGCACCACCGCGCCCAGCAGCACGAGCCAAGGATGGCGCAGCGATTGCCTGACCAGCGCCGAGAGCATCAATCGTCCCCGCCGTCGGCCGAGGGCTGCGGTGCGGCGTGATCCAGCCCGAGCAGCGTGCCGGCGCCGGCGATGACCACCTGATCGCCGCCGTGCAGGCGCCCGATCGGCACGAACCAGCCTGGCGCCATGGCGCGGCCGTCTTCCAGTGCCACGCGCTCAAACCGGTCGGCAGCAGTGGCGCGCCACACGAACAGGCCGGCATCGGTGCGCATGATCGCGCTGCGCGGCACGATCACGCCCTGCCGCACCGGCCCATTGGCGGCAGTGGTGGCCGCCAGGATGCGGCCCACGCCGATGCGCGGCGCTTGCGGCCCGGTCAGCAGCGCCAGCGCGCCGCCGCTTTGCAACTGGGTGTCACCCGCTGCGGCCGGGCCAAGCACGCGCACTTGGGTGCTGCCTGGCGCGAGGTCGATCTGCACCATGGCCCCGGCAGGCGGCGCGCTGGCGGGGAAATCGAGGCGCAGGATCGCCACCTCGCCCCGGCTGGCCTGCCGCGCCAATGCTTCGGCCGCGCCGCAGCCCAGGTGCGACAGGCCAGCACCGAATTCAAACGTCACCCGCTGGCACGCCAGGTTGAGGCGCGCGGCATCGGCGCGGGCCTGCGCGCGCGCGCTTTCCACCTCGCGCTGCGCGGCGCCGGCATCGGCCCCCGCCAATGCGGCCAGACGCGCGGCTTCCCTGGCAGAGGCGGTGGCTGCCGCGCGCGCGCTGTCGATTTCTGCCCCGATCGCGGCAAGCGGCCCCAGATCGAGCGCGCGGGCATAGCCGGTTTCGCCCTGGCTCTGCGTCGTGGTGGCAAGCGCTGCGGTCACGATTCCGGCGCGCCGGCGCGTGGCATCGTCCACCACGAGTGCGCCCGTCGTGGTGGCGGGTGCGGCCGGCGCCGCGTGGGGCGCATCATCGCCATCGGGTGCCGCGAAATGGGCATAGCCCCACCCCGCCAGTGCCCCCAGGGCGATGCCGCTGCCCAGCAGCAGCGCGGAAAAGGCGCCGCGCCCTAGAGCCATGGTTGCACCAGTGCGGGGTCGATCATCGTTTCGGGTCCATCAAGCGGGCGCCGCAGCGCGTCTTCCAGGGCAAGATTGGCGGCGCGCACGCGAGTCAGCGCATCGACCTGGGCCAGTTGCGCTTCCTGCGCGGCGATTTGCGCGGCGGTCCAATCGGCCGTGCCGATCGCGCCAAGCTTCAACTGCAGGTTGGCCTTGTCGGCCGCGCGGGCGGTGGCGGGCAGCTCTTCCCCCCGCAGCCGCGCCAGTGCTGCCTCTGCCGCAAGCCGCTCGGTCTGCGCCGCCTCGATCGCGGCCTGGGCATTGGCCAGCGTGGTCTCAATCGTGGCGCCAGCCTGGGCACGGTGCGCTTCAGCTGCGGCGATGGCGGCGCGGTTCAAGTCCCACGAGGGCAGTGAAAGGTTGAGCGCGAACGGCAGCTTCACCAGCCCACGCTCCCAGGTATAGCCCGGCCCCAGGCTGATCGCGGGATAGCGCTGCGCCACTTGCGCGCGCAGGTCTGCCTCGGCCTGGTCATAGCTGGCGAGCGCGCGCAGCACATCGGCGCGCGCGGCAATCGCCCGTGCCCGCTCCGCCGCCGACAGCGCCGGCAGGTTGGCCTGGGGCGCGGTGAAATCGTTCCACAGCAGTGCCTTGCCATCAAGCGCACTGACTGGCACGCCCAGCACGCCGGCCACGGCCGCGCGCCCGCCAGCGGCCCGTGCGCGCGCATCGTTGAGCGTGCGCAGCGCCGCCGCCCGGGCCGCGCGATAGGGATAGAGGTCAAGACTGGCGATCTCCCCGCGCCGCGCCCGGTCTTCCAGCACGGCCAGTTGCCGATCGCGCAGCGCCAGGATGCCGGTGCCCAGCCGCACCTGCTCGGCCCCGGCCATGGCATCGATCAAGCCGCGCTGCAGCGCCACGCGTTCCGACCAGACCATTTCGGCCAGATCCTGCCGCGCGACCAGCACGGCCAGGTCGGCCTTGGCCAGGCGCGCCGATCGCCGCCCGCCGATATCGAGCGGCAGGTTGACCGCGCCGCCCAGCAGCCACGGGGAAGATGTGCTGGGATCGTTGGCATATTCGCTCGACAGCGTGAACGTGGGAGCGGCCACCTTGTGCGCGGCGCGGGCATCGCGCTGGGCGGAAAGCACCGCCGCGCGCGCTTCGGCTACGCGCGGGTCTTGCGCCAGGATCGCGGCGAAGAGGTCGAGCCGGTCAAGGCTGTCAGCCATATGCGGCGCGGCAGGGGCAATGCCTTGGGCGATCTGGCGCAGCTTTGGCTCTTCAAGCTGTGTTGCAACCCGCGCTGCGCTGCGGGCCGGCAGGTTGACCGGCGCGGGCGGCACGGGCGCGCAACCGGCTGTGGCGGCGAGCAAGGCAGCGGTGATGAATAGTCTGCGCCTCACTGTTTTCGCTTTTCGTACGTCGCGCATGGCCCAGCACCACCCCCAACCCCCCTCCTCTAAAGAGGAGGGGGCAATGAACCCGCTCTCCCCCTCCTCTTTAGAGGAGGGGGTTGGGGGTGGTGTGAAGCCTCACGCAATATCGCCATTCCCAAGCAACACGGCGTAACCGCCCTGCCGCTTCAAGAAAAGTGACCATTGCGCAACATTGGCCCGATCAGAACGTGATGCGCGCATCCACCATGAACGAGCGCGGCGCCAGGAACTGGAACTGGTCGTCCACGCCATAGGTCTTGCCGTTGGCGATCGAGGTGATCGCGCGGTTGTTGAACACGTTCGACACCGTGGCGCCGATGCGGAAGCGGTTGGCGATCATCTGGCTGATGGCGAATTCACCCACGCTGTAGGGCGCGATGCGATAGCTGCGCGGGCCAGTCGCGCCGGCGGTCGCCTCGGTGGCATATTGCGGGCCGGTGAACTTCTGGCTGAACGAAACGCGCGTGCCATTGTGGTTGTAGAACGCACCCAGCGCGGCGGTGGAGAACGGCGCGCTGGCGATCTGCGCCCCGCTCGTCACCGAGTGGGCATAGTTGTACGAGCCGTTGGCGAACAGCGTCAGGCCGGTGACGGGCACGAAGCTGATCTGGCCTTCCACGCCCTTGTAGCGGACCTGGCCGATATTGACGAGCGCGTTGGACGGCGCCCCGGTAGAGGTATCGGCCGCGATCTTGTTGTTGACGTTGATGATATAGCCATCGACGTCAACCGAGACGTGGTTGCCGTGCCAGACCGTGCCGACTTGGTAGTTGGTCGAGGTCTGCGGTTGCAGCTTGGCCAGGTTCTGCTGCTGCACGGCCTGGTCGGTCGAGGTGCCCGACGGCGTATAGAAGCTCGACAGGTCAGGCACGTACATGCCCTGGGCATACTGGCCATAGAACGACCAGTTGTCCTTGGCCTGCCAGTTGATCGTGGCGAACGGCAGCGTCTTGGTCCAGGTCGCGGACGTGTCGATCGGATTGCGGCTCTTCTGGTTGACCGGCCCGCTGATCGAACGGTTGAAGTGCACGTACTTGACGCCCGGCGTGATCGACAGCGCCTCGATTGGGTGAAATTCGAACTCGGCAAACAGCTGGTACTGGTTCCACTTGGAATATTGCAGGTAGTTGATGTTGGCATAGGCCGCGCTGGGCAGCGTGCCGACGCCGGTTACCGGCGCGAACTTTTCATTGTACGACGGCATGCCGGTGGTGCGATCAAGGTCAAACCGCGCGCGGTCGGTATCGGCGTGCTCGTACCAACCGCCCACGCGGATCTTGCCGAGCGCGAAATCATAATTGACCTGGCCGATATAACCCAGCACGCGATACTTGTTGAGCTTGTAGTACCCCGGAATATCGCCCGCCACCGTCGTGGTCTTGTAGGGCGAAGCCACCGTGCCGGCGCCGCTCAACGCCAGGACCGAGCCGGTGTTCCCCGACATAGTGTTGTTGGTATAGCCATACATATAGGCGCGGTTGTCCAGCGACAGGCCCGGCGCCAGCTTGCTCTGCAGGCGGATGTACGAGAAATCGGTGGTCTTGTCGGTACGGTTGTACTGCCAGTAATCCTGCTTCGTCGGATCGCTGCCCAGGCCATAGTTGAGGCCATATTGCCCGATCTGCGAAGTGGGCGTGCAGTTGGTGGCCGTCAGCTGCGTGCCGGCCGCCAGCGCGGTGCCGCCGGTGCCGCAAGTGGCGCCCTTCTGCAGGTCAGACTGGTAATAGAAGTTGCGGTTCCACGTGCTGAGCAGCGTCAGCGTGTTGGCTGTGCCGATCGGGATCACCGCCTTGGCGAACAGGTTCTTGGAATTGACCGGCGAATTGGTCAGCGCGCCGTCCGAACGCAGGAACTGCCCGGCGAGCACGAACTTGGCGCCGCCCAACTTGTCGATCGCGCCGCTCTGGAATTCGGCGCGGCCGATGAAGGTGTTCCAGTTGCCGAGCAGGCCCTGGACCTGGCCGCCCATCTGGTCGCTCACCGCGCGCGAATACATGTTGATGTTGCCGCCATAGGTGGCCTGGCCCAGCTGGCTGGCATTGCCCGGGCCGCGATCGACCACGACGGTTTCGATCGTGGTGGTGGGGAAGAACGCGGTGGAATGGTGCGTCGGGTTGTTGGTGTCGGCAAACGGGATCGAGTCATAGGTGACGTTGTAGTCGCCATCCTGGAAGCCGCGGATCGTCGCTTTGGTTTCGGTAAAGCCGGTGCCGTTGTTGCTGCCCGAAATGCTCACGCTGGGGGTCAGCGCGATCAGCTGGTTGAAATCTGACGCGGCGTTGGCGTTGTCGATGAATTCGCGGCTGACCGCGGCCTGCGGCTGTGTGGTGGTGAGCGAGGCAGTGATCGGCGCCACTTGCGCGGCGCGGCTGCCGGTCACGATGATGTCGGACGAGGTAAGCGACTGCGCGTCATTCGCCTGGCCGGCCTGGTTGGCCGTGGTCGATTGCGGATCCGCTGCGGCCGGGGCCGCGTCGGCGGCAGGCGCAGGGGCATCGGCCGCGTGGGCCGTGCAGGCGAGCAGGCTGGAGGCGGCCAGCAGGGCGGCGCGCAGGGGGTGCTTGATCATGATGTTCCTCAATTTATCATCAGGAAGAAGGGGATCGGGTGTCAGTGCGCCGGCCATTCGGCGCGGGCAGCCGCGACCATCGGGGCAAGGCGGGGATCGGAGAGCAGCGCCTGCGCGGCGGCGGTCGCCATGCCGTGGGCGGCTTCCACATCGGTGGCAAAGTGCACGCCGCAGATCTCGCGGCTCAGGGTATAATCCTGCGCCTTGGCCATCAGCGCGGCGGCGCGGTCGGGCGCGAGCTGCGCCAGAGTCCAGGCGACCGACCAGGCAAAGGCGGAATGACCGCTGGGATAGGCCTTGAGCGCCTGCTCGCCCTTGCCGCAATGCGGCAGCGCGGGATCGACCATGAACGGACGGGCGCGGCGGAAATGGTGCTTGGCAACAGCGACCACGCGCTCCACTTCGTCCTGCACCAGATTGGCCAGCGCCAAAGTATGGGGCAGCGTGGCAATGTCCTTGCCCAGTGCCTTGTCAAAGATCGCCGGTTCCTTGTGCTCGCCATCCCAATCGGCCTGGGCGATCCGCTCGGGCGAAGACGCCGCGATCAGCGCGCGCAGGCGATCGAGATCGAGCTTTTCCTCCAGAGAGCCGGGCGCGGGCGGCGGGGCAAAGGCATGATCGGGCGCAAACGTGATGGCCGAAAGCCAGCGCGGCGCGGCATCAGCATGATCGGCCGCGTGGGCCGCAGGCACGACCATGCAGGCAGCCGCCAGCGCGGCCACAGACCGGAAGAATCGCATCGTGTGAAACCCCATGGGCGCCGGGCCATTCCCGTTGCGCCTGCCGACCCGCTAGGCACCGTCCATGACATTTGTGCGACAAGTGCCGCACCTGGCACGATTTGCCCGCAACATTGCAAATTGAGAATGTTTTGGAGGGTGGGTGTCAGGTTTAGCACCACCCCCCAATCACGCCGGAAACATCATCCGCACTTCCAGCCCCGGCGCATTGTCGGCGAGGGCCAGCGTGCCGCCATGAAAGCGCACGATGGCCTGGGCGATCGACAGGCCCAGCCCGCTGCCGCGCCGGCCGGCGGTTTCCGGGCCGCGTTCGAACGGGCGCACCACGCGGCTGCGATCGGCCGGGGCCAGGCCGGGGCCATCGTCGGCCAGGATCACCATCGCGCCCTCGTCGCGCTGCTCCACCCGCAAGGTTGCAGTGGTGCCCGGCGGCGTGTGCGTCGCCACGTTTTCAAGCAGGTTGACGAGCAACTGGTTGACCAGCCCGGCATCGGCCCGCACCACCGATGCGTCCACCCGGCCCAGGCGCAGCGCGCCGCCGTGATCGGCCAGCACCGGCTCCATTGTTTCGGCCACGTCGGCCACCAGTGCGCCCAGATCGAGCGGGGCGACAGCAGTAGGGTGGCGCCCGGATTCCAGCTCGGCCAGGCGCAGCAGCGCGTCGAAGATGGCGATGACCGAGGCGCACTCGCGCTCTGCTCGCTCGACCAGCGCATCGGTATCGGCAGTGGCATTGGCTGCGGCGAGCAGGCCGCGCAGCCGGGTCAGCGGGGTGCGCAGGTCATGCGCCAGGGCGCTCGAAAACTGGCGCTGCGCGTTGACCAGTTCCTCCATCCGATCGAGCATGCGGTTGAGGCTGGCCGCCTGCTGGGCAAACATGCCATCAAGCCGATCGGTGGCGATGCGGCACGACAAGTCACCGCGCGCGATGGCATCGGCTGCGGCCTGGGTTTCCGCCAGGCGCAGCGCCGTCTGCCGCGCAAACAGCATGGTTGCGGCCAGCCCCGCCAATAGGGCGCTGGCAAAGATCGCCACGATCACGCCAGGCAGGATCGCCTGCAGGCTTTCGGCCGCCTCGCTGTGCTGCACCACCACGAACAGCGCGCCATCGGGCAGGCGTGTGGCCAGCGCCCGCCCCTTGTGCACCACATGCGCGCGGCTGACATAGCGCACCGGGGAAAAGCCCGGCGGTGGCGGCGGAATGCGCAACCGCCCGGCCAAGAGGCGGCCATCGGCGGCAAACAGGATATAGGTGCGCTCGCTCAGCGCCTTTTGCTGCTGCCACGCCTCGATCCGCGCGGCGACGATCGCGGCGTTCACCGACTGGCCGTTCTCCGGCGCCAGATACTTGCTGCTATGATATTCCAGCGCGTCATCGATCCGCCGGGCAATGCGTTGCTGCGCCACGGCAAAGACCACCAGCCCCATCGCCAGCATGGCCAGCGCAAACAGCGCGCCGAACTGGATTGCCAGGCGGCCCATGCCCAGCGGGAACGCCGCCGCGCGCCCGCCGCGTGCGGAAGCGATGCTGCCGGCGATCACGCGCACAGCCCGCTGCGTAGCACATAGCCGTGCCCGCGCTGCGTCTCGATCGGATCGATGCCCAGGTCGAGCAGGCGGGTACGCAGCCGGCTCATGTTGCTTTCGACGATGTTGGTGGTGGGCGCAAAGGCATAGCCCCAGACATGTTCGAGCAGCATGTCGCGCGTCACCACCTTGTCGGCATGGCGCATCATGTGTGCCAGCAGCGAATAGAGCTTGCGGTTGAGCAGCGCCTGTTGCCCGGCAAAGGCGGCGCTATGGCGCGAGGGATCGAGCACCAGGCGGCCCACGGCCAGGCGCGCCGCCTCGGCCGGGCCGGGCCGCCGCCGCGTGATCGCGTTGAGGCGCGCGAGCAGTTCCTCGATCGCAAAGGGTTTGGCCAGGTAATCGTCTCCGCCCGCTTCAAGCCCCTCGATCCGGTCGGCCAGGGAACCAAGCGCGCTCAGCACCAGCACCGGCGGCCGCGCGTCACCGGCCGCACGCATCGCGCTCAACACTTCCAGCCCGCCCAGATCGGGCAGCATGCGATCGAGCACTACGGCGTCATAGCGTCCGCAAGACAACCGCTCGAGCGCTGCCCGCCCGGTGGCGGCGTGATCGGCCGATCGCCCGGCGGCGCGCAAGCCGTCGAGCACGTGCGCGGCGATCACCGGATCGTCTTCCACCACCAGGCAATGCATCGCCACCCCCCATGGAAAAGGCGGCGATTAGGCGGCAAATGTTGCCGTGGTATGACGGCCATCGCACGATTGCGCGCGTTGTCGGCGGGGCAGCGCGATCGCCCGGCACCGAACATGTTTTGCAGCGTTATCTCGCGCATGACCTCCCCCACCCCGTCTTTTCGCCCCGCCTCCGTCGCCATCGTGACCGGAGGGGAATCCGGTATTGGCCGGGCCACCGCGCTCAAGTTGGGCAAGGCCGGCGTGCCGGTGGTGCTGACCTATTTCAAGGATGCCGATGCCGCCGACGCGGTGGTGGGCGCCATTGCCGAGGGCGGCGGGCAAGCGGCCGCGATCGCTGCCGATGTCGGGCTGGAAGACGCGGTGGAACGCCTGTTCGATCTGGCCGAGCGCCGCTTTGGCCCGGTCAACCTGCTGGTCAATTCCGCCGGCCTCAACATGACCGGGGTGATGATCGAGGATATGGCGCTGGCCCAGTTCGATCGCTTGATCCGCGCCGATCTCTATGGCCCGTTCCTGACCTGCCGGCGCCTGGTGCGCGGCTTGGCCTCGGCCGCCCCGCCACATGGCGGCCGCATCGTCAACATCTCGTCGATCCACGAAAACGCGCCGCGTCCCGGCGGGGTGGATTATGACGCGGCCAAGGGCGGGTTGGCGCAGTTGACCAGAACTCTCGCGCTGGAACTCGCACCCAAGGCCATCGCCGTCAACGGCGTGGCGCCAGGCATGATCCTCACGCCGATGAACCAGTCCGCGTTGGATCACCCGGATGAATTGCGACGCAAGCAGGCGGCCATTCCCTGGGGCCGCGCCGGCACGCCAGAGGAAGTGGCCGATCTCGTGCTGTTCCTGCTCTCGCCGCAGGCCGATTACATCACCGGCACCACCGTCACCATCGACGGCGCGCTGTCGCTCACCGTTGCGCAAGGAGCCTGAGCCATGGTTGCCTATGTGGTGGAAGAACTTCAGGAGGTGACGCTCGATATCGCCGGGCCGGAAGGCCGCCTCGCGCATGACGACCTGATGAGCCCATTCGTCTGGACCGAGGGCGACAGTTACCGTCTTCTGGTAAGAGTGCTACCCAACCCCTTGCTTGCAAACGATCCAACGGGTGTGATCTGGGCGGGCGATTCATCCGATGGCCGCTGTTTCACCATGCGCCATGCCCCGGCTATCACCCCAGGGCCCCATCCCGATGACGCTGGCGGGTGCGAAGATCCCACCGTCGTCCATGGCGAAGACGGCCACTATACCATCTTCTACACCGGCGTGGACGCCAAGCGGTCACAAGGATCGCTGCTGGTGGCGCAAGGGCCCTCGCTGACCGACCTGCACGAGCATCGCGTGCTGCTCAAGGCGCCGGAGGGCGAAGGCAACATCAAGGAAGCCACCGTGGCCCAGGCGCCCGATGGCACGTTTCGCCTGTTCTACGAATATGCCATGGACAATGCCTCGCGCATTGGCCTGGCCACCGGGCCATCGCTGGAAGGGCCGTGGACGGTGATCGACGATCCCTTCACCGTGCGCGAAGACAGCTGGGACAATTGGCACCTTTCGACCGGGCCGATCGTTCAGCGCGATGGCCAGGATCCGGTGATGTTCTACAACGGCGCCACCGCCGATGCGCGCTGGCGCATTGGCTGGATCAGCTTCTCGCCTGATTTTTCGTGTGTTACAGGGCGCGGCATCGAGCCGATCCTGTTGCCGCCACCCGCACGCAGCCGAGACGCCACCGACATTGCCTTTGCGGCATCGTGCCTTGTCATGCCCGATGCGATCTGGCTCTATTATTCATTGGAAGACAAGATTTTGCGCCGCGCCCGCATCGCCTGCTACGGCTGATCGCCGTCAGTCGATGGCGATGCCCTGCTCGGCAAAGAACGCCGCCACCTCGCCCAGCGCATCCTCGTGCCGTTTCCATCGCGCCAGGGCATCGCGATAGATCGGGCGGCGGACCTGAGCCGCGCTGGGCGTGGAAACCGGGGCCTGGTTGCGGTGGAAATCGAGGCAGGCGGCGTCCCAGGGCAAGTCGGCATGATCGAGCATGCGGCGCGTCACGCCTTCCTGGTCTGCCACCAGGTCTTCGTAGGATACCTCCAGGATGCGGCCGGGCAGGGCCGCTTGCCAGAAGCGCATCAGCCGGTCGAAGCGCGCATAATAGCGGGCGATGTCCATTAGGTCATAGCTGTAATCGTAATAGCGTGAGGTGATCGCAAACAGGTTGCGGAAGTTGCTCAGCACCGTGTCCATCGGATGACGGCGCAGGCATATGATGCGCGCGTTGGGCAAAGAACCGGCCACTATTCCGGCATAATGGAAATTGCCGGGAAATTTATCGACAAAGCGCCGCGTCGTGTCGCGTCGGTGATGGCGCGCGCGGACCAGGTAATCATGGCCGATGGCGCCCAGATCCGCCGCACGCAGCGCGGCGATGGTTTCGGGATCGAGCACGGTGCGCGTGCGCGTGCCGGCGGCGTGCTTCACCGCCAGCGGCATGGCCTGCAGTTCGCCGGCGCTTTCCACCGCAGGATGCGAAGACAGGATGCGGTCGACCAGCGTGGTGCCGGTGCGCGGCATGCCGATCACGAAGATCGGCGCCTCCGTCGGCGCGCCAGGCACTGCCGCCCGCGACAGCCCCGGCCAGGCCGCCTCGATCGCGTCGAAATTGGCGGCATCGCTGGCAAAACGATAGGGCAGCCGGGCGCGATGCTCCGCATTGGCAGCAGCCAGCGCGGTGAACGCGGCGTCGTGCTCGCCCAGGTCGTCAAGCTCCTTGGCCAGGGCATAGCCCAGCAGCAGCCGATCGCGCGGATCGTGCGCCGCGTCCAGTTGCGTGCGCAGGCGTGGCACATGGTGGCTGTCTGCCGTGTGCCGCTTGAGGCTGGCGAGCAGATGGTGCGCGCGGCCATGGCCCGGCGCGCGCGCGATCAGCGCTTCGAGCGCGGCCTCCGCCTCGCTGACCTGCCCAACGAAATTGAGCGCCGCAGCGTGGTTGTAACGGTATTCGAGAATGTCGGGCGCCTGTGCCACGGCATGGGCAAAATGGGGCAGCGAGGCGGCATGGTCGCCCAGGCGGGCATAGACGCAGCCCATGGTATCGCGGCTCAGCGCATCATCGGGCAGTGCGTGTTCGGCCTCGGCCAAAGCCTGCGCGGCGGCGCTGTCCTGCCGGGTCATGATCAACAGGCGGGCAAGCTGCGCGCGGTATTCGCCCTGCGGATCGCGCGCCACAGCCTGGCGCAGCAGGGCGATCGCGGCGCTGATCCGTCCCTGCCCGGCTTCGGCCAGGCCCAGCAGGAATAGCGCCTCTGCCCGCTGCGGGGCCGCATCGCCAACCATCTGCGCCGCGCGCACGACGGCCGGCCAATCGCCCCGCGCCAAGGCGGCGCGCGCGGCGGCAATCTGCGGATCGGTCTTGCTCATCCCGCCCTGTGCCATGGGCGCGGTGGGGCTGGCAAGCGGCGCCACCCGATCGGCCAATGCGTTCAGCGCTGCACCGCTTCCTCATTGCCCGCGCGGCGCTGCTTGATCGCATCGATCACCGGCACGAAGGGGAACATGAACTGTTCGCGGATGGTGAGCCGGCGCCGCTCGTCCTGGCCGACCAGGATACCCTCGCCCTCGCGATAGGTGCCCAGCACGCGATCGATCAGGATCATCGAGTTGGCATAGTTGCAGCGGGTTTCTTCATAGCCCACCGAATGGTGCAGGCTGTGATGGCGGATCGTGGTGAAGAAGAACGAATAGAACCACGGCGGATCAGACTTGACGTTGGCATGGGCAAAGCCGGCCACTACGTTGCCCACGCTCGCCGCGCACAGGATCGCCACCGGGCTGAAATCGAGCAGCGTAATCACGCCCAGGCTGATCAAGAACAGCTCCAGCGGATTGCCGACATAGCCTTTCAGCGCATTAAGCTGGGTAATGTGATGGTGCGGCGCATGGGTCAGCCACAGCGGCGTCCAGTTGTGCATCGCGCGATGCATCCAGTATTGGCCAAATTCGAACAGGAAGAAGATCAGCCCCACCTGTGCCAGGAACGGCAGGTGTTCCAGCCAGGGCGTGGCCAGCCCGGCGCTGGCCTTGGCGGCCTTCATCGGCGCATCGGCAAAGAAATCGGTGGCACGGGAAATCACGGTGGAACTGAGCACGACATAAAAGGTGTCGGTAAAGAACTCGCGCCAGTTCATCCGCCAATCGGCGTGGCGTTCGAACAGCCATTCCAGCAGCAGCAGCCAGGCCGAAATCGCCGTGGCCACGATCGTGAGAGTCCACGGGTAATCGATCACGCTCTTGGGCGCATAGGCCCAGAACAGGATCACTGCCAAAAGCGTGGCGGGCGGAATCAGCCCGATCAGCCGCTGTTTCATGTCTGTCCCATCCATGGCGAAGCTCTGTTACGAAATTCTGGAAAATAGCCGGACCCCGGATCAAGTCCGGGGTGACGGTACTGAAAACGTACTTTTCTATTCGTCACCCCGGACTTGATCCGGGGTCCCGCTTCCTGTCGTCACGATCCATTCACGCAGCAACAGGAAGCGGGCTTTTCGCCTCACTTGTAGTGGAAGGTCATTTCCAGGCCGACGCGGCGCGGCGTCAGGACGCCATAGGCATAGAACCGTTCCACTACGCCGCTGCGGGCGCGGTTATAGGAACTGGTGTCGTTCTCCACGGCCGTCACGGCATACTTGTCAAAGATATTGTCGGCATAGACGCCCAGGTCGAACATCGGGCTGTGATAGGTTACCGAGGCGCGGTGCGTGGTATAGGCCGGGATCACTTCGCCATTGCCGCGCAGGCCGACGCGGGAATAGATTTCGCCGGTATAGGTCATCGCCCAGGTCGCTTCGATATCGCGGCCCTCGGTCAGCGGGTAGGTATAGGTGGCGCCCACGCTGCCCGAATGCTTGGTCGAACCCGGCAGACGATCGCCGGCAAAGGCATCATAGTTGACCCCACTGCTCACCACGATGCCCGGGGCATCGGCGGTAAGGTGCGCGTCGTTGTAGGAATAGGTGCCATCGATCGTCAGTTGCGGCGTGATCTTGAGGTGGCCCGAGAAATCGATGCCCTTCGACACGGCGGTGCTGCCGTTGACAGTGATGCCCACTGCGCCGTTGACCGTCTGGCTCGGCACCTGCACGCCCGCCCAGGTGACGATGAAGCCGCTCAGCGTAAACTGGAACTTGCGGTCAAACAGCGACCCACGCAGGCCCAGTTCACGGTTGCGCGTCTTGTCCGGGCCATAGGCCAGCTCGTTGGGCAGCGCGCAGACGTTCTGCACCTTGGGATCAAGCGGCAGGACGCATGGCGCCACGCGGTTCACGTTGCCGGTGCGATAACCCGTGCTGTAGGTGAAATAGGCCATGAGATCGGGGCTGAACTTGTAAGACGTGTTGGCCTTCCAGACAAAGCCGTCCTTGCCCGTGCTGCCCGACTTGATGCGCTGCGGGGCGAAGACCACCAGCGGATACGGCGTATATTTGCTGAACAGCGGCGTATCCGTGCCGCCCTCGGCAAAGGCGTCATACTTGAAGTAGCGCAAGCCGCCAGTAACCTGCCAATCCTTGGTGATGTGGAACGTGCCTTCGCCATAGGCCGCCTTTTCCTTGGTGCGGGTGTTGACGAACGACATGTATTCCAGGTTGTCAGGGCGATAGATGCCGGCCCAGTCGGGATAACCGGGCACATATTCGCGATACTGCGAACCATAGCGCATATTGTTGTAGAACCCGCCAAGCACCCAGCTGAACGGGCCGCCATGGGTCGAAACCAGGCGCACTTCCTCGTTGAACTGGTGATACTTCGAGGTTGCCTGATTGTAGGAGGAAAACTCTGGAAAGGCTTCATAGCCATAGTCCAGGTCCAGCAGCAGGTCGGTGTTGTCGCGCTGGGTATAGATCTTCTGGTTGGTAAAGGCGGTGGTCGCCACCAGCTGGGCCACGTCGAACACGTTGACGTTGAACTCGGCCGAATAGAGGTCCGACGTGCGGTTGGTCGGTTCCAGATAGCGCCACGGCGCTTCATACTTGCCAGTGCCCAGCACGCCAGCGCCGTTGGCCTGGCGGCCCTGCGTCTTGGTGATCTGGTGGGCGTAGGTCAGATAGACCTTGAAGTCCGGGCTGGCTTCCAGCAGCAGCTGGTTGCGCGTGGTGAAGGTGTGTTCATAGTTCACATCCTTCTTGGAATAGAAGTTCGCCGCCTGCTGCGCCGGTGTGCCAAACGAGCCATCGGCCGCCGTCGTGCCGCGCACCGGCTGCGGGTTGGACACCCCCGGCTGGCGCAGCAGGTAGTTGTAATCCATGAAGCCGGGGTTGTCGTAATACCCCACGGTGCTGCGCAGCGCGATGTGGTCTTTCACGATCGGAATGTTGATCGTGCCATCGGCATTCACGCCGGCTTCGCTGCTGTGGCTTTCGCCGAACCAGCGGCCGTGCAGATCGACGCTGTAGTGGTCGGTATCGGGCCGGTTGGGCATGTAGCGCACCGCGCCGGCCAGCGTGCCCAGGCCATAAAGCGTGCCCTGCGGGCCCTGCAGGACTTCGACGTGGTCGATATCGAGCAGCTTGAAATCGAGATAGAGCGGCACTTCGCCCAGATAGACACCCACCGCGCTGTTGGCGCTGGCGCCTTCCACGCTGGAATCGCCCGAATTGATGCCGCGCAGCACGATCTTGCCGGTGGAGCCTGGCCCGGTGTCGGCCACGGTCATGCCCGGCGTGAACGCGGCGAGCGACTTGACGTCGTCGATACGCTGACGGGCAAGTTCCTGCGGGCTGACCGCGCTGATGTTGATCGGCGCATCCTGCAAGGTGGTGGCGCGCCGCGTGGCCGTCACCACGATGTAGTTGGCGTCGCTGCCAGATGCGGCCGCGGCATCGGCCGCTGGCTCGCCTTGCGGTTGCGGAGCTGCCTGCGCGTAGGCCGAATTCGGCGCCAAGGCCGGGATGAGCAGCATCGTGGCGCCCAGCAGGTTCGTTCGGAAAGATCGCTTGGTCACTTCAGCCCCTCGCTTTGTTCTCAAAAAGCCTGTGCTGTGACATCCCCTCCCAGGGATCAGCCCGCTTGCCGGGCAAGTGCCGACCGCTAACCGGCCTGGCACCAAGATTTGCGTGGCAAGCGAACCCATCCGGCTCGCTTGCGCCTGCCTTGCCAAAAGTGGTCGGGATCAAAACGCGGCGCCAGGCCCTGGCAGGGTGGGAGCGCTTGCTGTCGCTCCGACAGTCAACAACCGGCCTGAAATCCGCACTATTACCCATCGCCCGCACCGCAACGCGGCGTGGCTCTGGTGACCCGCTCTTGGTATATTTATTGTGTCGCCCTGAACTATCGACACCTGCCACGGTACCGATATTACATAATCGGTCAAGCGTAATAATTTTCGTGGCATTCAGTATGATTCACTCACAGGAAATACGAGGAAACCCGCCATTTTTCCTCGCACTTGCGGCATAGCGGGGTACCGTCACCGCACACGCGCGGCCCACAGCGATGCCGTTGCTGGCCAAAATTGCCGCTTGATTCGCGACTCAACCTGGCGTCAAAGTGTGATCGCTGCACAGCATGCAGTTCACGCGATATCGCGATGAACGCTGGATAGGCGGCGTATGCGTCGCTTCCAGCATGGCGATGCCAGAACGCGTGGCTGCATTTCTCACCCATGGGGCGCGTTATTACAAAAATGATGATGGGTAATATTTTTGCCATGGACAAGGGTGGGCTTTGCAACCATGGTGCAGTGCGAAAGGGGCGCGAATCATGATGAAGATGATCGGCACGGCGGGTAAGATCGCACTTCTGGCCAGCACACTGATGATGGCGTCATGCTCCTCGGCACCCGATGCCGGAGCCGCGAAGAAAACCGAATTCAATATCGGCTGGTCGATCTATGCTGGCTGGATGCCATGGCCCTATGCGCAGCAGGCAGGTATCGTCAAGAAATGGGCCGATAAGTACGGCATCAAGATCAATATTGTTCAGGTGAACGACTATGTCGAATCCGTGAACCAATATAACGCCGGCAAGTTTGACGGTGTTACCGTCACCAACATGGATGCGCTGACCATCCCTGCCGCCGGGGGCAAGGATACCAGCGCGATCATCGTCGGCGACTATTCCAACGGCAACGATGGCGTCCTGCTCAAAGGTGCCAATTCGGTTTCCGCCCTCAAGGGCAAGCAGATCTACCTGGTCGAGCTCTCGGTGTCGCACTACCTGCTCGCCCGCGCCCTGGGATCGGCCGGCCTGTCGCTCAGCGATGTCAAGACAGTCAATACGTCAGACGCTGATATCGTGGGCGCCTTTTCCAGCCCCGATGCCCAGGCCGCAGTGGCCTGGAACCCGCAGCTGTCGGTCATGCGCGGGCAGCCTGGCGCCAACGAGGTGTTTTCCTCAGCCCAGATTCCGGGCGAAATCCTCGATCTGATGGCGGTGGACACCGCCACGCTCAAGGCCAATCCGGCGCTGGGCAAGGCACTGGCCGGCATCTGGTATGAAACCATGGCGCTGATGAAGCGCCAGGACGCCCAGGGCAAGGAAGCGCGCGCCGCCATGGCCAAGCTGGCCGGGACCACGCCCGATGTGTTCGACAAGCAGCTGACCACCACGTTCCTCTATGACCAGCCTACAGCGGCGGTGGCTGCGGCAGACAGCCCGGCGCTGGTCACCACGATGACGCGGGTGCGCGATTTCAGCTTTTCCAAGGGTCTGTTCAAGGGCGCCAGCTCGGCCGACGCGGTCGGCATGGCCTTTCCGGGTGGCAAGACGCTGGGCGATCCCGCCCATGTCACGCTGCGCTTTGACGACAGCTTCATGAAGCTGGCCGCCGCCGGCAAGCTCTGATCCGGCGGTTCTAATCCGGCAGGCCCGGCACGCTGCCGGGGCTTGCCGTCTGTTTCCAAGGGGTTCACGCGATGCGCTGGGTCAACCGCAAGATGCGCCGCAATGACAGGATGATCGCTGGCGCGGTCCCGATCCTGGCGCTGCTGGTGCTCTATCTCGTCATGGCGGCGCAGCGCCACGCGATCAACCCCAGTGACAAGATCCTGCCGCTGCCCGACGCCATGGCGCGCGGCCTTTCGGCCCTGCTGTTTCAGGCCGATCCGCTTTCGGGCCATTTCCTGTTCTGGACCGACACGTTCGCCAGCCTTGAGCGCCTGGGGCTGGGCCTGGGCATCGCCACGCTGGGCGCGCTGGTCGCCGGGCTGGTGCTGGGCGTGTTGCCGCCGGTGCGCGCCACGCTGGGGCCACTGGTCACCGCGATTGCGGTGATCCCGCCAATCGCGCTGCTGCCGGTCTTGTTCATCGCGCTGGGCCTGGGTGAAACGGCCAAGGTGGCGCTGATCGTGGTGGGCATCGCCCCGCCGATGATCCGCGACATCACCGATCATATCGCCAGCCTGCCGCGCGAACAGATTATCAAGGCGCAGACCCTGGGGGCCAGCAGCTGGCAGATCATGATCCGCGTTGCCCTGCCCCAGGCCATGCCGCGCCTGATCCAGGCGGTGCGCTTGGCGCTTGGGCCGGCCTGGGTGTTCCTCATCTCGGCCGAGGCGATCGCCGCTGATACTGGCCTCGGCTATCGCATCTTCCTGGTGCGACGCTACCTGTCGATGGACGTGATCATCCCCTACGTGGCCTGGATCGCGCTTCTGGCGATTACCCTGGACGTTGCCCTGTCCCTCGCCAGCCGCCGCATGTTTCCCTGGGCCCATGGAGCAAGCCATTGACCGCGCTCCTTTCCCTTCGCGATATCTGGGTCGAATTCGGGGACAAGATCGTCCTGGAAAAGATCAACCTCGATGTGGCGGCCGGCAGTTTCGTCTCGATCGTCGGGCCATCGGGCGCGGGCAAGAGCAGCCTGCTGCGCCTAGTCCTGGGGCAAGAGGCGCCCAGCCGGGGCACGATCAGCCTGGATGGCGCGGTGCTGCCGCCCGAATGCGGCCCCGATCGCGGTGTGGTGTTTCAGCGCTATTCGGTGTTTCCCCATCTCACCGCCTTGCAGAACACCATGTTCGGCCTGGAATGCGCGCAAGCGCCGCTGCTCGCGCGCCTGTTTGGCAGCGCCCGTCGCGCTGCGCGCGACGAGGCTGTCGCCATGCTCGAGGCGGTTGGCCTGGGCGATGCACTGCAGCTCTATCCGGCGCAAATGTCAGGCGGGATGCAGCAGCGCCTGGCGATTGCCCAGGCCTTGCTCAAGCGGCCGCGCATCCTCTTGCTGGATGAGCCGTTCGGCGCGCTCGATCCCGGTATCCGTGCCGACATGCACGTGCTGATCCGCCGTCTGTGGCGCGAACACGCGCTGACGGTGATCATGGTCACCCACGACATCCGCGAGGCGTTCTCGCTCGGCACCCGCGTGCTGGCGCTCGACAAGCGGCGCCACGATCCCCACGCCCCGCACCGCTATGGCGCCACCGTGGTCTATGACCTGCCGCTGCGCCCGCGCGAAGACGAAGCGCCGGCCGAAACCGCCGCGCCGGAAGACAAGACGCCGCCGCAAAAGGTGGCCGTATGACAAGAGAGGAACTCGCATGAGCAGCGAACCCGCCAGCCTGGCGCGGCTCAGCATGAGCTTGCCGGCCGATCTGTTCCGCAAGCTCGACATGATGGTGGAAGAGCGCCAGCTGCCCTCGCGCTCGCAACTGATTGCCGAGCTGATCCGCCATGCCCTGGCCGACCACGAAGCGCTGACCCGCCCGGACGAGATGCTCGCCGGCACGATCACCATGGTCTATCGCGGCGACCGGGGCCGGGTGCGCCACCAGTTGGCGCAGACCCAGGCCGATTACCTCAAGGAGGTGATTTCCGCCCAGCACGTGTTCCTGGAAGACGACCAGAGCCTGGAAGTCTTGCTGGTGCAGGGCCCGGCCGTGCGGCTGAAAGAACTTTCCGATGCGCTGCGCCGCGTGCGCGGCGTGCAACAGCTCGAACTTGTCACCACCACTGCCCTGCTGCCGCCGATCTATGTTCAGGACGACGGCAAGAGCGCCAGCAATGGAGCGGCCGCATGACCGATACGCTCACCCCTTCCCCGGCCCCAACCCCGGCAGCCGCCGGAGGCAACCTCGCCAACCCGCTCGCCGCGCGCGATCATGCCCGCAGCATGGGCGGCACGGTGGTGGAAACCATGCCGGTGCTGCCGCCCAAGGCTGATGACCTGCCCGAGGGGGTCGATCCGGCAGACCTGGTGTGGGAAGAAACCATCGCCGCCGGCGGCTATGCCACGCGGGTTCTGGCACGCGGCACGCGACTGCGCCTGATCGATACGCGCGGCGATGCCTGCGCCGGGCTGCAGGTGTTCAACGCCGCCATGCCGACCGAGCGGCTCAACGTGGCCGATACGGTCAAGGTGCAATGGAACGCCTATCTTGGCGCGGGCAAGCTCTTGCTGTCGGACATGGGCCGCGTGCTGCTCAGCATCGTGGAGGATGATGCCGGTACGCACGATTGCTTTGCCGGCACATCGAACGCGGCCAGCAATGCGGCGAAATACGGCGAAGGCCGCAACAGCGGCGCCTGCCCCAACGGGCGCGACCGGTTCCTGCTCGGCGCAGCCAAGCATGGCCTCACGCGGCGCGACGTGCATCCCTGCATCAACCTGTTCAAGGGCACGCGGATCGAGGAAGACGGCACGATCACGCCGCTGGTCGGCCCGTTCGCGCCCGGCCGGCAAGTGCTGCTGCGCGCCGAAATGGACGTGATCGTGGTCATTGCCAATGTGCCCCACGTGCTTGATCCGCGCGCGGAATACAGCGTCACCCCGCTGCGCGCCACCGCCTGGCGCGGGCCGGCAACGCTGGGCAACGATCCCATCCGCAACGCGACACCCGAAGGCCTGCGCGCCTTCCTCAATGTCGAAGACTATTTCCGCCGCTAAACGCGAAGGACGGATTGCGATGTCAACCGATACCCATCTTGCCGGCCTGTCCGGCACTATCGTTCACGACGAGATCGTGCCCGCCCGCGCCCCCTGGCTCTATCATGTCGCCAAGGGGCAGACGCTGCGCATCGTCGATCTGGAGGGCAACCAGGCGGTCGATTTCCTGCTCTACAGCGCGGCCGACGATGCCGAACGCTATTCCGCGCAGGATACCGTGGCGGCGCAGGGCAACCTGTTCCTGCGCGCCGGCACCACGCTGTTGTCCAACGAAGGGCGCCCGATGATGACCATCGCGGCCAGCGCGGTGGACTATCACGATACGATTGGCGGGGCCTGTTCGTGCGAATCCAATACCTTGCGCTATGGTCATCACACCAAGTGGCAACATGCCTGCGTCGAAAACTTTCTGGAGGCCAACCTGTGGGAAGGGCGCGGCAAGCGTGACATCGTGTCGAACATCAACTTCTTCATGAACGTGCCGGTGGAGGCCGATGGCGCGCTGGGCATCGTCGACGGGATTTCCGCGCCGGGCCTGACGGTGGACCTCAAGGCCGAGATGGACGTGGTGGTCGTCGTGTCCAATTGCCCGCAGATCAACAACCCGTGCAACGCGTTCAATCCCACCCCCGTGCGCATGATCGTGGCGGCATGATGTTCGATACCGTCCTCATCGCCAATCGCGGGGCGATTGCCACCCGGATCATCCGCACCCTGCGCCAGATGGGCCTGCGCTCTGTCGCGGTCTATTCCGAGGCGGACGAGGGATCGGCCCATGTCGCCCTGGCGGACGAGGCCGTGTGCATCGGCCCGGCACGCGCCAGCGAAAGCTATCTCAATATCCCGGCGATCATCGCCGCGGCCAAGCAGACCGGCGCCGGCGCGATCCACCCCGGCTATGGCTTCCTGGCCGAAAACGTCGAATTTGCCGATGCCTGCGCGGCAGAGGGGATCGTCTTCATCGGCCCCACCCCCGACAATATCCGCACGTTTGGCCTCAAGCACAGCGCGCGCGAACTGGCCAAGGCCCATGGCGTGCCGCTGGCGCCGGGCAGCGACCTGCTGACCAGCGAGGACGAAGCGGTGGAGGCGGCGGCGGCCATCGGCTATCCCATCATGCTCAAGGCCACGGCCGGCGGTGGCGGCATCGGCATGCGCGTGTGCGAGACCGAGGCCGACGTGCGCGAGGGCTTTGCCACCGTGGCGCGCCTGGGGCAGAGCAATTTTGGTGACGCCGGCGTGTTCCTGGAACGCTATGTGCGCCGCGCCCGCCATGTCGAAGTGCAGATCTTTGGCGATGGCGCGGGGCGCATCGTCGCCCTTGGCGAGCGCGATTGCTCGCTGCAACGCCGCAACCAGAAGGTGGTGGAAGAAGCCCCTGCCCCGCTGCTGCCCGAAAGCGTGCGCGCCGATCTCTATGCAGCGGCCATTCGCCTGGGCGAGGCGGCGCGCTACCGCTCGGCCGGGACGGTAGAATTTCTCTACGATGCCGATCGTAAGGAATTCTTTTTCCTGGAAATGAACACCCGACTCCAGGTCGAACACGGCGTGACCGAAGAGGTTATGGGGCTAGACCTGGTCGCATGGATGGTGCGCGGCGGCGCTGGCGACTTCACATTTCTGGATAGCGCGCCCACCACGCCCTCGGGCCATTCGGTGCAAGTGCGCCTCTATGCCGAGGATCCCGCGCTCGATTACCGCCCCACTTCCGGCACGCTCACGGCGGTGGAATTTCCCGCCGACATCCGCACCGAAACCTGGGTGGTCGCCGGCACCGAAGTAAGCGCATGGTACGATCCGATGCTGGCCAAGCTGATCGTGCATGCCCCCACGCGCGAGGCGGCGGTGGCAGCGATGCAGCAGGCGCTGGCCGCCACGCGCATCGACGGCATCGAAACCAACCTGCGCTGGCTGCGCCAGGTGGTGGCGAGCCCCGCGTTTACCAGCGGCGAGGTTTCCACCCGCGTGCTCGACACGATCAGCTTCGTGCCCGCCAGCCTGCGCGTGATCGCCGGCGGCACGGCCACCACGGTGCAGGACTGGCCCGGCCGCCAGCATCTGTGGGCCGTGGGCGTGCCGCCGTCGGGGCCGATGGACGATCAATCGTTCCGCCTGGGCAACCGCCTGCTCGGCAATCCCGAAGGCATGGCTGGCCTCGAAATGACGCACACCGGGCCCACCCTGGCGTTCACCGCGCCGGCGCGCATCTGCCTGACCGGGGCCGATTTTGGCGCGACGCTCGATGGCGTGGCGGTGCCGCTGGGCGAAGTTATTGCCGTGGCTGCGGGGCAAACCCTGGCCACCGGACGCACGCGGGGCGGCGGCATGCGCGGCTATCTGCTGATCGGCGGTGGTCTCGATATCGCGCCCTACCTGGGCAGCCGCGCCACGTTCGAACTGGGCCAGTTCGGCGGCCATGCCGCGCGGCGCCTGGTGGCGGGCGATGTGCTGCACCTGGGCGACGAGGAAACCGCTGCGCCACTTCCCGCCGTGGCCTTGCCCGCGATGGGCAGCGAATGGACGCTGCGCGTGCTCTATGGCCCGCACGGCGCTCCCGATTTCTTCACCGATGAAGACATCGCCATGGTGGTCGGCGCCGATTGGCAGGTGCACTACAACTCCAACCGCACCGGGGTGCGCCTGATCGGCCCCAAGCCGCAATGGGCGCGCGCCGATGGGGGCGAAGCCGGACTGCATCCCTCGAACATCCACGACAATCCTTATGCCATCGGCGCGGTGGATTTCACCGGCGACATGCCGATCATCCTTGGCCCTGATGGCCCCTCGCTCGGCGGCTTCGTCTGCCCCTTCGTGGTGATCGCGGCCGATCGCTGGAAGATCGGGCAACTCGTGCCGGGCGATCGCCTGCGCTTCGTGCCGGTATCCATCGCCGATGCGCAAGCGGCCGATGCGGCGCAGCGCGCGCTGGTGGCAGACGGCACGCCGCCGGCGCCGCGCCCCGCGCGCGAGATCGAGACGCTTTCGCCGATCCTGGCGGAGATCGCCGGCCACGGCACGCGCCCGCGCACGGTCTATCGCCAGCAGGGCGATCGCAATATCCTGGTCGAATACGGCCCGATCACGCTGGATATCGAGCTGCGCATCCGTGTGCACGCCTTGATGACCGAGCTGGAACGCATGGCGCTGCCCGGCGTGATCGACGTTGTGCCGGGCATCCGCTCGCTGCAGGTCCATTTCGACGGGCAAAGCCTTGATCAGCAGGCCATGCTCGCCGCGCTGGTAGAGGCGGAGGAGCGCCTGGGCGATCTGGAAGATTTCACCATCCCCTCACGCATCGTCCACCTGCCGTTGAGCTGGCGCGATCCGGCCACGCTCGAAACCATCCAGAAGTACATGGGCGCGGTGCGCGATGATGCGCCGTGGTGCCCTGACAACATCGAGTTCATCCGCCGCGTCAACGGCTTGCCCGATGCCGCCGCGGTGGAGAACCTGATCTTCGAGGCCAACTACCTCGTCATGGGCCTGGGTGACGTGTACCTGGGCGCGCCGGTTGCCACGCCGGTCGATCCGCGCCACCGCCTGGTCACCACCAAGTACAATCCCGCCCGCACCTGGACCCCGCCCAACGTGGTCGGCATCGGCGGCGCTTATATGTGCATCTATGGCATGGAAGGGCCGGGCGGATACCAGCTGTTTGGCCGCACCATCCAGGTGTGGAACACCCACCGCCAGACCGACGCCTTTATCGAGGGCAAGCCCTGGCTGCTGCGCTTCTTCGACCAGATCCGCTTCTATCCGGTGAGTGCCGAGGAACTGGTGGAATGGCGCCGCGATTTTCCCACCGGGCGCCGGTCGATCCGGATCGAACCATCGGAGTTTCGCCTGGCCGATTATCGCCAGTTCCTGGCCGACAATGCCGCTGAAATCGCGGCGTTCGAAGCCCAGCGCGTGGCCGCGTTCGACGCGGAACGCGCCGAGTGGCAGCGCCGTGGCGAGTTTGACCGGGTAACCGACCTGGCCGATGCCGATGCCCCCGTGGCCGGCACGGTAGACGTGCCCGATGGCGCCGATCTGGTGGAAGCGCCCTTTGGCGGCAGCGTGTGGAAGCTGCTCGTGGCCGAAGGGGACGAGGTCAAGGCTGGCGATACCATCGCCGTGCTGGAGGCCATGAAGATGGAGTGCGCGGTGGAAAGCCCCGGCAGCGGCGTGGTCGCCGCGCTCTACATGCAAGAGAAACAGGCCCTGCAACCCGGCGCGCCGATGCTCGCCCTGCGCCGGCACGCGGCATGAGCGGGGCGGCACCGCGCCTGCCGGCAGCCGCATTGGCCCACGCGGTCAGCAGTGGGCAGAGCACCGCCGTTGCGGCCATGGAGCAGGCGCTGGCGCGCATCGCGGCCTATGATGCCGTGCAGCCGCAGATCTGGATCAGCCGCCCGGCCGATGCCGCCCTGCTGGACGCTGCCCGCGCCGTCGATGCGCGCGTGGCGGCGGGCGAACATCTGCCGCTGGCCGGCGTGCCCTTTGCGGTGAAAGACAATATCGACGTGGCGGGGCTCGATACCACCGCCGCCTGCCCGGCCTTTGCCTATAGCCCGCCAGGATCGGCGACAGTCGTGGCGCGGCTTGAGGCGGCCGGCGCGATCTGCGTGGGCAAGACCAACCTCGATCAGTTTGCCACCGGCCTGGTCGGCACGCGCAGCCCCTATGGCATTCCGCGCAATGCCAGCAACCTGGCTTATGTGTCCGGGGGGTCCAGTTCGGGCTCGTCGATCGCAGTGGCCGCCGGCCTGGTGCCGTTCGCGCTCGGCACCGATACCGCCGGATCGGGCCGCGTGCCCGCCGCGTTCAACCATCTCGTCGGCATGAAGCCCAGCAAGGGGCGCTGGTCCACCTCTGGCCTGGTGCCAGCCTGCCGCTCGCTCGATTGCATCTCGGTGTTCACCGGCGATACCGCCGATGCGCGGCTGATCGATCATGTCGTCGCCGGCTATGACGCCGCCGATCCATGGTCTAAATCGCTGGCCGACAAGCCGATCGCCGGCCGCGTGATCGGCGTGCCCAGGCGCGCTCAGCGCCAGTGGTTTGGTGACGCGGAATCCGAATATTTCTATGACCGTGCGCTGGCCCAGCTGGCCGAAATCGGCACCTTGGTCGAAATCGACTATGCCCCGCTGCAAGAGGCAGCGCTGCTGCTCTATGGCGGGCCGTGGGTGGCGGAACGCACCGCCGCGCTGGCGCCGCTACTGGCCAGCAACCCCGGCGCGATCGATCCCACCGTGCGCGCCGTGGTCGAACCCGGCCTGGAAAAAAGCGCGGTCGAGCTGTTCAACGGCATCTATCGCCTGGCCGAATTGAAACGCCATGCCGACCAGCTGTGGGATGAGATCGACGCGCTGGCGTTCCCCACCACCGGCACGGCCTATCGCGTCGCCGAATTGCAGGCGGCGCCGATCGCGCTCAACAGCAACCTTGGCGCCTATACCAATTTCGTCAATCTGCTCGACATGGCCGCGCTCGCCGTGCCGGCCGGGGTGCGCCACAACGCCACCGGCTTTGGCATCACGCTGATCGGCCCGGCCGACAGCGACCGCGCGCTGCTCGATCTGGCCGATGCCTATCTTTCGGTGGCGCAGCTGCCACCCCCACCCCCGCTCGATCTGGAGGGCAAGATGCAGACCGTGAAACTCGCCGTGGTTGGCGCCCATTTGAAGGACATGCCGCTGCACTGGCAGCTGACCAGCCGCAACGCCACGTTCGTGGAAGCGACCACCACCGCGCCCAGCTATCGCCTTTATGCCATGGCCGACAGCGTGCCGCCCAAGCCCGCGCTGATCCATGCCGGAGACGAAGGCGCGGCGATTGCGGTGGAAGTCTACGAGTTGGGCGTGGCCGAGTTCGGCAGCTTTACGGTGGAAGTGCCCGCGCCGCTGGCGATCGGCACGGTGACCCTGGCCGATGGCAGCAGCGTCAAAGGCTTCGTCGCCGAACCACGCGCGATCACCGGCGCGCAAGACATTACCGACCTCGGTGGCTGGCGCGCCTTCATTGCGCAGAAGGCCTGACCACCATCATATTTCGTCACCCCGGGCTTGATCCGGGGTCCCGCTTCCTTTGAGCGGCGGGAGAGCAAGCAAGCTGGACCCCGGACCAAGTCCGGGGTGACGAAGAGGAGGAAAGCCGATGAAGCGCTTTGTTGCCGCCACGCTCTTGGCGCTCGCCCCATTTGCGGCCCCAATTGCCGCCCACGCCGCTCCCAAGCCCAAGGTTATCGCCGTGCCCGGCTTTGCCGATTTTCTTGCGGTTGACGGCGACACCGTCTGGGCCACCAATCGCGGCCGAGTGGAGCAATGGTCGCTCACCGGCATGAAGGCGACAGTGCCGCTGGCCCATCCGTGCGGGGGGATGGCTGTTGCCGATGGCGCACTGTGGGTGGCCAATTGCGCCGATCGCACCGTCAACCGCATCGACACCGCCACCGGCAAGCTTGTCGCCACGATTGCCAGCGGCATCGCCAACGACAAGGAAGGCGAACTCAATGTCGTGGCGGGCGCTGGCTCGATCTGGGTGGCGAGCGATGCCAAGGGCGTGGTCTCGCGCATCGATCCGGCGACCAACGCGGTGATCGCCACCGTGCCGGTCGATCCCGGCAGCTGGTACATGGCCGCTGGCGAAGGCGCGATCTGGGTGGTCAGCGCCGCCCAGCAGAGCCTGCAACGCATCGACCCGGCCACCAACACCGTCACCGCGCGCACCCCGCTGGGCAAGGCGCCGGGTTTCCTCGCCGCGGGCGAAGGCAGTGTCTGGGTGCAGGAACAGGGCGATGGCACGCTCGCGCGCATCGACCCCAAAAGCGGCGCGCTGCTTGGCCGGGTAAAGGTGGGCGAAAACCTCAAGTGGGGGGATATCGATACCGGCGCGGGCAAAGTCTGGCTGCGCACCACCGATGACCAGGTCTTTGCCGTGATCGACGCCCAGACCATGGTGATCGACGCGCGCGTGGGCAAGCCCGCTGGCAGTGGCGGCCTGCGATTCAGCCCAGCCGGCATCTGGACCTCGGCGCATGATGCCCACACGCTGACATGGTGGCCAGAGCCGGGTAGTTATGGGAAGTAGGCGCTAGGGTTCCACCACCCCCCGCCCCCCTCCTCTGAAGAGGAGGGGGAGTTAACATCCTGTTTTTAAGCCCCATCCTCTTTAGAGGAGGGGGTTTGGGGGTGGTGGAAGCCTGACACCCATCACTCCGTCACCCACCCCCCAGCCGTCGCCACATAAAGCCGCGCGACATTCAGAAACTGCTGCGCGCGCGCCTGCACCAGCGCGGTGCTGGCGCGTTGCCAGGTGCGCTGGCTGTCGATCACCTGCAACACGCCGCTGTTGCCCACGTCAAAGCTCTTGCGCGACAGCGTGCGGGCGCGATCGGCCACGGCCAGGGCATCCTGCTGCATCGCGACGCCTTGCGCATCGTTGTCGAGCGCGTGGAGCAGTTCGGCCACTTGGGCAAAGGCGGTGAGGACGGTCTGGCGATAGGTGTGGTCGGCCGCCCGCGCCCGCGCCACGGCCGCCTCGCGCTGCGCCTTGAGCGTGCCGCCGTGAAAGATCGGCGCAGTCAGCCCGGCGAAGATATCATATCCGCGAAAGGCATTGGCGGTAAGATCGCCCAGCCCCGGCGCCGCTTGTTCCAGCGTCGCGCCCAGGGTGATGTTGGGATAGAGCCGCGCCGTGGCCACCCCAATCTCGGCCGTCGCGGCATGCAACTGCGCCTCGGCCGCGAGGATATCGGGCCGCTTGTGCACCAGTGCCGATGGCAGCGAGACCGGCACTTGCGCGGGCAGGGCAAACTGTTCCAGCGTGAAATCGGTCTTCCCCAGCGTATCGGGCGTCATGCCCAACAGCGTGGCGAGCGTCGCCCGCGCCTGGGCCAGTTGCTGCTGCAAGGCAGGCAAGGCCGGCCGGTCTGCGGCAAGCTGCGCCTGCGCGCTCAGGACTTCTACCGCCGTGCCCTCGCCGCCCTGCTGCCGCTTTTGCATGAGGTCGAGATTGCGCGCGTCATCGCTGAGCAGCGCCTGCTGCGCGGCCATCTGGCTGCGGATCGCGGCAATCGTCAGCACCTGGTTCACCACCTGGCCGGCCAGCGCCAGATGCGCGGCCTCGGTCTGGCGCTGCTGCGCCAGGGCCAGCGAGCCGCTTTGTTCGGCCTGGCGCTTGAGGCCGCCGAACAGATCGAGATCATAGCTGATCCCGCCGCCCACCGAATAGAGATGGAAATCGGGATTGCCATCCAGCCCCAGCGCGGGCGACGCGCCAAAACCGAAGGCCGCCAGGTTCACCTGCTGCTGTTCCGCGCGGGCATTGGCATCGATTTGCGGCGCGCGGCGGCCCAGCACGGCGCGCCATTGCGCCTGCGCCGCCGCCAATGTGGCATCGCTGGCGGCAAGGCTCTCGTTATGGGCCAGCGCCTGATCGACCAGTTGGTCGAGCGCATCCGAACCAAACGCGCGCCACCATTGCGCCTGCGGCCCTTCGCCCAGGCTGGCCTGCGGCGCGGCGCCCGCAGCAGGCGCGACATCGTCGGCCGCGCGGTAGGTCGGGGCCACAGGGGCGGCCGGGCGATGGAAATCGGGGCCGACCGTGCATCCGGCAACCAGTGCAGCCGGGAAGAAAGCCAACGGAACAAGGCATCGTCTGGCGCGCATCGGTCAATCCATGTGCAGATGAAGATCGTCACCATCCCGGCTGCGGCGTGGCCCACGCAGGAACAGCAGCAGCGGAATGGCCAGCAGCGTGACCAGGAACAGTGCCCAGAACGCATCGATATAGCCGACCATGGCCGCCTGGTTGGTGATTGCCGCGTTGATCCGCGCCACCTGGTCTGCGGCATGGAAATCCAGCCCCGGCGCTGTCCAGGCCAGCACGGGATTGTCGGGCCGCACGCCTTCGATCAGGCGGGCATGCACCGTGGCGGTGTTGCGCACGGTCATCGCCTGCAGCACCGAAATGCCGATGGCCGAGCCGATGTTGCGGATCAGCGTGAACATCGCCGCGCCTTCGTTGCGGAACCGGGGATCGAGCGTGGCAAACGTGATGGTGGACAGCGGCACAAAGATCATGCCGGTCCCCAGACCCTGGATGAAGCCCGACCAGATCATCAGGCTTTCATCCATGCCCAGCGAAAACGCGCTCATCCGATACATCGACCAGGCGCTCAGGATAAACCCGATCAGGATCAGCAGCCGCGCATCGACACGCTTGATCAGCCGGCCGGCCAGCATCATCGCGATCAGCGAACCCACCCCGCGCGGCGCGGTGACGAGGCCGGTCAGCACCACCGGATAGTGCATCAGCCCTTCCAGCATGGGCGGCAGCAGGGCGAGCACCGAAAAGATCAGCACGCCCAGGAAAAAACCGAAGATCGAACCCAGCGTGAAATTGCGGTTGGCAAACAAGGCCAGATCGATGAACGGGCGCCGCGCTGTCAGGATGTGCACCACGAACAGATAGGCAAAGAGCAGCGCGAGCATGGCCTCGACCACGATCTCGGTGGCGCTGAACCAGTCCTTGGTCTGTCCGCGATCGAGCATCAGTTGCAGCGAACCTACCGCCAAGCCCAGCATGGCAAAGCCGAACAGGTCGAGCCGGGTCTGCGTACGTTGCGGGCTTTCCTTGAGGAACAGCGACAAGCCGGCAAAGGCCAGCGCGCCGATCGGCAGGTTGATGAAAAACACCCATCGCCACGTCAGGTTATCGGTCAGCCAGCCACCCAGCGCCGGGCCCACGATCGGCCCCAGCACCGCGCCCATCGACCACACCGACATGGCCGGGCCATGGCGTTCGGGCGGGTTGATATCGAGCAGGATGGCCTGGCTCATCGGCACCAGCGCCGCGCCGAACACGCCCTGCAACAGGCGGAATCCCACGATTTCGGTAAGATTGGTGGCCATGCCACACAGGCCCGAGGCGATGGTGAACCCCACGATCGACCACAGCATCAGCCGCCGCCGGCCAAACCGCCCGGCCAGCCACCCGGTCAGCGGCGTGCAGATCGCGGCGGCGACGATGTACGAGGTCAGGACCCAGGTGATCTCGTCGGCCGAGGCCGAGACGCTGCCCTGGATATGCGGCAGGGCGACGTTGGCGATCGTGCTGTCGAGCGAGTTCATCACCGTCGCGGCCATGACCGAGGCGGTGACCATGCGCCGCACCCCGGCCGGCGGATAGCCCGCGGTCATCAGTGCGCCGCCTGCCCGCTGCCGGCACCCCTGGTATTGACCGTCACTTCCGCGCTCAAACCGGCATGGAGCGGCACCCCGGCGGGCGGGTTCTCGATCTCGAACTCCACCGGCAGGCGCTGCACCACCTTTACCCAGTTGCCCGTGGCGTTTTCGGCCGGCAGCAGGGCAAAGCTGTTGCCCGTGCCAGGGCTGAAGCTGGCCAGGCGCGCGCGCAGGTGGAGCGAGGGAAAGGCATCGAGCCGGACCGTCGCCCGCTGCCCGATGCGCATCTGATCAAGCTGGTTTTCCTTGAAATTCGCCTCGATCCATAGATGCGTGCCGGCCAGGGTAAACACCGGCTTGGCCGCCGTGACATAGCTGCCCACCTGCAATTGCGGCACCTTGGTCACCACGCCATCCTGCGCGGCGCGCACCACCGTGTAAGACAGGTTGAGCCGCGCTTGATCGAGGGCCGCCTGCGCGCGGCGGACGGCAGGTTGGTCGGCGATCGGCGCATCGACCTTGCCCGAAAGCGCGGCCGCCAGGCTGGCATTGTGCTGTTGCGCGGCGGCCACGGCGGCGCGCGCGGTGCGCTCGGCCAGCACGGCCTGATCGGCCTGGTTCTGCGAGGAAATGCTCTGCGCCAGCAAGGCCTTCTGCCGCGCCGCCTCGCGCATGGCATAGTCCAGCTGGGCGCGCGCCGTCGTCAGTTCCGATTGGCCTTGGGCATAGGTGGCGCGCTGCGCCTCTACCTGGGTGCGGGCATTGGCCAGGTCTGCCTCGGCCGCCGCCACGGCCACCTGGAACGGCGCGGGATCGATGCGGAACAGCACGTCGCCTTTCTTGACGCGGCTGTTTTCGTGCACCTCCACCGCGATCACCGGCCCGCTGACATTGGCGCTGACGGCGACAAGGCCGGCCTGGATATAGGCGTTGTCGGTGGTTTCGTGCCCCTGGCTGCCCAGATAGAGCCAGGTTCCCACCGCCGCTGTGATTACCACCCCGCCGATCAACAGGGGCAGGCGCCACCGCTGCCGCCGTGCCGGCGGTGCCGGATCTGCCACCACGCTGGCGTTCGGGCCACTGCCCGCCACATCATCTCGTGCCATTCTTTTGCCCACATCGCGCCCCGGCGCGCAAAGACGCCGTTTCGGGGCTCTCGTATCGCTGCATGCCCATAAGTCGAATGATTATTTGGCGATTTAGATATAAACAGTGTGCATGATTGCCCTCGACCTCAACCTGCTGCGCGTGTTCGATGCGCTGATGGAAACCCGCAGCGTGACCCGCGCCGCGCGCCAGCTCGGGCTGACCCAGCCCGCGGTCAGCCATGCCCTGGCGCGCCTGCGCCGCGCGATGGACGATCCGCTGTTCCTGCGTCAGCAAAGCGGCTTGCAACCCACTGCGCGCGCAGAGGAAATTGCCGGCGGCGTGCGGCGCGGCCTGGTCCAGTTCCAGGCCGCCCTGGCCCCCACTGCGTTCGAACCGGCGCGCGCCGATCGCACGTTCACCTTGGCGGCCAGCCCCTATTTCTGCCACCTGATGGTGCCGGCCCTGGTGGCGCATGTGCGGCAGGTCGCGCCCGGCGTCAGCCTGCGGATCGTCCCTTCCGGGGAGGCGGTGGTCACCCTGCTGGACCACGGCACGGCTGATCTGGCCCTGGGCGCCGCGATGAGCCTGCCCGAACGGATCGTGGTCGAACCGTTTTACGAAGAACAGATGGTGTGGATCGCCGCGCCGGATAATCCCGTGGTGACCCAGCGCCTGCCACTGGCCGCGATCGATCCGGCGGCGCGGATCACCATTACGCCCGGCGGCCCGGCGCCGCTGCCAGGCTTTCCCGCCGGGATCGGCGCCACGGCGCAGGCGGATCTGGGCGATTGGCGCACCACCCCCACCGTACCCAGCCGCATCACCGTCTATGAATCGCAGACCGCCGTGGCCCTGGTGGCACGCACCGATCTGGTCGCGCGCGTTTCCGCGCGCATCGCCGCGCCGGCGGTGGCGCGCGGCGATGTCGTCGTGCTCGATGGTGTGGATGAGGAAGTGCGCATTCCCATCGCGCTGATCTGGCACGCCCGCCAGCGCGCAGACCAGGGCCTCGCCTGGCTGCGCGCGACGATCCGCGCCTTATAGCTTAGACCAGGCGCTCCACGATGGTGACGTTTGCCACCCCGCCCCCTTCGCACATGGTCTGAAGGCCATAGCGGCCACCCGTGGCCGACAGGGCGTGCAGCAGCGTGGTCATCAGCTTGGTGCCCGACGCCCCCAGCGGATGGCCCAGGGCAATCGCGCCGCCGCGCACGTTGAGGCGCGCCGGATCGGCCCCGAGCGCGGCCAGCCAGGCCATCGGGATGGAGGCAAACGCCTCGTTCACCTCGAACAGGTCGATATCGCCCAGCGCCATGCCGGCGCGTTGCAGGGCGCGGCGCGTGGCCGGGATCGGTTCTTCCAGCATGATCACCGGATCGCCGGCGGTCACCGTCAGGTTGACGATCCGCGCGATAGGCGAAAGGTTGTAGCGCTTGAGCGCCGCCTCGCTTGCCACCAGCACACCCGATGCGCCATCGGTCATCTGGCTGGCATTGCCCGCCGTGAGCGAGCCGCCTTCGGTCAAGGGCTTGAGGCCGGCCAGCGCATCCAGCGAGGCATCGGCGCGGACGCCTTCATCGCGTGCAAACGGGCCCTCTGCCGTCATCACCGGCACGATTTCAGCGTCGAAATGCCCTGCCGCGATCGCGGCGGCGGCCTTCTCGTGGCTGGCCAGGGCATAGGCGTCCATCGCCTCGCGGCTGAAGCCATACTTGTCGGCAATCGCCTGGGCGCCATGGAACTGGTTGAAGGCCGGCACGCCAAAGCGGGTCTGCACCGATTCCGGCCAGGGGCCCTGGCCCAGCCCCGCCGCTGTGTGCAGCGCCACGTTCGACCCCATCGGCACGCGCGTCATGCTTTCCACGCCGGCGGCGATGACCACGTCCTGGGTTCCGCTCATCACCGCCTGCGCGGCAAAGTGCAGTGCCTGTTGCGACGATCCGCACTGGCGATCGATCGTCACGCCCGGCACCGATTGCGGCAGGTTGGATGCCAGCACCACGTTGCGGCCCAGGGCCGAACCCTGCTCGCCCGCCTGGGTAACGCAGCCCAGGATCACGTCATCCACGCCGGCCGGGTCCATCCCCGCGCGCGCGATCAGGGCATTGAGCACCACGGCGCCAAGATCGGCCGGATGCACGCCAGACAGCGCGCCCTTGCGCCGGCCGCCGGCAGTGCGCGCGGCGGCCACGATATAGGCTTCAGGCATAAGTCATCTGTCCTTGTTGCTCGGGAAAAGGCACGCCGCCACTCAGCGCGGCGCCATGCGGATGCCGCCATCGAGGCGCACATCCTCACCATTGAAATAGCTGTTTTCGATCAGCCCGATCGCCGCCGCGGCGTATTCGGCCGGCAGGCCAAAGCGCTTGGGAAACGGCACCGATGCCGCCAGCGTTTCCTTCACCGCGTCGGGCGCGGCATTCATCAGCGGGGTATCGAAAATGCCCGGCAGGATAGTGTTGATCCGCACGCCATCGCCCATAAGATCGCGTGCAATGGGTAGGGTCATGCCGACGATGCCACCCTTGGACGCGGAATAGGCGGCCTGGCCCACCTGGCCATCCTCGGCCGCGACCGAGGCGGTCATCACGATTGCGCCGCGCTCGCCATCCTCGCCAGGTTCCAGCGTAAGCATGCCGGCTGCCGCCTTGGCAACGCAGCGGAACGTGCCGACCAGGTTTACCTGAATAACCGAATTGAACGCATCGAGCGGGAAATGCCCGATCGTGCCATCCTTGCGCGATCGTGCGGCGGTCTTGGCGGGAAAGCCGATGCCGGCGCAGCACACCAGCACGTTTTCCTGGCCATGGGCGGCGCGTGCGGCGGCAAACCCGGCATCGACCGATGCTTCGTTGGTCACGTCAACCTGCGCGAAATGGCCGTCGATTTCCGCCGCCAGGCTGCTGCCCAGGGTTGCATTGAGATCGAACAGCGTCACCTTGGCGCCGCGTGCTGCCAAGGCGCGCGCAGTCGCGGCGCCCAGGCCCGATGCGCCGCCGGTGACCACGGCAACAGTGGATGGTCCAATTTTCATCTGATCGACTTCCTCTCGATTAGGCGTAAGCGGTAATGCGCTCGATGATGATCGCCGGGGCCATGCCGCCGGCCGCGCACATCGTGGCGAGGCCCAGGCGCTGGCCGGTGCGCTCCAGTTCGTCCAGCAACGTGCCCACCAGGATAGCGCCGGTCGCGCCGATTGGGTGGCCCAGCGCGATCGCCCCGCCGTTGACGTTGACCTTGTCGCGATCGAGCCCCAGGTCGCGGATGACCTTTTCCGGCACCACGGCAAACGCCTCGTTGATTTCCCACAGATCGATGTCCGCCACGCCCAGGCCGGCACGGGCCAGGGCCTTGCGGGCTGCGGGCACCGGCGCGTTGAGCATCAGCGTGGGATCATCGCCCGCGTTCACTGCCGCCACCACCCGGGCGCGGGGCACCAGGCCATGACGCTCGCCAAATTCGCGCGAGCCGACCAGAACGGCTGCGGCGCCATCGACCACGCCCGAACTGCTACCGGCGTGATGCACCGGCACGATCTCAAGGTCGGGATAGCGCCGCGCGATCTGCCGGCGAAAGGTATCGCCGGCCTCATTGTAGGGCATGTCCATCAAGTCGGCGAAGGCAGGCTTGAGCTGTGCCAGGCTTTCGGCCGTGGTCTGCGGGCGGGGAAACTCCTCGTGGTCGAGCACCATAGCCCCGGCGTCGTCGAGCACGGACACGACCGAACGGGCAAAGCGCTTTTCGGCGATGGCAATCGCCGCGCGACGCTGGCTTTCGGCAGCAAATGCGTCAAGCGCCTCGCGCGTGATCCCCTCCATGCTGGCGACCGCATCGGCACACACGCCCTGGTGTGATTGCGGATGCCGCTGGTCGAGCCGGTCATTACCCGCCCCCATCATCGTCGGGCCAAGCCCGGCCGCCACTTCGGCGCGCTCGCGATCGGCGGTGAAGCTCATCATTTCGGTGCCGCCGGCGATCACCGCGTCTTCCAGACCGGCCATCACCTGCCCGGCGGCGAGCGCGATGGCGGTGATCCCCCCACCGCAGAACCGATCGAGCGTCATGCCCGAGGTCTGCACGTCCATCCCGGCGTCGAGCAGGGCCATGCGGGCAAGGTCGCCGCCCTGCTTGCCGCGCTGCGAGGAGGTGGACCAGATCACGTCGTCGATCACGGCGCCCGCGAGACCGTTGCGGGCGACGAGAGCCTCAAGCACGGTTGCCGCGAGGTGCTGCGGGTGAAGATGGGCGAGTGCGCCCTTGCCCGACTTACCGATGCCGCGCGGCGTCCGCACCGCGTCAAAGATATACGCATTGCCCATGGCGAGTCGGTCTCCTCTGGCTGCATCGATCTTTATTAATCGATTGATTGGTTTTGTAGAGCGCCTTTTACGCAAACCGCGTCGCTTGTAAACCGCCTTGACGCGCGCATTCGCTCCCGACGCGCGCAGTCGAGGAAAAAAGATCAACTTCTCAGCGGTTCAGTCTTTGTCCGGGCGCAGTCCGCGCAGGAACAGGTCGCGCAGCAGCGTGGCGTAGGCCTGCTTGATTTCCACGTCTACCTTGGCCACACCCAGCGTGGTGGGCACCGAATAAGCGGCGAAGAAGATATGATCGGCCGCGCCGACCAGCGCGTAATAGAGCAAGGCCGGATCGACATCGACCATTGTGCCTTCGCGCACGCCCTGGGCCACGATCTGGCGATAGGCGGCCATCATCGGCATGATGAACATGTCCGACACGCGCGCGCTGGCTTCCGGGCCGCCGGCTTCGACCATGTAATGCACCAGCCGATTGAGATAGGGCGAGCGGTAATAGGCATTGACGATCCCCTCGACGTGGATCGTCATCTTGCGCTCGGCCGAGACATCCATCGCCACCAGTGCGTCGAGACCGCTCATCTCCCGTTCGGCCTCGCGCTCCAGCAAGGCCATCAGCAGTCCCTGCTTGTCGCCGAAATAATACTTGATCATCGCGGAGTTGACGCCGGATCGCCGCGAGATTTCGCTCAGCGAGGCTTCGATCTGGGTGGCTTCGGACAGGATTTCTGCCGTGGCATTGAGCAGCGCGGTACGTGCCGTCTCGCGCCGGGCGGCACGCAGGGTTCCTTCGCGGGCGATTTCGGATGCCGTCGTCATTCCAGCAGTCATAAACCGATCAATTAACATCGCAAGGGGGGATGCAGGCGGGCGCGGCGGAGAATTCTCCGAAGCAGGCGTATTGACACCGCCGCGCGACCACCGATAGAAGTTAGCCAATCGATCGATTAACTTTGACGAACGGGCGCGCCGGACTTCCTGCCGATCAGACGCCCGCCATACCGAGAGAGGATACCCCATGAGGCTTCAGGTGGTTACTGCGCGACTCGCATTCCTGCTAGGATGTGCATGGTCCCCCGCTTTGGTTCACGCGCAAGCTACGCCTGATGCGTCGGCCGAAGCCACGCCCGCAGCCGCGCCCGGCGACATTATCGTCACCGCGCAGCGGCGCTCGCAGTCGATCCAGACCGTGCCGATTGCGATCACTGCGCTCAGCGGCGACCAGTTGGGCAACAAGGGCGTGACCAACGCCAACCAGCTTGGCCAGATCGTGCCCAACCTGCAGATCAACAGCGCCATGGGCGATACCCAGCCCAACTTTGCGCTGCGCGGGGTCAGCGTGGCCAACGAATATAACCCGAACCAGGTCTCGCCGATTGGCGTCTATATCGATGACGTCAACATGGTGAACCGCGTGGGCCAGGGCGGCGGGCTCTATGATCTTCAGCGCGTGGAAGTGTTGCGCGGGCCACAGGGCACGCTGTTTGGCCGCAATACCACAGGTGGTGCGATCAACTTCATCACCAACACCCCGACGCTGTCGGGCAATCGCGGCTATGCCGAAGCCGGATATGGCAATTTCAACACGTTCACGGCGCAAGGCGCGCTCGAAACCACGATGGTGGAAGACGAACTCGGCTTCCGCGTGGCCGCCACTTATGAAAAGGGCGACGGCAAGTTCCGCAACATCTATCCCGGCCAGCCCGACGCCGGCTCGGTCGATAGCCTTCAGGTGCGCGGCACGCTGCACATCCGCCCCGGCGCAGGCCCGCTGGATATCGTGATCAAGGCCTATGCCAGCCGCGCCAACGGCACGCAGCAGCCGATCAAGGGCCTTGCCGCCACCGCCGCGCCCGGTTTCTTTGAAATCAACGAAAATCGCATCGGTCAAAACCGCACGCGGCAATACGGCACCTCGGCCAAGATGTCCTACGAACTGTCGCCGCGCCTCTCGTTCACGTCGATCACCGCCATCGGCAATGGCCTGCTCGACGCCGCATTCGATGCCGACGGTTCGCCACTCGATATCCTCGATCTTCAACAGAAGGCCAAGTTCGACCAGTTCAGCGAGGAAGCCCGCTTCAACTACGAAGGCAAGGCGGTCAAGGCCGTGGCCGGCGTGTTCTATGGCTGGGACAAAACCGTCTCTGACAACGGCTTCGATATCGGCAGCGCCATCGCGCCAGGCGTGGACGGTGGGTTCTTCCAGCATTTCCGCCAGGTGCGGCGTACTTATGCGGTGTTCGGGCAGACCGACGTGAACCTGACGCCCAGGCTCGTGGCTACGATCGGCCTGCGCTACAGCGCCGATCGCTCGGCCTATGACGATGGCTATGCCTATCTCTTCATGGGCGCTTTCGGCGGCGCCCGGACGCCGCTGTTCACCACGGTGCCCTGCACCACCGGCGTCGGCACCTGCCCTTATGACGCCAACGCGCGCTATGCCATCAAGGGGCGCAACAACGCGCTCACCGGCCGCGCCGCGCTGACCTATACGTTCGACAGCGGTACGCTGCTCTATGCCAGCTATAACCGCGGCTATCGTTCCGGCGCGTTCAACGGCGGTGGCTACACCAATTCGGCCGGGATTACCTATATCAAGCCGGAATACGTCAACGCCTATGAAATCGGCGCCAAGGGGCGTTTCCTCGATCGCCGGCTGTCCCTCGCCCTCGCCGCCTTCTATTACGATTACCAGAACCAGCAGTTGCAGGATACGCGGCCCGGTCCGGTCTCGTTCCTGCTCAACGCGCCCAAGTCGGAAAGCTATGGCTTCGAAGGCGAGGCGACCTATCGCGCCTCTTCGCGCTTCTCGGTCAATGCGTCGGTCGGCCATCTCCACGCCACCTACAAGGAACTCACGCTTTCCGGCACGAACCTTGCCGGCAACGACCTGCCTTTCGCGCCGCGCTGGACCGCGCAGGGTGGGTTCGACTGGGCACCGTTCGACATTGCCGGCGGGCCGCTGACCTTCTCTCCCAACCTCAACTACGTCAGCCGCCAGTTCTTCTCGCCGTTCAACGCCGTCAACGCCGCTGGCGGTGCCCAGGTCAATTCCGAATTGCAGCAAGGCGCCTACATCAAGGTCAACGGCGCGATCACCTGGACGCGCGGCAACGTCACGCTGCGGGCTTGGGTGCAGAACCTGTTACAGGAAAAAACCCTGGCCTACGGCCTCGATCTGCGCGGCGCCGGCTTCCCGTTCAACTATCTCGTCCCGGCCCAGCCCCGTACCTATGGCGGGTCGGTTCGTTTCACGTTCTGATCCCGGCACCAGGAGCCTTCATGATCCCTATCGAGACCCGGCCCACCGCCAGCGACGAACTCGCGCTGTTCCGTGATGCCGTGCGCAAGTTCTTCGCCGCCCACTTGCTGCCCAACCTTGACCGTTGGGAGGAGCAGGGCATTGTCGACCGCGCCTTCTGGCACGCTGCCGGGGAAGCGGGCCTGCTCTGCCCCACCGCGCCCGAGGACCATGGCGGGCTGGGTCTCGATTACCGCTACAACGCCGTCATCGGCGAGGAACTGGCCTATACCGGCAGTTCGGCGGGCCTGGTCCTGCAATCGGACATCGTGCTGGACTACATCGTCCACTATGCATCCGACGAGCTCAAGGCACGCTGGCTGCCGCGCATGATCACCGGAGAGGCGATCGTCGCCATCGCCATGACCGAGCCGGGCACGGGCAGCGATCTTCAGGGCATCCGCACCACGGCGGTGCGGGATGGCGACGCCTATGTGATCAACGGCAACAAGACCTACATCACCAACGGTCAGCTCGCCGATCTGGTAATCGTGGTGGCCAAGACCGATCCGGCTGCCGGGGGCAAGGGCATTTCCCTGATCCTGGTGGAGGCCGATCGGCCCGGTTTTGCCCGTGGGCGCAATCTCGACAAGATCGGCCAGCACTCGGCCGATACCTCGGAACTGTTCTTCAGCGATGTGCGTGTGCCGATCGAAAACCGGCTGGGCGAGGAAGGCGCCGGCTTTGTCTATCTCATGGCACAATTGCCGCAGGAACGCCTGTCGATCGCCATCAGCGCGCAGGCCCTGGCGCAGCGCGCGTTTGACGAGGCCGTGGCGTTCACCAAGGATCGCAAGGCTTTCGGCAAGACGGTGTTCGATTTCCAGAACACCCGGTTTCAGCTGGCAGCGCTTCAGGCAGAGCTGCAGGTGGGCTGGAGCCATATCGACTGGGCGCTGGAACGCCACGTGGCGGGGAAGCTGACCACTGCCGAGGCTTCTGCGGCCAAGCTCTATCACACCGAATTGCTCGGCCGCGTCGCGGACGAGGCGCTGCAACTGCATGGCGGCGCCGGCTACATGAACGAGTATCCGATCGCCCGGATCTGGCGCGACGCGCGCGTGATGCGGATCTACGGCGGCACGTCGGAAATCATGAAGGAAGTGATTGCCCGCAGTCTCTGACGGCTGTTCGGCAATCCAGGAAACTGGCGCCGCCCGATCGTTGGATCGGGCGGCGCCTTATTGCGTTCAGAGGAAAGTTTCGCCGGCCGCCGCCTTGGTGCGCAGCAGGTTGGACACCGTGATCGGCGCGCCTTGGGCAATCTGCTCATCCAGCGCGGCCACGATCCGCACCAGGCCGCAGTGGTCGCCCCAGATCATCGGCCCACCGGTATAGACCGGCCAGGCATAGCCCGCGACGAGCGCCATATCGATGTCTGACGCACGCAGCGCGATGCCTTCTTCCAGCAGCTTGGCCCCTTCGTTTACCACCGGGAAGAGCAGGCTCTCGATGATATCCTGCGCCGACAGCGTGGGTACAGGCTGGCCCGAGCGCGCGGCAAAATCGCGGATCGTGGCTTCGGCGAAAGCCGAGGGCGTGCCACGCCGCTGCGCGTCATAGTCGTAATAGCCGCTGCCCGATTTCTGGCCCAGGCGTCCGGCTTCGCACAGCACTTCCTGCACCGTGCGCCCGGCGGTGTTTTCCTTGTCCCAGCCGATCACATCCAGGCCAACAAGGTCCATCATCTGGAACGGCCCCATCGGAAAGCCATAGCCGACCATGGCCGCGTCCACGTCCCACGGCATCACGCCCTGCTCCAGCAGGCGATCGGCCGCTTCGCTGCGCCGCGCCATCGCCCGGTTGGCAATGAAGCCATCACACACACCCGACAGCACCGCCACCTTGCCCAGCTTGCGGCCCAGGGTCATGGCGGTCTGGATCACGCGGTCGCTGGTCCCGGCCCCGCGCACCACTTCGAGCAGGCGCATGATGTTCGCCGGCGCAAAGAAGTGCAGCCCGATCACGTCCGCGGGGCGGGCGGTGACAGCGGCAATCGCGTCAAGATCGAGGAACGAGGTGTTGGAGGCCAGCACCGCGCCCGGCTTGGCCAGCGTATCGATCTGGCGGAACACCTGCTGTTTGAGATCGAGCCGTTCGAACACGGCTTCCACCACCAGATCGGCCTGCGCCACGGCATCGAGCGCGGCGGCCGTGGCAAAGGCGGCCAGGCGCGCGTCGCGCACGCTTGGCGTGATCCGGCCCTTGCTGGCCAGCGCCTCCAGCGTGGAGCGCACATGCGCGGCGCCGCGCTCCAGCGCTGCCGGGTTCACGTCGATCATCGTCACCGGAAAGCCGGCGTTGAGGAACGCCAGGGTGATGCCGCTGCCCATCGTGCCCGCGCCCACCACCGCGACCGAAGCGATCGCCACTTCGCCGCAATCGCGCGCCACCGGCACTTTGGCGGCGGCGCGTTCGGCGAAGAAGATGTGGCGCTGTGCGGCCGATTCCGGGCTGGCCATCAGTTCATCAAACAGTTCCCATTCGCGGGTCAGCCCAGCCTCGAATGGGCGGTCGGTGGCCGCCTCGATCGCGCGCACGATGTTGCCTGGCGCCTTGAAGCCGACGAAACTCTTCGCATTTCGGGCGCGATAGTCGGCGATCGTGGCGGCGGCCTCCTGCGGGGTAAGGTCGGCCGGCAAGTCGCGCGTGCGGCGCAGCGGGGCGCCGCTTGCCACCAGTTCGCGGGCATAGGCCACGGCCTCGGCGCGCATGTCCTGGCCTTCCAGCACGCGATCGATCAAGCCGATGCGCAAGGCCTGCGCCGCACCGACCGGTTTGCCCCCCACGATCAGGTCCAGCGCATGGGCCACGCCGACCAGGCGCGGGGCGCGCTGCGTGCCGCCGGCGCCAGGCAACAGGCCCAGCGCCACTTCGGGCAGCCCGAGCTTGGCGGTGGGCACGGCGACGCGATAATGGCAGGCCAGCGCCAGTTCCAGCCCGCCACCCAGCGCCGTGCCATGGATCGCGGCGACGATCGGCTTGCTCGCGCCGTCAAACCGATCGAACATGTCATGCAGGCCAGGCGCGGCAAAGGGCTTGCCGAACTCGGTGATATCGGCCCCGGCAAAGAACGTGCGCGCCGCACACAGGATCACCACGGCGGTCACTGCCGGATCGGCCAGAGCCTTGCCCATGGTTTCGTGGATCGCCTGGCGCACCGCCTGGCCCAGCGCATTGACCGGGGGCGAATCGATGGCGAGCACGGCCACGCCGTCCTCGTGCGTCAGGGTGCAAAGCGGATTGGTCATCGATCGGAAAGCCTCTCACCATGGCGCCCGGAAACAGCCCCGGCCTGCCTTGATGGCTGGCTTAAAAACTCCACATGACGAAGTCAATTGATCGATCAGTTAAGTTCAGTGTTGCGCCGCGCGTCCGGTCGTGGCTATGCTGCTGGCCAGACGATCGCCGGCCACGGCGCGCGTCCGCAACGGCGCTCCTGCAAGAAACCGCGCCGCCCGAAACGAGAGGTTGTCGATGCACCCCAGCGAGTTTGCCCGCGCCACGCCGGACAAGGCAGCCATCATCATGGCCGGCTCGGGCCAGACCATCACCTTCGCGCAGCTGGAAGCCCGTTCCAACCAGGGCGCGCATCTGTTGCGCGGCGCCGGGCTGCAACCGGGCGCGGTGGTGGCGATCATGCTGGAAAACGACGCGCGCTATCTCGAGATAACCTGTGCGGCCCATCGCGCCGGGCTCTATTTCGTGTGCCTGTCCACCCGCCTCGCCCCTGCCGAGATTGCCTATATCCTGCAGGACAGCGGCGCCCAGCTGCTGATCGCCTCAGGCACGCTGGCGCCGCTACTGCAGACGCTGGATGATGCCGCGCCGGCCTTGCGCTATACGCTCGGCCCGGCCGTTCCCGGCTGGCAGGCGTGGGAAGACGCTACCGCCTCGCTGCCGACCACGCCGATCGCGGACGAGCGCGCCGGGATCGACATGCTCTATTCCTCGGGCACCACCGGCCGTCCCAAGGGCATCAAGCCGCCCCTGCCGAGCGATCCCGCCATCACCACGCCCTCTCCGCTGGGCACCGTCTGCGCGCGGCTGGGGTTCGGGGCCGAGACGATCTATCTCAATCCCGCGCCGCTCTATCATGCCGCGCCGCTGCGCTGGTGCCGCGAAGTGCTCGCGCTGGGCGGCACGGTGGTGATCATGGAAAAGTTCGATCCCGAAGCGGCCCTGGCGCTGATCGCGCGCTATCGCGTCACGCACAGCCAGTGGGTGCCCACCCATTTCGTGCGCATGCTCAAGCTGCCGGATGAAGCACGCGCGCGCCACGATTGCTCGGCGCTGCGCCTCGCGATCCACGCCGCTGCGCCCTGCCCGGTGCCGGTCAAGCAGGCGATGATCGACTGGTGGGGCCCGATCCTGATGGAATACTATTCCGGCACCGAGGCGATCGGCATGACACTGATCACCGCGCCCGAATGGCTGGCCCATCCCGGTTCGGTGGGACGCGCGATGATCGGCACGCTGCACATCTGCGATGAGGACGACACCCCCCTGCCCCCGCGCCAAGAAGGGCTGGTGTGCTTTGCCGATGGCCCGGCCTTTTCCTATCACAACGATCCCGAAAAGACCGCCGCAGCCCACAATCGCCATGGCTGGGCCACGTTTGGCGACGTGGGCTGGCTTGACGAGCACGGCTATCTCTATCTCACCGATCGCAAGAGCTTCATGATCATCTCGGGCGGGGTCAACATCTATCCGCAGGAAATCGAGAACGCCCTGGTGGTCCACCCGCGCATCGCCGATGCTGCCGTGGTTGGCGCGCCCGATGCGGAAATGGGCGAATGCGTGGTCGCGGTGATCCAGCCCATGGACATGGCCGATGCCACCCCGGCTTTTGCCCGCGCGCTGATCGACTGGCTGCGGCCACAGCTTTCCGGGGTCAAGATCCCGCGCCGCGTGGAATTCATGGCCGAACTGCCGCGCCATCCCACCGGCAAGCTCTACAAGCGCCTGCTACACGATCGCTATCGCCAGCCTGACGCCGCACTGCCGGCGCTGCTGGCATAGCGCCTGCCAATTTGACCAGACACAAGACCGGAGAGTGCCAAGATGAGCGGGTTTGTCGTCAACCAGATCGCCGATCCCACGTTGTATGGAGACCCGCAGCGGCTGCACCGGTTCTATGACTGGCTGCGCAGCGAACATCCGGTCGCCTGGGCCGATCCCGAGGGGTTCCGCCCGTTCTGGGTGGTCTCGCGCCACGCCGATATCCGCGAACTGGAACGCCAGCCCGAAATCTTCAACGCCGGCCCGCGCATGACTCTGCTGCCGATCCCGGTGGAGCAGGCCAACGTCGCGATCTTCGGCGTCGAATCCGGGGTTTTCCCACTCACCGCGATGGACGGCGCCCACCACCAGGCGATGCGCGCGCTGACCCAGGATTTCTTCCTGCCCAAGAACATCCGCAAGCTGGAAAGCGCCATCGCGCAGCATGCTGCCGCGTTTGTGGCGCGCATGGCGCAGGATGAAGGGCAATGCGACCTCGCCACCGATATCGCCTTCTGGTATCCGCTGCGCGTCGCCATGGCGATCCTGGGCATCGACGAACAAGACGAAGCGCGCATGCTGCGCCTCACCCACGAGTTGTTCGGCGCGTCCGATCCTGCAGTACGCCGTCCCGGCCTGACCGAGGCGGAGCATATCGTCGCGGTCAAGCAGGACTACATCGCCTTCTTCGATGCGATCACGCGCGATCGCCAGGCCAACCCGCGCGAAGACGTGGCGACGCTGATCGCCACCGGCATGCCCGGCGGCGCCGAGATGAGCGCGGAAGAGCGCTTGGGCTATTACGTGATCGTTGCCACGGCCGGGCACGATACCACCGCTGCCTCGATCGTGGGCGGCATGCAGGCGCTGCTCGACAACTCCGAACAGATGGCCCTGCTCAAGGCCCATCCCGAACTGTTGAAGACTTTCGTCAACGAGGCGATCCGCTGGACCGCGCCGGTCAAGCATTTCATGCGCAATGTGACGCAGGACTATACGCTGCACGGCCAAACCTTGCGCGCGGGCGATCACGTCTTGCTCTCGTTCGGCGCGGCAACGCGCGATCCCGAGGCCTTTGGCGACGCCGACCAGTTCCGCATCGATCGCGCGCTCAACAACCACCTCGCTTTCGGACACGGCCCGCACACCTGCCTTGGCCAATATCTTGCCAAGCTGGAGATCGAGGCGTTCTTCACCGCCTTCTTCGCGCAGATCGCCACGATCGAGCCGGCCGGCCCGCCGATCTATACCGAGGGCTCGTTCGTCAGCGGCATCCGCGCCATGCCGGTGCGCTATTCCCGCCTGCCGCAGCCGGTGGAACCGGCATGACCGCCGCCGCATTCCAACAGATCACGCTCGAGGTTGACCAGGGCGTCGCCACGCTGGCCTTGCACCGGCCAGACAAGCTCAACGCCTTCACCACGCAGATGATGCGCGAGATGGTGGCGGCGTTCGACGCGATCGATGCCGATGACGCGATCCGCGCGGTGATCGTCACCGGCAGCGGCCGCGCATTCTGCGCCGGGGCAGACATTTCCGGCGGTGCCGCCAACTTCCGGGTCGACACCAGCGCGCCCAGCGCGCCCGACTACAGCGATCCAGCCACGCGCGATGGCGGCGGCATCCTCGCCCTGCGCATCTTTCAACTGAAGAAGCCGATCATCGCCGCGATCAACGGCCCGGCGATCGGCATTGGCGCCACCATGCTGCTGCCGATGGACCTGCGCATTGCCAGCGACACTGCGCGCTTCGGTTTCGTCTTTGCGCGGCGTGGCATCGTACCCGAAGCGGCATCGAGCTATTTCCTCCCCCGCTTGGTCGGCATCAGCCGCGCGCTGCGCTGGTGCTATACCGGCGCGGTGTTCGGCGCTGATGAGGCGCTGGCAGGCGGCTTGGTGGAACGGGTCGTCCCGCCCGCAGACCTCTTGCCCACGGCCCAGGCCCTGGCGCGCGAGATTGCCGACAACGCCGCGCCGGTCTCGGTCGCGCTCACCCGGCAGATGCTATGGCGTGGCCTGGGGATGAGCGATCCGATGGAAGCCCATCGCATCGAAAGCCGTGGCATTCTCACCCGTAGCCAGAGCGCCGACGCCCAGGAGGGTGTCGCCGCCTTCCTCGAAAAGCGCCCGGCCCGCTTCCCCGATCGCGTCTCGGCCGACATGCCGGACTATTTTCCGTGGTGGGAAGAAATGCCCTATGGCTGAGGCGCGATAAGCGCGAGCGCCTGCGCTTCGTTCACCACCTCGGCATACTTCGCCTGCAGATCGAACAGGTTGGCTTCGTGCGGCGCGGGGTGGCGGTCGCCGCAGGCATCGGCCACCACAAACGGCAGGAAACCATGCTGGCACGCATCGAGCGCCGTGGCGCGGATGCAGCCGGAGGTGGAGGTGCCGCAGATCAGCACCGTATCCACGCCCATCGCCGTCAGCGTGGCGGCAAGATGGGTGGCGAAAAACGCCGAGGCATAGCGCTTGGTGATCACCACATCGCCCGCCTGAGGCGACAGCACGGCGGGAAAGGCGCCCAGCGGAGAGCCCTTTTCGAACACCTTGAGCGCGGGCACCTTGCGATAGAAGACCCCGCCATCGGCCCCGCCGGGCTGATATTCCACATTGGTGAAAATCACCGGCAGCCCGGCAGCGCGCGCGGCGGCGGTGATCCGCACGGCGCTGGCCAGTGCTGCCTCGATCCCGGCATAGAGCGGTGATCCAGGCTGGAGATAGGCCTCCACCAGATCGACCAGCAGCAGCGCCGGGCGCTGCCCGAACGGCAGGCGCCCATCAAACGCGCCGGCATAGTTGGCATCGAGATCGCCGGCGTCGTGGGCCATCGCCTCAGATCACCCCGCGCGCGGCCAGGTCAGCCAGGTCATCAGTGCCCAGGCCCAGCAATTCGCCATAGATTTCCGCATTGTGCTGCCCCACCGCCGATGGCGCGGGGCGGCGCACGCCGCCCGGCGTGGCGGAAAACTTGGGGAACGTCGATTGCATCTTGAGCGGGCCGAACCGCTCGGTCTCCACCTCGATGATCGCCTCGCGCGCCTGGAAATGCGGGTCTGCCAGCATGTCGGGCGCGCGATAGACGCGGCCGGCCGGGATCGAATGGGCAATCATCAGCGCGTCGACCTCGTCCATGGTCAGCGTGCTGGTCCAGGCGTTGATCAGCGCGTCCAGCTCGGTCTGGTTCTCGCCCCGCGCCAGATGCGTGGCATAGCGCGGGTCATCGCCCAATTCTGGTCGGTCCATCGCCGTGGCCAGCCGCTTCCACAGCGAATCCTTGTTGGCGCCGATCATGAACTCGCCGTCCTTGCAGGAATAGACGTTGGACGGCGCAATGCCCTTGAGGATGGAGCCCGAGCGTTCGCGGATCAGGCCCATGCGATCGTATTCTGGCACCAGGCCTTCCATCACCTGCAGCACGCTTTCATAGAGCGCGGTGTCGATCACCTGGCCCTGCCCGGTCTTGTCCTTCACGTGCAGCGCGGCCAGCACGCCCATGCAGCCATACGTGGCGGTCAGCGTATCGCCAATCGACACGCCCATGCGGCTGGGCGGCCGATCGGGTTCACCCACGATATAGCGCCACCCGCCCATCGCCTCGCCAATCCCGCCAAAACCGGCGCGATCGGAATAGGGGCCGGTCTGGCCATAGCCAGACATGCGCGCGATGATCAGATGCGGAAATTCGGCCAGCAGCACGTCAGGCCCCATGCCCCACTTTTCCAGCGTGCCGGGCTTGAAGTTCTCGATCACGACATCGGCATGGGCGATCAGCCGCCTGACCAGCGCCTGGCCTTCGGGCACGCGCAAGTTGGCGCTGACCGAGCGCTTGTTGCGCGCGATCACTTCCCACTGCACCTTTTCGTTGCCCTGGCCCCACTCGCGCATGGGATCGCCGGTGACCGGCGGTTCCACCTTGATCACGTCTGCGCCCATGTCGCCCAGCAACTGGCCGCAGAACGGCCCGGCCAGGAGCTGGCCCAGTTCGACAACGCGGATATCCTGCAAAGCACCTTTGGTCATGTTCACTCCGCCGCTTCTGCTTGCGGCCACACCGGCGGGATGGGCGCCGGCAGCCCGGTTTCCGCCTGGCAGGCCGCGCGCAGGGCATCAAGCCCCGGCCCGGTGTTGAACACCGGCAAGGCGCCGCCACGGTCGGCCATCATCGCGTCACGCAGGGCTTGGGTCGCTGCCGCGTCAACCACGCCGGCGTCATCGGCCACCACGCCATAGGCGCGCGCGCCCTGCGGCGTGACCAGCCCCTGGACGATCTCCTTGCCCACCAGCGCCGGATCGCGCGCCAGCGGATCGCCCCAGCCACCGCCGCCCCAGGTGATGAAGTGCAACTGGTCGCCTTCCTCCACCGCCAGGTCTTCCACCTTGTTGCCCACGATCACCTGGCTGCCATCGGCCTTTTCCAGGATCTTGCGCGCGCGCTTGCCCGGATCGCCGCCGTTCACGCCCCAGGGTGGCACGAACCAGCGATCGTCATGGATGGCGATCGTGCCCGCGCTCAGGAAACGGTAGGTCATGTGAATGCCATTGCCGCCGCGATGCAGCCCCGCCCCGCCCGAATCCGGTTCGGTGGAATAGCGCTCGATCATCATCGGGAAATAGCGTTCGAGGAACTCGTTGGGCACGTTGGTAAAGCCCGGCCACAGCGAATGGCCATCCGGCCCATCGCCCAGCGGCCGGCCCGGAATGCCGCCAAAGCCGATCTGGAACAGCTGAAACCAGGCATGCCCCTTGCCCGGCCGCGTATCGTTGCCAGCATAGAACAGGTGCGGCGACGAAGAAAACCCGGCGGCGTTGAGAAACTCCGGCGTCTTCTGCCCCAGCAGACCGCCGAGGATATCGAAAATCCGGCCCAGCGCATGGGTGCGGCCCGATAGCGCGGCGGGAAAGCGCGGCTTGAGCAGGCTGCCTTCGGGAATGCGCACATCGATCAGGTCATAGAACCCGTCGTTGAACAGGATCTGCGGATCGAACACCATGATCATGTAGATGCCGAAGAACATCTTGAACATGTTTTCATTGAGATAGAAATTGATCGAGGCCACGCTCTGCGGATCGGTGCCATCGAAATCGAGCACCACGGTTTCGCCCTCGCGCCACATCGTGCACTTGATGCGGTAGGGGCCAAAGCCCATGCCATCGTCGCAGATATAGTCTTCAAAGCTGACCGGCTCTTCGCTCACCGCCTGGCCCAGCAGGGTCTTCATCGCGCGGTGGTTGCGGGCCAAGAGTTCCTGCGTCGCCGAAACATAGACATCGTCGCCAAACCGCTCGGCCATTTCCACCACGCGGCGCGCGGCCACGCGGCAACTGGCGATCAAGGCATTGAGATCGGCCGCGCACCAATCGGGCTTGCGCGTCTGGTGCATCACCAGCTTCATCAGGTCGGCGTTGTATTCGCCTTTCTTCCAGATCTTGACCGGCGGAATGCGCACCCCTTCTTCATAGATGGAGCGGGCGTTGATCGGCATCGATCCCACCACTTTGCCGCCGATGTCGCTCTGGTGCCCGAACATCGAGGTATAGGCGATTAGGCGCCCGTCCTTGAACACCGGCAGCAGCACCAGCCAATCGTTGGAATGGCTGATCGCGCCATCCACCGAATAGGGATCGGACAGAAAGATCATGTCGCCATCTTCCAGCGTCCCGTCATAGTTGGACAGGAACCCGCCGATGAAGCTGCCGAACTGGCCCACGATCATCTTGCCGGTATGATCGGCAGTCAGCGGAAAGGCATCGCCCTGCTCGCGAATGCCCGGTGACATCGCGGTGCGCACCAGGGTGGCATCCATTTCCACGCGGGCATTGCGCAGCGCGTTCTCGATGATGTCGAGCGTGACCGGATCGATCGCCACCTTGGCAAACGGGGTGTGGTTGGTCTGGACGATTGTTGCAGGCATCGGGCTTCCCTTTCGTCAGGCCAGGGTGATGAGGATATTGCCGACGGTATCGACCGTGGCGATGCAGCCGGTCTCGATCAGCGTGGTCGAATCCATTTCGCACACGATCGCCGGGCCAGGGATCACGTCACCGGCCTTGAGCCGCGCGCGGTCATAGATCACCGCGGCCTGCTCGGCCCCGTCCATCCACAGCACGTGGTCGCGGATCTTGGCCGCGGCGGGATCGCCATTGCCCTGCTCGAGCGGCGCTGCCGGCAGATCGAGCGCGCGGCCCAGCGCCACGGCGCGCAGGTTCACGATCTCGTGCGGGGTATCCATGTTGAACGTGAACAGTCGCTTGTGCTCTTCGTCAAAGCGGGCGAGCACGCCGGCAATGCCATCATCGGCCAGGGTCTGCGCGGTGATCGACAGCGGCACTTCAAAGGCCTGGCCGGCATAGCGCACGTCGATTTCAAAGCTGGTGGTGATTTCCGCCTCGGGCACGCCATCGGCCAGCAGTTCGCCGCGCACGTGGGTGGCCATTTCTTCCAGCACGGCCACGAGATCGGCCGGCGCGGTATCGCGCGCCAGGCGCGACCACGATCGCGCGGTTTCGGTGCGCATCCGCGTGGTGGCATCGCCCAGCGCGCACAGCACGCCGGGGCTGACCGGCGAGACGGCGGGCCACGATCCCATCAGCCGCGCCACGGCATTGACATGCAGCGGCCCCGCCCCGCCAAAGCCCATCAGCGCAAAATCGCGCGGGTCATAGCCCTGCTGCACCGAAATCATGCGCAATGCGCCAAACATGTTCTCGTTGACGATATCGATGATGCCGCGCGCCGCTTCCATCAGGCCGATGCCCAGCGCATCGGCAATGGTCTGCACCGCTGCCTTGGCGCCTTCCCGATCGAGCTGAAACGTGCCGCCCAACAGGTTTTCCGGCAGATAGCCCAGCACCACGTTGGCATCGGTTACGGTGGGGGCCGTGCCGCCTTTTCCATAGGCGACCGGCCCCGGCACCGCTCCTGCGCTCTGTGGCCCGACCCGAAGGGCTCTGGTCAGCGCGGGAACATAAGCGATCGAGCCACCCCCGGCGCCCACCGTCTTGACGTCCAGCGCCGAGGCGCGGACGGACAGGTGGCCCACTTCGGTGGTCCGCTGGCGGCGCGGCTCGAGGTTTTCGATCAGGGCAACGTCGGTGCTGGTGCCGCCCACATCGAGCGTTAGGATATTGCGGATGCCGGCATTGCGCCCCACCCAGATCGCCCCGGTCACGCCGCCCGCCGGGCCGGACATGAGAATGTTGACCGGATGCTCCTCGGCCTTTTGCGCGCTCATCAGCCCGCCGTCCGAGCGCAGCAGCGAGAGCTTGCCGGTCATCCCCTCGGCCGCCAGACGATTGCGCAGGTTGGACACATACTTGCCCACCACCGGGCGCACGCTGGCATTGGCCACCGTGGTCAGCGTGCGTTCGTACTCCTGCATTTCGGGCAGCACTTCGTGGCTGAGCGACACCGGCACGCCGGGCAGCACCTGCGCGGCCAGTTCGCCGATCCGCGCCTCGTGCGCGCCATTGGCATAGGCGTTGATCAGGCTGACCGTCACCGCCTCCACGCCTTGCGCCTTGAGTCTGGCCAGCTGCGTGCGCACGTCGGCCTCATCCAGCGGGCGCACTTCGTGGCCCTCTGCGTTCATGCGGCCTTTCACCGTCACGGTGTCTTCCAGCGCGGCGAGCGGCTGTGGCTTGGGCCAGATGATCCAGCCCGCCAGGCCGCCGGGCACATAGCTGCGCGCGATCTGCATGATATCGCGATAGCCTTCGGTGGTGACCAGGCCGACGCGGGCGCCCTTGCCTTCCAGCACGGCATTGGTGGCAACAGTGGTGCCGTGCAGGAAATAGTCGATCGCCCCGGCGGTGATCCCCGCCTTGGCGCACACTGCCGTCACACCGTTGAGAATGCCTTCGGAACTGTCGTGCGGGGTCGATGGCGTCTTGTGCCGCCAGAACGCGCCGCTGTCGGTGTCGAACAGCAAGAGGTCGGTAAACGTGCCGCCAACGTCGACGCCAAGCCGGTAACCCATCGATCAACCACCCTTTCCAAAAAGCGTTCGTGCGTGCCAGTGCATCCTGCGGTTCAGGCTTGCGCCGGCCGGGGGAACGGCGGCGCCTTGGCCACCATGCCCGGAAGCGTGCGATCCATCACCGAGCCCAGCCAGTGATTGGCCTCGACCAGCGCGGCCAGGTCCAGCCCCGTGCGCACTCCGGCGCGTTCGAGCATATAGACCACGTCCTCGGTCGAAACGTTGCCGGCCGCGCCGGGCGCAAACGGGCAACCGCCCAGGCCACCGATCGCGGCATCGACCGTCACGGCGCCCGCGCCGATCGCCGCCCAGACATTGGCCAGGCCGGTGCCGCGCGTATTGTGGAAATGCACCCGCACCGGAATGGCCGGCACCGCCGCGCGCACTTTGCCCACCAGCGTGGCGACATGCGCCGGGTTGGCCACGCCGATCGTATCGGCCAAGCCGATTTCAACGGGATTGGCCTGGGCCAGTGCCACGGCCATGGCCACCACGCGGTCCTCGCTCACTTCGCCTTCGAACGGGCAGCCGAATGCCGCGGCAATGGTCACCTGGCCCGTCTTGCCCGCCTGGCGTGCCATGGCGATGATCTCGCTGGCGGCCGCCACCGAGCCGTCGCTGGTCTGGCCCTGGTTGGCCTTGGCAAAGGTGTCGGTCGCCACCGAGACCGCGCCCAGCTGGTCGATCCGCCCAGTCTCGATCGCGCGGGCCGCGCCGCGCGCGTTCATCACCAGGCCGATGTAGGTCACGTCGTCGCGGCGCGGCAGGCCGGCGCAGACCGCCTCGGCATCGGCCATTTGCGGCACCGCCTTGGGATTGACGAAACTGGTCACCTCGATCCGCCGCGCGCCGGCGGCAATGGCGCGCTCCACCAGCGCGATCTTGTCGGCGGTGGAAATCATGGTCTTTTCGTTCTGCAACCCGTCGCGCGGGGCAACCTCGACCATTTCGATGGATTCTGTATACATTACTCGGCAGCCTCCCGCTGGCTCTGCTCGGCCAGCCCGCGGTGTGCATCGGCATAGGCGTGATAAGCGCGCAGGATGTGGCCGGTCATGATCGCTTCGGCCCAGGCGCCGTCCCGCCGGGCAAAGGCGGCGATCAGTTCCTCGTGCTCGCCATAAGAGCGGTGCAGCGCCTCGCGCCCGTAATGGTGCGCCGTGCGCCACACCACCGGCTGCTCGATCAGCGTGGCGAGAAGCGCGGCCAGACGGCGCGATCCGGCCACGTCCAGGATCGCCGCGTGGAAATCGCGATTGCCTTCGAGGAACCCGGCGACATCGGGCACGGGCTTGCGAATCGCCTCGCCCAGCCGGCGATTCGCGGCGCGGATGCGCTCCAGCGCTTCATCGCTCATCCGCTCGGCGGCGCGGCGCGCGGCCTTGCCTTCCAGCATCGCGCGCAGTTCGAACGCATCGGCCACATCGTCGATCGACCAATCCGCCACAAAGCTGCGCTGGGTATCGGTGCGCGTCACCAAAAGGTCGGATTCCAGCCGGCGCAGCGCCTCGCGCACCGGGGTGCGCGATACGCCGCAGCGTTCGGCCAGCGCCTCTTCCGCCAATTGCGCGCCGGCGGGCAGTTCGCCCGACAGGATCATGCTGCGGATCGCCTCATAGGCGCGGTCAGAAGCGCGTGACACATCCTTCTCCAAAGACCTTGACCTGAGATTTGTATACAATACTATTTGTATCCATCAAGCCGCGTCAGCCATGGGGGCACGAAAAAGACCGGCGGGTGATATCGGCGCCAGGCCCTGGGTGGGGCCGCGCCAGCGAACAGGGAGAATGCAATGCGACTTTCCCACTCGAGCTTCCTTGCCACTGTTTCGGTGCTGGCCGCCATGGCCACCACAACGCCCGCTTTTGCGCAAGAGGCGCCACAGTCTGGCGCCGCGTCTGGCGACGATAGCAGCATCATCGTCACCGCACGCCGCCAGAACGAGCGGTTGCAGGATGTGCCCGCCTCGGTCGCCGTGCTCACCGCCGATGCCCTGCAACGCACCGGCGCGGTCAAGGCAGAGGATTTCGTCAAGCTGACGCCCGGCGTCACCATCGTCACCGGCACGGCCGAGGCCGGCGATACCCAGATCAACATCCGCGGCATGAACGGCGCACGCGACGCGGAAAGCTCGGTCGCGCTGGTGGTCGATGGCATTCTCAAGACCAATACCGCCCATCTCAACCAGCCGCAGGGCACATTGCAGCAGGTCGAACTGCTCAAGGGCCCGCAAGGCGCGCTCTATGGCCGCAATGCCGCCGCCGGCGCCATCGTGATCCAGTCGCTTAAGCCCACCGACACGATGACCGGCGCGGCCAAGCTGTCTTATGCCGATTACAACACCTGGGAAGCGAGCGCGCACATCGCCGGCCCGGTGGCAGACAATGTCGGCTTCGTGCTGGCAGGCTATTACTACAAGACCGACGGGTTCTACAAAAACACCTTCACCAATTCCAAGACGGTGGACGACAAGGAAAACTGGGCCGTCGATGGCCGCGTGATGGTGGGCCAGGGCGGCCCCACCCAGCTGGATATCAAGGCGCGCTACAGCGAGTTTCACGGCGCCTCCCTGCCCTTCAACGCCGCGTTCCACCTGCCCAATTTCGGTGGGGCGTTCTATGAGAACGTCAACACCCACCCGTTCCATTTCTACAACAACATCCGCCCCACCAATGACCAGACCAGCTTTGACGCCTCGATCAAGCTGGACCACCAGCTGACCGACAAGATCAAGCTGGTGGGCTGGGCGCTCTATTCCAACGTAAACCAGGATCTGGTCGCCGATGGCACCTCGGCCGATTTCGGCCGCTTCCTCAGCGCCGCCAACCCCCAGGCGCAGGCCGCAGTCAATTCCTGCTTTTCCAGCACGGCGGCGCTCACCGGCTATCCGGTCAACCCGCCCGGCTTCATCGGGCAGACCCCGGTGCCGTTCATCTTTGCGCCGACCACCGGCTCCACGTTTGGTCCCTACAGCCCGACCACCTGCGATGGCACGCAGTACCAGGTGCGCAAGCAGCAGGATTTCAGCACCGAATGGCGCCTGATCGGCGATGCCGGCGCGATCAACTGGCAGCTCGGCGGCTATTACCTGCACATCAAGCGCACGGTCGGCGTCAGCCTGGGTGCCGATACCGGCAACGGCGTGATCAAGCAGCTCTACAACGCGCCCAATTCCACTAACCCCACCACGCTGCTGCTGGCCGATCGCTTCAAGACCAATGTCTATGCCGCATTCGGCTCGGTGGAGTGGAAGCCCAATGACAAGTTCGATGCCGGCCTCGCGCTGCGCTATGATATCGAGGATCGCAAGTCGTCCTCGCTGGTGCCCACCGCCACCGATCCCTTCACCGGCGGCCCGATCAACCCCGGCCAGGCGTTCGGCCCGTTGACCGACAAGCATGCCCGCTTCGAACAGTTCGAGCCCAAGGTCACGCTCAGCTACAAGCCCACCCGCGAATTCAACCTCTATGCCAACTGGGGCATCGGCTTCAAATCGGGCGGCTTCAACAACCAGGGTTCGGCGCAGATCATCAAGGACAACTTCGTCAACGCCTTTGGCGCCAATGTCACGGTCAACGACCAGTATCGCAAGGAATGGTCGAGCGCGTGGGAAGCCGGCCTCAAGGGCAACCTGCTCAATGGCGCGCTCACGTTCGACCTCGCCGGGTATTACACCCAGGTCCACGACATGCAGTTCTTTGAATTCTTCGTCGGCAGCTTCGGTCTGCTGCGTGTGGTCTCGAATATCGATCGGGTGGACCTGAAAGGCATCGAGGCGAGCGTTACGGTCAAGCCGGTCAAGGGCGTCAAGCTGTTCGGATCGTTCAACTATACCGACAGCGAGATCAAGAAAAACTCCTCGCGGCCCTATACCGTGGGCAACAAGTCTCCCTATACCGCCGATTACACGCTCAACGTGGGGGGAGAGTTCGAGCAGGCAATCAGCGGTGACCTGCGCTTCTTTACCCGCGCCGATTATCGCCTGACCGGGCCCACCTGGTTCCACACCGTGCAGAACCAGTCGGTGCCCACGGTGTTTTCGGGGCTGCTGCCGATTTCGGCGCTGCAGCTGCCGGCCTTTGTCGGCGATGGCAAGTATGACGTGGCGCGGCGCGATGCCTTTGGCATCGTCAACCTGCGCGCCGGCATCCAGACCGATCGCTTCAGCCTGGCGGTCTTCGCCAACAACCTGCTCGACAAGCAATATCTCAATGAAGTGATCACGGCGGTGGAATTTGGCGGGTCGTTCATCACGCCCGGCACCCGCCGCCTGGTCGGCGTGGAAGGCAGCGTGAAGTTCTAAGGTTTCCCCAACCCTTCATGCCTGCCAACCATGAACCCGGCCGCATCCGGATCGGTGCGGCCGGGTTTTTCCTGCATGATCAGCCCTGGCGCGCGATGGCGACCGGCGCGACATCGCTTTGGCCCGGCGCGATCGGCACGGCCTGGCCGGCAATCACCGCCGTTCCGCGCTCGCGGCGCTTGGCGGCATAGAGCGCGGCATCGGCATTGCGCAGCAGGTCACTGCGGCTCGCGGTCTGCGCATCGAGCCAGGCAGCACCGATCGTTGCGGAAACACGGAATGTCTGCTTGTCGGCGCGGATCGAATAGCGCAGGTCAAGCAACAGGCGGCGCAACAGACCGCGCAGATCGCGCAGCAGGGCCTGGTCGGTGATCAGCAGCACGAATTCATCGCCGCCCAGCCGCGCGGCAAAGCTGCCGGCCAGATAGGGCGCCTGCAGGCGCGAGGCGATCACGCGCAGCACATCGTCACCCGCCTGGTGGCCCAGGCGATCGTTCACCGCCTTGAAGTGATCGAGATCGATCAGCAGCAGCGCACAGCGTTGCCCGGCGGCCGCAGTCGTCTTGATGCTGTCATCGATCACCTGGTTGCACCGCCCACGGCTGGCGATCCGGGTCAGATCGTCGGTATGGGCGGCGTGGCGCAGCGCCTCTTCCATCTTGTGGCGCTCGGTAATGTCCTGGAAAACGCCAATCAGCGCAACCGGCTTGCCGTTTTCCAGTTCCAATTCACCCATGCTGCGCACGCGGCGATAGTTGCCACGTGCGGTGGTGAAATCGGCTTCGACATCGAATGGCTCGCCCGTCACCAGCGTCTGCTCGATCGTGCTCACCAGGATTTCACGCGACTTTTCGGCATAAAAATCGAGTGCGGCTTTCAGCGATATCTCCGCGCCACACTCCATCTCATGAATGGCATAGGTCTGGTCGGACCATTCCAGCTGGTTGTCCCCCAGCGTCAGCCGCCACGAGCCGATGTTGGCAATGCGCTCGGCCTGGCGCAGTTGCCGGTGCTTGCGGCTCAGATCGCGCAAGTTGTGCCCGCGCTCTTCGGCCATCTGTACGGCCAGCGCGGCCGTGCGCCGCGCCGAAATGAGCGTTTCCACCAAGGTGGCCAAATGCCCAAGCATCTTGAGTGAGGCCGGATCGATCGTGCGCGGCTGGTCATCGATCACGCACAACGTGCCCAGCGGCAGGCGCGGCGATGTGTCATCGCTTGCGTCCTCGGCGGCATGGATCGGCACGCCCGCGTAGAACCGGATATCGGGCGCACCGGTGACCAGCGGATTGTCCGCAAAGCGGTCATCCTGCCGCGCATCGGGAACGACAAGCACGTCGTCAGCAGCCACGGCGTGGGCGCAAAAGGCGATGTCGCGCGGGGTTTCGTTCACGTCCAGGCCGGCCTTGGCCTTGAACCACTGCCGGTGTGCATCGACCAACGAAACCAGCGCGATCTTGCAGCCCGTCAGCTGCTGCGCCAGTTGCACCACCGCGTCGAATTCCTGCTCTGGCGCGCTGTCGAGCAGTTCCAGGCGTTCCAGCAGCGCAAGCCGTGCCTCTTCCGATGTGTCTACCACATCCCGTCCCTTTCCTGTCCCGACCCTTTGCCAAGAAATTAACGAACCAGGGTAAACTTTTCCCTAATCCCTGCACTTCGGGTGACAGCATAGGGCCGGTCGTATTGCTATTTATTGTTATAAGTCAAAGCGTTGTGGCAAAGGGGAAAATCTGTCCGCCTGGCCGGGCAAAACCCGATATCTTAAGGTGCGCGCCTAACCCCAACCGGTTCGGCTCATTCGGAATGTCCGCTGATTTCCGCCCCGGCATCGGGCGCGAAGCGGCGGTTCCAGATCGTGGCGCACAGCGATATGGCGGTCACCGTCCAGAACGCCGCGGCAAAATCGTCGAGCAGCGGCCGCGCATGGCCGTGCAGCAGCATCGCCACGTGCAGCGCTGCCGCCGCCAGGCAGATGCCCAAGGACAGCATCAGCTGCTGGAACGTGGCATAGAACGCGGTGGCGCTGCTCATCTGCTGCGGGGCGATGCCGTCATAGGCGATGGTGTTATAGGCGGTGAACTGCAACGACATGAAAAAGCCCGAGAGCACCAGCACGCCAAACATCGCCCATACCGGCCAGCCCGGCCCGAACAGCCCGCAGATGGCATAACCCGCCGTGCCGATCACGCCATTCCACACCAGGGTGCGGCGAAAGCCCAGCGCCCGCAGCACGCGCGGGGCAGCGGCCTTCATCGCCAGCGAGCCGATCGCCGTCGCCACCGTGATCATCCCGCTGCGCGCTGCGGAAAAGCCGAAACCCACCTGCATCATCAAGGGCAACAAAAATGGCTGCGCCCCTTGCGTGATCCGCGTGACCGAGCCGGCAATCACCGACAGGCGGAATGTGCGATCCTGCAACAGCGCGAGGTTGAGGATCGCCCCTTCCCGCCCGCGCGCATGGCGGACATAGAACACACCGGCGACGGCGCCGACCGCGAGCAGGCTGCCGGCCAGTGTCCCCTGGCCAGCACGGCTGGCCATTTCGAAGCCGAATAGCAGGCAACCCAGCGATACGCCGCTGAGCACGAAGCCGGCCCAATCGATCGTGGCCGGCACGTCTTCGCGAAAGTTGGCGATATAACGGCCAACCAGCCAGAGGCCGAGCACGCCGACCGGCAGGTTAAGGTAGAAAATCCAGCGCCAATCGAGATAGGTCACGATGAAACCGCCCAGCGGCGGCCCGATCACCGGCCCGATCAAGGCCGGCACCAGCAGCCACGACATGGCATTGACCATATCCTGCTTGGCCACGCTGCGCAGCAGCACGAGCCGGCCAACCGGGATCATCATCGCCCCGCCCATCCCCTGGAGAAAGCGCGCGGCGACCATCAAGGAAAGGCTGGGTGCCTGGCCACAGGCAAAGCTGCCCGCCATGAACAACGCGATCGCGGCGCGAAACACGGTGCGCGATCCGAACCGGTCTGCCAGCAGGCCCGACGCGGGAATGAACACCGCCAGCGCCAAGAGGTACGAGGTCAGCGCAATGCTCATTTCCGCCGGCCGCACGCCGAAATCGCGCGCCATTGTCGGCAGCGCGGTGGCGAGCACGGTGGCGTCGACGAATTCCATGAACAACGCCGAAGCGACGATCAGCGCAACCAGGCGATAGTTTGCGCCCGATGCCTCCGGCCCGCCAGGATCGCGCGCCGGGGTGAGCGCGTGGGCGGCCGGCACGATGCCATCGCGGATCTCGGCGTTGACAGTGGCAATCCCCCGGCGGCGCGGCGCTAGCATGGGCAGCCCCACGGGCCGAGCCGGGTGCAGGCAGGAAAGATCATGGGCAAACGTTCACTTCTGGTCTGACGAGACAGCGCACCACCATCGCCGGGAAGCGGGGCGCGCAGCAACGGGAAAGGCCACGGGCAACCCCGCCAGCCTTATGCTTGCCCGCGATATAGGCACCATGGCCGGATTTGAAACCCCGCCCCTTTGGCTGGCTTTGGGCTTGCCGATCAACGCTTGCCGGGCGGATCGGCGACGAAGGCGGGCGGCGTCGCCTCGTCGGCAAAACGCCAGGCAGAAAGATAGGTCAGCTTGAGGATGCGCGTCATTTTGCCGTAGTTGATCTTGTCGGCCGTGTCAGTGGTGTGGTGATAATCGGGATGGAAACCGGTGAAGAACCAGAACGCGGGAATGTTGTTGAGCACGAAGGGAAACTGGTCGCTGCGGAAAAACACGTTGAGCGCGTTTTCGTGGTCGAACCGATCATCGAGCACCAGCCCGACACTGCGGTTGGCCTCGGCCACGGTGCGGGCGTAATCCGGGCTATAGGCCGCGCCGATCAGGTTGAGGCGGTTGGTGGTATCGGCGGGAATGTCGATCAGCCCGGTAGTCTGGTCGCTTGGCGCCTCGTTGCGGCCGATCATGTCGAAATTGATCATCGCGCGCGTCGTCGCCAGCGGGCGCAGCGGATGGGCGGCCATGTAATAGGCACCAAGCAGCCCGCGCTCTTCGGCGGCAAACACCGTGAACAGGATCGATCGGCGCGGCCGCGCGCCATTGGCCATGAACGCGCGCGCCAGTTCGACCACGCCCACCGTGCCCGAGCCGTTGTCATCGGCGCCGTGCCAGATTTCCGGACCGCTGGACCCGTCGTGATCGTGATGCGCGCTGATGATCACGGTTTCGGGCGCCAGCGTGGGGTCCGATCCCTTGAGCAGCCCGGCCACGTTCCAGGTGGTCCCACGCGAGCGCACGGTGTTTTCCAGGTGGAGCGTTACCTCAGCCCCGGGCACGGCGCGCGATTGCGGCACCAGCGCGCGGTCGATCGCGGCCTGCAGCGCACTGGCACTTTGCCCCGTGCCGGCCAGCAGCGCGGCCCCGGCCTCATCATCCACGGTGATCACCGGAATATGCAGCGCGTCGTCAACCAGGGCCTGCGCCGGGATCGGCGGCGTGCGCTTGGCGCTGCCGCCAATGCGCATCATGCGGTCGAAATTCGAGGGATGCTTGCGGTTGGGCTCGGCCATCACGACCAGCGCCAGCGCGCCATGGGCCTGGGCGTTCAAGGCCTTGACCCGGTTGGTGGCATAGCGGGTGTTGCCCGTGCCGCCAAAGCGCGAGGCCGGATCGTTTTCCTGCGGCTCGTGCTCGAACACCACCACGATCCGCCCCTTGGCGTCAATCCCGCGATAATCGTCATAGCTCACGCCAGGGGCGGTGATGCCATAGCCGGCAAAAACCAGGGGCGCGGTGATATCGACGTCATCGCGATAGCCGCCCACCAGATGCGGCGCCTGCCAGCGGCGCGTGGCATTGCCGCTGCGCAGCGCCACGAAATTGGCCGCCGCATTGGGCCGGTATTCCACCAGCGGCACGCTTTGCAGGAAGCTCGGCGCGCCAGCGGCGTCCTGCGCCGCCGGTTCGAGGCCCGCCTTGGCAAATTCGGCCGCGACCCACTGCACCGTGGCATCGTCACCGGGCTGCAACGACATGCGCCCCTGCAATGCATCCGACGCCACCAGGCCCAGATCGGCGCGCAGATCGCCCTCGCGAATGCGGTCAAACCCGGCGGCCTGGTTGGCCGGAACCGGCACGCCGGCGCCATCCTGGGCCAGGGCGGCAGCGGGCAGGGCCACTGACAGCAAAAGGGTGAGTGCGGCCTGTTTCATGGGGGGCATGCTCCACGAAGATTGGGGAATATGGCCCAGCTATACCCCCTGATCATCGCTGGCAATCATGCCCGCCAACGCAGCGGTTCAAAACCGGTAGCTGATCCAGCCAGCAATGAAATCCGAACTGCGATAGCCGGCATCGGTCAATGCCGCGCGCGCCATCAGGTGCTCATAGCGGCCGGTCAGCGTCAGGCGCGGCGTGGCGTTCCACACCATCTGCGCGCGCACCACATCGGCAATCTTGCGCCCGCGCCCGTTCTGCGTGCCGGCAAAGGGCTGGCCATTGGCGCGATAGACCGCGTCGTGCACATCATCGCGCCAGGCCAGTTCGTATTCCGCGCTGATCCGCGCATTGCGAAACGGGGTGAAGCTGGCGTTCGGCGTCACCGCCACCAGGTTCGACGGGGTGAGATAGAGCTGATAGCTGAAATAGATGTTGTTGCCGAACGGGGCATAGGCATTGCGCAGCTTGCCCTGGCCATAGCCACCGCCGCCGCTGGCATAGTCGACATGCACGCCAATGCGCGGCGCGGTCTTGGCCGGGCCGTTGCCGATCCGCCAGGTCTGCGCCAGGAACGCCTGCCAGGCATCGATGCCCTGGTTCATGAACGTGCCCCACTGGTGGTTGACCGACCAGTCCAGCCCCAGCCGCCCGACATCGCCGCGCAGCTGCGCCCCGGCGTAATAGCGCGTGGCCGGGCCGATCCGCCCGCCCCAGGTGCCCACCAGGTTGCGCCGCCGCCAGGCAAACAGATCGAGATAGAGCTGCGAGCCGCCCAGCGTGGTCTTGGGCAGGACAAACCCCGCCGTCACCCCGGAGAAACGCCGCGCGGGATCGATCACGTCATCATCGGTGCCCAGGTCGCCATAGGCCGTGGGCTTGAGATCGAACACCGTCAGCCGCGCCTTGGCCCCGCGCACCCAGCCGCGAAAGCCGTTGAGGGTATAGCGGATGGTGTTGTTGTCGCGCTGGGAAACCAGGATATTGGGCCCGTCGGTAAATTCCTGCCGGCCATAGCGCGCGCCAACCTCGGCGCTGCCGATGTCTGCCCCCACTTCGACGAAATGCTGGAGCAGAACCAGGTCGTTGCGCAGCGTGGCCGCCGGAACGCCCAGGTTACGCCCACCGATGCCGCCATGCGAAATCTCGCCATAGAAGCGCAGGTGTGGCCCGATATGCAGATCGGCGCCCAGCGTTTCGCGGTTGATATCCTGCCGCTGCGCCTGGGCATCGCGCAAGTTGGGGTTCGTCGTCAGGTTCATGCGCAGGCGCAATTCGCCCGAGACCGTGAGATAGACATCGCCATCGTCATCGAGCGGGATGAACTTGAGCCGGTCGAGCGGATCGTCGCGCTTGGCTGGGTTCTGCATCACCCGCCAATCCTCTGCCCAGCGTGACAGGGCATAGCCGCCCGGTGCCGCCGCCGCATCGCCATTATAGGCGGCCGGGTAGCTCTTGCGCTGGGCTTCGCCAGCCGGTTCGGCGGTGGTTTCGGCCAGGGCCGGGGTGCCGGAAAGCAGGCAAAGCGGGGCCGTGGCGGCTCGCAGCCGCGAAAAACGCAGGTCCATGATGGTTTCTCTCCCTAGATGCGCCGCTGCTTAGGCAGCGTGCGCCTGTTCCACCGCGGCAGGCAGCGAACGGCCATGCAGCGCGGCGTCGAGGCGTTCATGATCGAGCGCGTTTTCCCAGCGCGAGACGACCACGGTGGCCACGGCATTGCCGATGAAGTTGGTCAGGCTGCGGCATTCCGACATGAAGCGGTCGATGCCCAGGATCAGCGCCATGCCCGCCACCGGCACGCTCGGCACGATCGACAGCGTGGCGGCCAGCGTGATGAAGCCCGCGCCGGTAACCCCGGCCGCGCCCTTGGACGAGAGCATCGCCACGCCCAGCAGCAGCAGTTGCTGCCCCAGCGTCAATTCCACGTTGCACGCCTGCGCGATGAACAGCGCGGCTAGCGTCATGTAGATATTGGTGCCATCGAGATTGAAGCTGTAGCCGGTCGGCACGACCAGGCCGACGACGGTCTTGGAACAGCCGGCCCGCTCCATCTTCTCGATCAGCGCGGGCAGCGCGCTTTCCGAAGACGAGGTGCCCAGCACCAGCAGCAGCTCTTCGCGCAGATAGGCAATCAGGCGCAGGATCGAAAAGCCCGCCAGCCGCGCCACCACGCCCAGCACCACGAGCACGAACAGCGCGGAAGTGACATAGAACGCCGCCACCAGCTGCGCGAGATTGGCCAGGCTGCCCACGCCATACTTGCCGATGGTGAATGCCATGGCGCCAAAGGCACCGATCGGCGCCGCCTTCATCACGATGGACACCAGCTTGAACACCACGCCCGAAACGTCTTCGAGCAGATCGAGCACGCGCTGCCCGCGATCGCCGACCGAGGCCAGGGCAATGCCGAACAGCACTGCCACCACCAGCACTTGCAGGATATTGCCCTGCGTCAGCGCCGAAAGGAACGTGTCCGGGATCATCGCGCCCAGAAAGCCCACGATCGTGCTTTCGTGCGCCTTGGCGGCATAATCCGCCACCTTGCCGGCATCGAGCGTGGCGGGGTTGATATTCAGCCCCGCCCCCGGCCGCAGCACATTGGCCACGATGAGGCCCACGATCAGCGCCAGCGTCGAAAAGAACAGGAAATAGGCAAAGGCCTTGGCCGCCACGCGGCCCACTGCCGCCAGATCGCGCATGCCGGCAATCCCGGTGACGATGGTGAGAAAGATCACCGGGGCGATCACCATCTTGACCAGCTTGATGAACATATCGCCCAGCGGCTTGAGCGCTTCGCCCGCCGCCGGATAGAAATGCCCCAGCAGCACACCCGCGGCAATCGCGGTCAAGACCTGGACATAGAGGTGGCGATACCACTTGCGAGGCCGCTGTGGCCCCTGCCCGGCCACGGGCGCAGACGGAGTGGTGACAGCGAGGTTCATCGTGGGAAAGCCTTTCGTCCTCTCGGCAGGGCGCGCTGCTCGGTCCTGCTCGGCCATTACCATAGGCGGCGGCCCTGCCCACCGAAAGCTTTTGCTACGGCCCATATAAGTGACGCTTTTTCAGAATCTTGCCAAATCGCGATGGCATTCTTTGTCCAGAAATCGGCACACTCGAAAATCCCGATGTGCAGATTTTGACACATCATGCTATGCGTCTGGCGTGGGTAGTTTGAACCGATTCCGCGCCGTGGCGATGGCGCTGGTGGCCGCCGTGCTGGTGGCCATGGCGGCGGCCGGGGTGGCCGGCGCGATCACGCGCCATGTCATGCTGGCCCGGCTGGAAACGCGCGCCGGGCAAGACCTGCGGCTGCGCCAGGCGCTGCTCACCAGCGAAATCGCGCGGTTCCGCCTGCTGCCGCGCGCGCTGGCTGATGACCGGGACCTGGTGGCCGCCACGCCTGTCGCTGGCCATGCGCCCGCCCCGGCAGCGCAAGCCGCGCTCAACCGCAAGCTGGAGGCACTGGCCCAGGAATTCGGCGCGGCGGCGATCTATGTGATCGATCGCCAGGGCATGGCCTTTGGCGCCAGCAACTGGCGCCAGCCGCACAGCTTCATGGGGCGCGACTACACCTTCCGCCCCTATTTCCAGCAGGCCCTGCAAACCGGGCAGGCACAGCAGTTTGCCCTGGGCACTGCCAGCCACCGGCCTGGGCTCTACCTCGCCACCCGCGCCGCCGGCGGGGCGGCGGTGGTGGTGGTCAAGCTGGAGTTCGACGGCATCGAAAGCGCGTGGCGCCGCGCGGGCGGCATTACGTATGTCACCGATCGCGCCGGCGTGATCGTGGTGGCGAGCCGCCCGGCCTGGCGCTTTGCCGCAACAGCCCCGCTCGATCCTGGCCTGGCGCGGGTCGAACGGCTGTCGCTGGGTGTGGCAGCCCTGCCCACGGCGCCCTTTGCCCTGGCCCGCGACGGCATGGTGGTGCCCGCCGGCACCGATACGCCGCACCTTGCGGTCGCGACGGCGCCAGATGCGGCGGGCTGGCGGGTCAACCTGGCGCTGCCCTTGGCCGGCGCGGTCTATCCCGCCGTGCGCGTGGCCCAGGCGATCACCGCGCTGATCGTGCTGCTGATCGGCGCCGTGGCCGCCGCGCTGGTGGAGCGCGCCCGTCAACGGCGCCGCCGCACTGCCCAGTTGGAAAGCGCGGTGGCCCAGGCGACAGCTGAACTGCGCAGCGAAATACACGAGCGCGCCGCGGCCGAAGCCCGCGCCGCCACACTGCGCGAAGGGCTGCGCCAGGCCAACCGCCTGGCCACGCTGGGCCAGGTTACTGCCAGTGTCGCCCACGAAACCGCGCAACCTGTCGCCGCGATCCGCAACTATGCCGCCAGCGCCACGCTGCTGCTCAACCGCGGCGAGAGCGCCGAAGTTGCGCACAACCTGGCGGCGATCACCCGCCTGGCCGATCGCATCGGCGCCGTGACCGAGCATCTGCGCGGCTTTGCCCGCAAGGGCAGCCGGGGCGATGGCGCAGTGCCCCTGGCCGAGGCGATCGATGGCGCGCGGCTGATCCTGAAAGAACAACTGGGCCGCGTGGCGCTGTCCCTTCCCGCGCCCGATCCGGCCTGGCAGGTACGGGCGGAAAAGACCCGGCTGGAACAGGTGCTGGTGATCGTGCTGCAAAACGCGATCGAGGCGCTGGCCGGCACCGCCGATCCGGCGATCCGCCTGGATATCCGCCGCGATGGCGCGATGGTCGACGTGGACATCGCCGACAATGGCCCCGGCCTTGCCCCCGATATCGCCGCGCGGCTGTTCACCCCCTTTGCCACCAGCCGGCCGATGGGCCTTGGCCTGGGGCTGGTGATCGCCAAGGACATCATGGAAGAATTCGGCGGCAGCCTGGTCCACGTGCCCGGCCCTGCAGGCGCCTGTTTCCGCATCAGTCTGGCCGTGGCGGAATAGCCGGTGGCAGAACCTGCCCGCCTGATCGCCCTGGTCGAAGACGACGAGGATCTGCGCGCCTCCACCGCGCAACTGCTGCGCCTGGCCGACTTTACCGTGGAAGCCTTTGCCGACGCGCCCGCAGCGCTGGCGGCGGTGGGTGCTGCCTGGCCCGGCCTGGTGATCAGCGACGTGCGCATGCCCGGCCTTTCGGGCATAGACCTGTTCCGCGCGCTGCATGCCCGCGATGCCGAACTGCCGGTGATCCTCATCACCGGGCATGGCGACGTTGGCATGGCGGTCGATGCGCTAAAGGCAGGCGTTTGGGATTTCCTGACCAAGCCTTTTGCCGCAGAGGCCCTGATCGCGGCGGCAGAGCGCGCCGCCCATGCCCGCGCCCTGGCCCTGGAAAACCGCCGGCTTCAGGCCCTGGCGCAAGACAGCGGCGGCAGCGCGCTGATCGGCGCCTCCCCGGCCATCCGGCGCCTGCGCGACATGATTCCGACGCTCGCCGATGCCGATCTCGACCTGCTGATCGAGGGTGAAACCGGCACCGGCAAGGAACTGCTGGCGCGGTTGATCCACCAGGGCGGCAAGCGCCGACGCCACCGCCTGGCCACGATCAACTGCGCCGGTCTGGCACCCGCGCTCGAGGACGAGATATTCTCGCTGTCGGGCGGGGCCAGCCTGATTCACGCCAGCTATGGCACCGTGCTGCTCGACGATATCGACGGCGCCAGCAGCCGCTTTCACAACCTGCTCGTGCCCGTGCTGGAAGAGCGTGCCCTGGCCGTGCCGGGCAAGGCGCCGGTGCCGCTTGACCTGCGCGTGATTGCCACGGCCGGCGCGGGCGGCCAAGGCAGCGAGGCGGCCGCCCCCCTGCCCCCGGCCCTGCTGCACCGCATTGCCGGCATGCGCATCGCCATCCCGCCGCTGCGTGCCCGGCGCGAGGATATTCCGCTATTGTTTGCCCACTTCGCGCAAGAGGCCGCTGCCCGCGCCCGGCTGCCAGTGCCACGCCTGGTGCCCGCCGTGCAGGATCGGCTCGATCATCACGCATGGCCCGGCAACGCCCACGAACTGGCCCGCTTTGCCCAGCAGTTCGTGCTGGGCCTGGTCACGCCCGACAGCAGTGACAATGCTGCGCCTGCCCCGCAACCCTTGGCAGACCGCGTCGATGCGTTCGAGCGCGAGGCGATCATCGCCGCCGTGCGCGCCGCCCAAGGACGCATTGCCACGGCGATCGCCACGCTAGGCCTGCCGCGCAAGACCTTTTACTATAAGATCAACAAGCTGGGCATCGATCTTCAGGCTCTGCGGCAAGAATGACAGCCCCACGCGAAAACGGAACGATGCCGTTCAATTGAGCAGGGCAGCTTCTCCCCACACCACCGGATCGGACGCCACGCTGGCATTTTCCGGGCGGGCGATCAGCTCGATCAGATGCACGCCGCGCACATCGGCCGCAAGCGGCACCAGCGCATGGCCCGCGTGCAGCGGTGCGGACTGCGCCAGCAAGCGTCCATCGCCATAGACCAGGAACGTCACCGCGCCGCTGTTGCCCCAGGCCGCATCATCCACCCCGACGCGCGCGGTGAAGCGGGCATGGCCGGCGTTGCGCACTTCCAGGCGCGATCCAGCCAGGATGCCGATCCCGGTATCGAGCTTTTCGTGGCCGGCCTGCAACTCCTGGCCATAGGGGCCGGTATCGACCGCCGCCCCGCCCCAGCCGCCATAGCGCGGATGCTCGCCGCCCCCGCGCGTATCGTTCCACGGCAGCAAGCCGCGATGAACCAGCGGATCGGGCTGGGGCTGCACCACGCCATCGATCGCCGGATTCACACTGCCCGGCATTTCCGAAAGATAGAGACCATTGGCCAGGCGATGGCGGCCCACCAGCTTGAGCAGCACGGTTTCATGCGGGCCAAGCGGCACAGTGATTTCGCCGGTGAAGCTGCCGGTCTTGCCGGTCCACAGGTCGGTCGTGGCGATCGTTCCGGTCAGCTTGGCATGCTCGGCCGTCAAGGTGGCGTGGGTCGGCGCATCGCTGCGGTTGAGCAGGGCCACCGCCTTGGTGCCATCGGCCAGCGTCTTGACGTAAATCTGCACTTCCGCGCTGTCATAGGCGAGCACGGCCTGGTTGCCGGCGCGATCCTGGTTGAGCGCAATCGCCTGGGCCCAGCCGAGCAGCGCGATCTGGTCGGGCGTGGCCTGGCGCAGGTCCATCCCGATCAGCAGCGGGGCATTGAGCATGGCCCACAGCGCCAGGTGCGAGCGCGCCTCCACCATATGCGCGGCATCGAATTCGCCCTTGCCGATGAACAGCATGTCGGGATCGTTCCAGCTGCCGGGATGGGCATAGAGCGCGCGCCGCGCCGTGGTATCGAGGTTGTGCAACATCCGCGCCCAGGTGGGCGAAATGTCCTCGCTGGTGCGGCTCATGTTGCCGATGTCCTTGCCCCAACTGCGCACGTCGGCCGATCCCCAAAGGCACAGCGACAGGACATAGTCGCCCGCCGGGCGGGTGCGCGCCAGGGCATCGGCCACCGCGCCATAAAGCCGGCGCACTTCGGCAATGTCGGTGCGTGGCAGGTCATCGAAATCGATCACCGGCCCGAGCGGGCGATAGAGCCCGGCCTTGACCCGCGGATTGTCTGGCCCAAGCCCGCGGATGCCGCAGCCATCCACCTTGATCAGGTCGAAATTCCACTCGTGGAAATAGAGCGCGATATCCTGCTCGACGTGGCCATAGAGGCCGGTTTCGCGCTCGGCCTGGGTGCCTTCGGGCAGATTGGGCGCATCCGCGCCGCCGAACACCTGGCTGCAGGTGTTGCGGCCAATGTCGGAATAGATTCCGGCCTTCAGGCCCATGGCATGCAGCCGATCGGTCAACGGGCGCAAGGAGGTGCCGCCATCGGCCGTTGTGGCAGACGGGAAGTTGGCCGTGCGCACCAGCATGCGGCCATCGGGCATGCGCCGCTTGAGCCACCAGCCATCGTCGATATCGACATAGCGATAGCCCTTGGCCGCCAGGCCACTGTCGACCAGCAAGCGGGCCGAGGCCATCAGCTTGGTTTCATCGACCGCCGCGCCAAAGGCATTCCAGCTGTTCCACCCCATCGGCGGCTTGGCGGCTTGCCCGCGCGTGTTGGCGCTCCACCGGCCAGTGGGCGCCAGCGGATCGGGCGCCGCTGCGGCGTGGCAGCCCGGCATCAGGCAGGCAAGCACGGCAAGAAACGACGCAAGAGGCAGCTTGGTCATGGGGCGGTCCGATCGGCAGGGGCAATTGCGCTGATATCGCTACCATGCAACGCGGCGCGATTGGGCGCAACCATCCGCTACGCCCCCGCCCTAAATCGAACCGCAGGTCAGCCGAACGCGGCGTCATCCTCGTCCATGCCGCCAGCCGACAGATCAAGTGCAAAGCCTTGGAGCCGGGCCTGCTGATCACCCAGCGATCCCGCCGCGGCGGTCAGCCGTGGCATGCGCGCCGGGGGCGCTGGCCGCGCGCGCGGGGCGGCCGGGTTGGCGATGGGCGGCTTAGCCCGTGCCTTGCCGCCGCGCGCGCCGCCGGCCGGGCGTGCCGCGCGCGGGATGGCATCAAGCGTGAAATACCCAAGGCTGGCCTGCAATTCGTCCGCCTGCTCGGCCAGTTGTTCCGAGGTGGCCGAAACCTGTTCCGAAGCGCCGGCATTCTGCTGGGTCACCTGGTCAAGCTGCTGGATCGCCTGGTTGATCTGCGCCGCGCCGATATCCTGTTCGCGGCAGGCGGCGCTGATCTCGCTGATCAGTTCGGCGGTGCGGCGGATATCGGGCACCAGGCGGCCGAGCATGTCGCCCGCCTCGGTCGCGGCCTTGACGGTATCGGCAGAAACCGCGCCGATTTCCGAAGCGGCAGTCTGGCTGCGTTCGGCCAGCTTGCGCACTTCGCTTGCCACCACGGCAAAGCCCTTGCCATGCTCGCCGGCCCGTGCGGCCTCGACCGCAGCATTCAACGCCAAGAGGTCGGTCTGCCGGGCGATTTCCTGGACGATGCCGATCTTGTCGGCAATGGTGCGCATGGCTTCGACCGCGCGGCTGACCACCACGCCCGAGCTTTCGGCATCCTTGGACGATTGCCGAGCGATCTTTTCGGTCTGGGCGGCATTGTCGGCGTTCTGCTTGATGTTGGCAGCCATCTCTTCCATCGCGGAAGAAGCCTGCTCGCTCGCGGCCGCCTGCTCTGCCGCGCCTTGGGAAACCTGTTGCGAACTCGCGGCGAGTTCCTGGCTGCTCGACGAGACGGTTTCGCTGGCGTCACTGATCTGGCCGGCAAAAGTGCGCAGATTGTCCACCAGGGCGTTGATGGCGTTCTTCATGCGCTGGTGATCGCCTTCGCAGGCGATGTCCACCTTTTCGCGCAGATCACCCTCGCTGACATTGGCGAGCACGCGGTTGCCTTCGGCGATGGGCAGCAGGATCGCGTCGAGCATGCTGTTGATGCCCTGGATCAGCCCGGCAAAATCGCCGGAAAAGCGCTGCGCCTCGCCACGCCGGGTCAGCTCGCCCACGGTGGAGGCCTTGATCAACTGCCCGATCTCGCCGGTGATCGCGCGCAGGTTGCGGCGCAGCCCTTCGATATTGTCGTTGATGAAGGCCTTCTTGCCGGGGAACTGCTCGATCGGCGCATCGAAATCGCCTTCGCCAAACGCCTTGATACAGGCCATGGCCTTTCTCTTGACGGCAATATGTTCGCCCACCATCGTATTGATGCCCTGCGCCATCGTGGCGAAATCGCCGTGATACCGCTCCATCGGCAGGACCACATCGATATCGCCCTGGTCGTGCGCTGCGCTCATCGCGTTCATGTCGCGGATCAGACCAATAAGGTTGCCGCGCAGGGTTTCGATCACCTCGTTGATGAAGGCTTTCTTGCCGGGGAAGGCTTCGAGCGGCGCGTTGAAATCGCCCACGCCGATCGCCTGGACGCAGGCCATGGCCTTTTTCTTCACGGCGATATGTTCGCCCACCATGGCGTTGATCGCGCCGGCAACCTGGTGCAATTCGCCCTTGAAGCGATCGGCAGCGATGGTCGCGTCGATATCGCCGCGTGCATGCTCGCTGGCCATGGCCTGTACCGCCGCGCCCAGATCGCGCGCAGGGGCAGTGGCGCTGTCGAGCAGCTGGTTGATCGCCTCGGCCAGGGCGGCGGAGCGGCGATTGCCGAACGGAACCGCCAACCGGGCACCGAGATCACCGCTGGCGAGCGCAGCCTCGACCCGGGCGATGTCGCGATAGGTGGGGTCGAGCGACCCGATGAAGAATGTTGAGCCGGCCATAAATCCTCGCCTTTACCATGCCTGGGCAGGCCCGCTGATCTAGCCGGGCGCGCTGAAGGCGGCGTAAAGCGGCGATGCGCCGGACTACGCAGCCAGGCGGCACGCCGTTATTAGGCATCGCCCAGGCCCATGATTCTGGCGGCAAATTGGTATCGTTTCCACACCCGCACAGCGCGCGGGCGAGAGCTGCGGAAAGCCACGCGGAACGGCGCCTCAGACTCCGCTGGCCGACACGACAGGCAAATTGCATGTGATACCATTGCAGGGCCGATTGCACGGCTGGGTCGGCGCATGATGGCTCCTTTCGTCCCGCAGGACCGCGCTGGCGATCCGCTGACCGTATGCGGGACGACGCCAGCCCCCATGCTCATTTGTCATGGTATTTATATAAATCAGTTATGTAAGTTCGCACGCCTTCCCACAAAATGCCGCTTGTGCCGCTGCGCTTTGCAGAGTTTCGACAACGCATGCGAAAGCGGCTTGGCCCCACCCCTTTGCAGCGAAACCAAGGCTTTCGCCATATAGTGCGGGAGACGGCGCAAGGACAAAAAAATACCTATTTGCTACCATTGCACTCATTTGCCTGGCATGTATAACAAACCTGTCTTGCACGGTGCTGCCGGTAGGGCACGCGACAGACCACGATCCCATCGTTCAACCAACCCGAAAGGTTATTGCGTGGAGGCCAAGTTGATCACGCCCACAAGTTCCCCTGAACCGGGCGCAGGCGCCACGGCCACCTGGATGCACCGCGAAGCGGCCGAGGCCGGCGCGGCGGTTGCCCGCTTCATGGCCCACAATGCGCAGGCCCTGGCAGACCTGGGCGCGCGGCTGCGCCAGGCGCCGCCGTCTTTGGTGCTGACCTGTGCGCGCGGATCGTCGGACCATGCCGCAACCTATGCCAAGTACATGATCGAAACGCTGCTCGGCGTGCCGACTGCCTCGGCGGCGTTCTCCACCGTGTCGCTCTATGATGCGCCGATGCGCGCCGCGGCCGGCAACGCGCCGCTGTGCATCGCCATTTCGCAGTCGGGCCACAGCCCCGACATGCTCGCCACCGTAGAGCGCTATCAAGCCGCTGGCGCCCTGGTGGTGGCCCTGGTCAACAACGATCAATCACCCCTGGCGCAGATGGCCGACGTGGCCCTGCCGCTGTGCGCCGGGCCGGAAATCTCGGTGGCGGCGACCAAGTCGTTCATCACCTCGCTGGCCGGCATTGCCGCGCTGGTTGCCGCGTGGAGCCAGGACGAAGCGCTGAATGCGGCCCTGGCCACCCTGCCCGCCGCGCTCGATGAAAGCTTTGCCCTGGATTGGGACGCCGCCCGCGCCGGCCTGCAGGATGCCACCAACCTGTTCCTGATCAGCCGCGGCTATGGCCTGTCGATCGCGCAGGAAGCCGCGCTCAAGCTCAAGGAAACCAGCGGCCTGCATGGCGAAGCGTTCAGCTCTGCCGAAGTGCGCCATGGCCCGATGGCGATCGTGCGCGATGGTTTCCCGGTGCTGGGTTTCGACATCGGCGGCCAGGCCGGGGCCGACGTGCGCCAGGTCTGCGCCGATTTCGCCGAACGCGGTGCGCAGGTATTCCTGGCCACGCCCGAGCCTGAAGCCGTTCCCGCCGGGCCGAACCTGACCGTGCTGCCCGCCGTGGCTGCCGACGAGGCGATCGCGCCGCTGCTGCGCATTGCGAGCTTTTATCGCATGGTCAATGCGCTATCCATCAGCCGGGGCTTCAATCCCGACGAGCCTCCGTTTCTGGCGAAAGTGACCCGCACGCGATGACCGTTCTGGCGTTTACCAACGGCCATATCCTGCTGGGTGATCGCATCGTTCCTTCGGCTACGGTGCAGATCGAGGCCGGGCGCATCGCGGATATTGCGGCCGATGTGCCGGTTGATGGCACCGTGGTTGATCTCGACGGCGGCTGGTTGCTGCCTGGCTTTGTCGATAGCCAGGTCAATGGCGGTGGCGGCGCGCTGCTCAACAACGATATCACGGTTGAAGGGCTGGCGACGATTGCCCAGGCGCACGCGCGTTTTGGCACCACGGCCCTGATGCCCACGCTGATCACCGATACGCCGGCGGCGATTTCCGCAGCGCTCGACGTGGTCGATGCCGCCATTGCCCAGGGCCTGCCCGGCATCGTCGGCCTGCACATTGAAGGGCCGTTCATCAATGCCGTGCGCAAGGGCGTGCACGATCCGGCGCTGATCCGCCATCTGGATGAAGACCTGCTGGTCGAACTGTGCCGCCCGCGGCGCGGCAAGGTCATGCTGACCATCGCGCCCGAACAGGTGGAACCGCAGGCGCTGGAACGTCTGCGCGCGGCCGGCGTGATCATCAGCGCGGGCCATACCAACGCCACCTTTGCCGAGGCGCAGGCCGGCTTTGCCGCCGGGCTGACCGGGGTGACGCACCTTTATAACGCCATGTCACCCTTGCTGCACCGGGCGCCGGGCATGGTGGGCGCCGCGCTGCTCAACGATGCGGTGTGGTGCGGCATCATTGCCGATGGCGTGCACGTGGCCGGGCCGGCGCTGGAAATCGCGCTGCGCATGAAAGGCACCGAGCGGCTGATGCTGGTGACCGACGCCATGCCCAGCGTGGGGATGAGCGCCGGTTCGTTCGAGTTGAACGGCCGTACCATCACCGTGACCGATGGCGTGTGCCAGGACGAGAACGGCACGCTGGCCGGCTCCAGCCTCGACATGGCGGGCGCGGTGCGCACGATGGTGGCTCTGACCAGCGCTGACGTGCCGATGGCCAGCCGCATGGCCAGCGCGACGCCGGCCGCGTTCCTGGGCCTGGCCGACGAGATCGGCACCCTGGCCACCGGGCAGCGCGCCGATATGGTGTGGCTGGACGCCGCCCTGCAGCCGGTGCAGTGCTGGATCGGCGGCGGCGCCGTGATCTGATCTGCGTGGCAGGTGGCGCGCCAGCGATGCTGCCCCCCCTGCCACGGCCTGCCTGAACAAAGCCCCAGAAGAAAGCTGATGCAGCCCATGTCCAGCCTGATCCTTGCCGCGCCGTTCGATGGCTGGCTCTCTCCGCTCGACGATGTGCCCGATCCAGTCTTTGCGCAAAGGCTGCTGGGCGATGGCATGGCGATCGATCCGCTCGATGGCACGCTGCATGCCCCCGCCGATGGCACGGTGGTGTCGGTTCACGCCGCCCGCCACGCCATCACGCTGCGCCTGGCCGGCGGGGTCGAAGTGCTGATGCACATCGGGCTGGAAACCGTGCGCCTTAATGGCGAGGGCTTTGTCGCCCATGTCGAGGCCGGCGATACCGTGGCTGCCGGTGACCGGCTGATCAGCGTGGACCTGGGGACGGTGGCGCCGCGCGTCAAAGGCATGATCACCCCGATCGTGATCACCGAAACCGCCGGCCACGCCGTGATCGAGCGCGCCGCGCCCGGCCGCATCGCCCGTGGCGCGCCGCTGTTGGTGCTGGGTTCCGCGCAAGCTGAAAGCGCCGCGCCCGCTGCTGCCTTTGCCGCCACGGCGCAGGCCACGCTGCGCCTGCCGCTGGCGCATGGCCTGCACGCCCGCCCTGCCGCGCGGCTGGCTGAACTGGCGAAGAGCTATGACGCCGATGTGCGCATCGTGCCGGCCGCCACGCCAAACGCCACACCGTGCCGGTTGCGCAGCCCCAGCGCGGTGATGGCCCTGGGCCTGCGCCATGGCGATGCATTGACGCTTCTGGCCAGCGGCCCGGCCGCAGCGGCCGTGATCGAGGCCCTGGCCGACCTGATCGCCACCGGCATGGGCGAATTGCGCCCGCTGGGCCAATCCGCGCCCGCGCCGGCACAAGCGGTGGCCGAAAGCACCGACACCAGCCCGATCGCGCCGGGCGAGCGGCTGATGGCAGTAACTGCTGCGGCCGGCTATGCCATTGGCCAGGCGGCCTGGCTGGAACGCCCCGAACCGCCGCGCACCGCCCGTGCCAGCGGCGATGCCGGCGCCGAAATCGCCCGCTTCACCCAGGCCCTCGCTGCGTTTCGCGCGGCCCTGGAACAGCGCGCGCAGGAACAGGCCGGCAGCGAGCAGGCCGCGATCCTGACCGCCCATCGCCACTTGCTGGACGACGAAGACATCCTGGAAAGCGTCGGCGATGCCATGGCGCGTGGTGACAGCGCCAGCCTGGCCTGGCAGCGCACGATGCAGGCCCGCGCCGCCACGCTGCGCGCCGCGCCCGATCCGCATATCGCCCAACGCGCCGACGATTTCATCGATCTGGAATGGCAACTGCAATGGCACCTGGCTGGCCAGGAACCGCCCGCCGTATCGCTGCCCGAGGCGGCGATCGTGATCGCGCGCGATCTCGTGCCTTCGCAAGTCGCGGTGCTTTCACCCGCGCAAGTGGCTGGCCTGGTTACTGCGCAGGGCGGGCCTACCTCGCATGTGGCGATCATCGCCGCCAGCAAGGGCATCCCCGCGCTGGTCGCGGCCGGGCCGCGCGTGCTGTCGATCGCGCCGGGCACGCCGCTGCTGCTCGATGCCACGGGCGCCACGCTGACGGTCGATCCCGATGCCACCACCTGGGCCACGGCCCAGGCCGAAGCGGCGCGGCGCCAGGCACGCAAGGCTGCCGCGCAGGCCGCGTCGGGTCTCGAGGGTCGCACCAGCGATGGCCTGCGGATCGAGGTCTGCGCCAACCTCGGCAAGCGCAGCGAGGCCGCCCCGGCCGTAGCCAGTGGCGCCGAAGGCTGCGGCTTGCTGCGCACCGAATTCCTGTTCCTCGATCGCGCCAGCGCGCCCGATGAAGAGGAGCAGACCGCCGATTACACCGCCATTGCCCAGGCACTGGACGGGCGGCCGCTGATCATCCGCCTGCTCGATATCGGCGGAGACAAGCCGGCGCCCTATCTGCCAATGGCGGCAGAGGAAAACCCCGCGCTGGGCCTGCGCGGCATCCGCGTGGGGCTGGCCCAGCGCGAGATGCTGGTGCCGCAGTTGCGCGCCGTGCTGCGCGCCGGCGCCGGGGCAGCGGCAGGCGCGGTCAAGGTCATGGCGCCGATGATCGCGCGGGTCGAGGAACTGCGCGCCGTGCGCGCTGCCCTTGATGCCGAGGCCGCCAAGCTGGGCGTGGCCGCAGTGCCGCTGGGCGTGATGGTAGAAACACCCGCCGCTGCCGTGATGGCCGATGCCCTGGCCGCCGAATGCGATTTCCTGTCGATCGGCACCAACGACCTGACGCAATATGCGCTGGCCATGGACCGCGGCAATCCCGCGGTTGCGGGCAGCATCGACGGGCTCGATCCCGCCGTGCTGCGCCTGATCGGGCTGTGCTGCGAAGGCGCGCAAAGCCACGGCAAGTGGGTGGGCGTGTGCGGCGGCCTGGCATCCGATCCACTCGCCGTGCCGATCCTGATCGGGTTGGGCGTAACCGAACTTTCCGCCGCGCCAGCGATGGTGCCGGAAATCAAGGCGCTGGTGCGCGCCCTGTCTGCCCAGGATTGCCGGGGCCTGGCCAGTGCCGTGCTCCAGGCCTCGAGCGCCGCGCAAGTGCGCGTGCTGGCCACACAGATGATCGAAGGGGTTACCCAATGAGCCAAGCCGTGAACAACGCGCTGCAACATCTGCAAAGCCTGGGCCGTGCGCTGATGCTGCCGATCGCCGTGCTGCCGGTGGCGGCGCTGCTTCTGCGGCTGGGCCAGCCCGATCTGCTGGGCCTCGATTTCGTCAGCGCGGCGGGCAATGCCATGTTTGCCAATCTCGGTCTGCTGTTTGCCATTGGCGTGGCCACCGGCTTTGCCAAGGATGGCAACGGCGCCGCGCCGCTGGCCGGCGTGGTGTGCTTCCTGGTGGCGAGCGAAGGCGCCAAGGCGCTGCTGGCCGTGCCGGCCGATGTGGTGGCGGGCGTTGCCAAGGCGGCGCTCCCGGCGGTGACGGCGGCCTGGCGCAGCGCGCAGGTCGATCATGTTGCCGTGCCGCTGGGTATTGTTTCAGGCATCATCGGCGGGATCGGCTACAACCGCTTTTCTACGGTCAAGCCGCCCGAATACCTCGCCTTCTTCGGCGGCCGGCGGTTCGTGCCGATCATCAGTGGGGTGGCCGGCGTGGCGCTGGCCGGGCTGCTGGGCGCCAGCCTTGCCAGCATCAACGCCGGCGCCAATGCCGCGAGCGAGGCGGCGCTGGCCAGCGGCGGCATCGGGCTGTTCATCTTCGGCACGCTCAACCGCCTGCTGCTGGTGACGGGCTTGCACCACATTCTCAACAACATCGCCTGGTTCGTGCTGGGCGATTACCACGGCACCACCGGCGATCTGCGCCGCTTCTTTGCCGGCGATCCGACTGCTGGCGCGTTCATGAGCGGGTTCTTCCCGGTGATGATGTTTGGCCTGCCTGCCGCGTGCCTGGCGATGTATCACACCGCGCGGCCCGAACGGCGCAAGGCCACCGGCGGCATGCTGCTGAGCCTTGCCGCCACCTCGTTCCTGACCGGGGTGACCGAGCCGATCGAGTTCAGCTTCATGTTCCTGGCGCCGGTGCTCTATGCGTTCCACGCGGTGCTGACCGGGATTGCGATGGCGCTGATGGCGGCGCTGGGCGTGCACATGGGCTTTGGCTTTTCGGCCGGGCTGCTCGACTACGTGCTCAATTTCTCCAAGGCGCAGAAGCCCTTGCTGCTGATCCCGGTGGGGCTGGTCTATGCCAGCGTCTATTACGGGGTGTTCCGCTGGGCGATCCTGCGCTTTGACCTCAAGACGCCGGGCCGCGATGACATGCCCATGGGCACCAGCGTCGCGCCGGTGCTGGCGGGCGAACGCGGCCAGGCCTTTGTCGCGGCGCTGGGCGGTGCGGCCAATCTGGTGGAAGTGGGCGCCTGCACCACGCGGCTGCGCCTGGTGGTGGCCGATCAGGCCGGCGTTGACGAAGCCGCGCTGCGTGGGCTTGGCGCCAAAGGCCTGATCCGCCCCTCTCCGCGCGCCTTGCAGGTCGTGCTCGGCCCGCAGGCCGATCAGGTGGCGGTGGAAATCCGCGCCGCCATGGGCGCGCCTGCACCCAGCGCGGCACCGGCCAAGGCCCCGATTACCGAGGCCGGCAGCTTTGCCAGCGCGATCGATCCCGCCAGCGTTCCGGCCGAGTTGGCGCAGGCGCTGGGCGGTACGGCGGCCCTGGCCCAGGCTCGCAGCGTGCATGGGCGCCTGCTGCTGCCGGCCGGCACGGTGGTGGATGAAAGCGCCCTTGCCGCGCTGGGCGCGCGCGGCGTGGTGGCCACGCCCACCGGCCCGCAGGTGCTCTTTGCCGAGGCCGCGATCGCTCCCTGGCGCGCCTGAGCTACGTCAGGGACGATGCGGCAGCGCCATCAGGGGATGGCGCAGGCACAGCAGCGTTCCGCCCAGCACCACGAAGGCGGTCAACGCCAGCGGCAGCGCCAGCCCGGTGTGCAGCACCAGCACGGCGCCGGCCGCCGCGCCAATAAAGATCATGGTGATCGCCAAAAGGCGCGTGCGCAGGTTGGGCCCGCCCGCGTCAGAGGCAATGCCGGTGATCGTCAGGGTCAACACGGTGGTGGTCAGATCGGGCACTTTGAGCTGGCGCACCGTGGCATTGCGAAAACCCATGGCCCCTGCCGTCAGCCCGATCATCACCAGCACGGCCCAGGCGGGATGCGCCACGATGCCGTCGGTGCCGGGCACTAGCGCCACGGCCGCCGCCGCCAGGAACAGCACGGCTTCGAGCAAGGCCGCGCGCAGCAGCCAATAGCGCAGCGGATGGCTCGACGCGTGGCGCCACAGCCGCCCCGCCACGCTGGCGCCCACCATGAACAGGCCCAGCGCCACCAAGTAGGGCAATGGTGTGAAACCCGGCGCGCGGGCCAGCGCAAAGGCCAGGAACACCACGTTGCCGGTCATGTTCGCAGTAAACACCTTGCCCAGGCCAAGGACGCTGACCGCGTCGACAAAGCCGGTCGTGGCTGACAGCAACAGCAGCAGGCGTGGCAGCGGCGATGGCGTGCGCACCGCCACAGGCGCGCCGGCGACGGGGGGCGATGGGGGCGGATGAGAGTCCATGGCACTTTCCCTTTCAGAACCGGAACGAAGCTTCACCGGCAAACAGATCGATCGGCCGGCCGGCGCCGGCCTGGACCAGAAAGCCGCCGGGCACGAAATGGCTGGCAGAGGCAGTCAGCGCCAGTTCGCGCGTGGCCTGCCAGGTTACCACCGCCTCTGCCTGCTTGCCGAGAAAGCGCGCCTGGCCGGCCGTGGCGGGGTGCAGCTGGCGGCCGGGCACATCATAGACGCCGTCGCCCCGGCTTTGCCGCCAATAGGCCATGCCCGTAACACCCAGTTGCACCGCGCCGCCGTTCAGCTTACCCAGCGCGAGCGTGAGCGCGGGGTGCACATCGATCAGGTTGCGCGGGCCCAGCGGCGAAAGCTCGCCAAAATACTTGCCTTTGGGAAACAGCGGGTTGAAGCCGTTGACCCGGCCATCGGCGGGCGCCTTGTCGCCACTCGCGAGATCGACATGGAGCGACAGATCGGGCGTGGCCGGCAAGGCCGGAAAGCGGCGCCCGGCGCGCAGCGCCACCGACCAGGCATGGATCGGCGCGCCGGCCAGGCGCCCGCCCTGGGCCATCGCCTCGATATCCCAATAGGCAGACCCGGCACGCCCGGCGCTGCGCAGGCCCAGGGTAATGCGCCGTTCGTCACCCAGGCCGCCGGCAAATCCGGCCTGTTGCAGGCTGGCGGCGCGATCGTGATAGACCATGGCATAGGCATCGATCCGCGCGGCATGCCCGCTGCCCAGCCAGCGCGTGGCATAGATCCCCCACAGCGCCTTTTGCCGTGAACGGCGATCATCCATGCTGTGCGGCCCGGCCGCGACCGGCACCAGGTAGAACAGGCTGGCAGTATAAGAGCCGGAATCGAGCAGCGCCCGCGTGCCATCGAACGGCAGCGGCGTATTGGGGCCATAGCGCGTGCCGACCAGCCGCTCGCTGCCCAGGCTGACCAGCTGGCGCCCGCCTTCCAGGCGCAGCGTGGTGCCCGGCGCGATCGGCACGGTCACATCGGCAAAGGCCTGCAACAGATCAACACCGGTGCGATCGACCGGCGATGGCCCGCCGACCACGCCCTGCGCGGCATTGGCCAGCCCTTGAACAAACACGCGAAAGCGGCCGACGTGCAGATCGGCATGGGGCATCGCCCGCCAATAGCGCGCGGTCTGCCCCTGGGTTGCCTCAACCCGCGCGCGCAGTTCCAGGCCGGTCGACAGCCACACCTGCGGCGCCGCCACGGGAATGTATTTCAGCGGCGCGGTCCACCGCGCGCGGCGGGCGGCCGGGTCTGCCAGGCTCGACCAGTCTTCGGTATAGCGCGTGATGGTCAAGGTGGGCGGGCGCCAGGCCTCGATCACGCTGCGTGGCAAGGCATCCTGGTCCGCCGACTGCTGCGCGTGCGCAACCCCCTGCGGCAAAAGCGCCGCCAGCATGGCCGTGACGACGGCCCGGCCGGCGCGGGGCACGCTCACATGCGCCCCTCGCGCCGCGCATGTTCGGCCACCAATGCCGCCAGGACAAAGCCGCCGGCAAGACCGAGATGCTCGAAAAACGCGTTGGTGGCGGCAAAGCGCGCTGCCCCCTGCAGCGCCCAGAACGGATTGGCGAGGCAGGCCGCCAGCACCGTGAACACGCCCAGCATCCCCGCACCCAGCCACACCAGCCGGCCGACCAGGATCAGCGCCGGGCCGATCAGTTCCACCGCAATGGTCACGCCGGCCCACAGCGCCGGCGGCGCCATGCCGAAATGCGCCTGTTCGGCAACGGCGCCGGGCCAGTCACCCAGCTTGGCCAGCGCCCCCACCAGATAGGCGCCAACCAGCAGCAGCCGGGCAACAAACCAGGTGGGCGGCCAATCGAGAATGGCATCGACAAAGCGCGGATCGGCCGGGGCAGCGAGACGACCAGGCGTGGGTTTTACCATGATGCTTAACGCATCGCGTTCTGGTGGATTTCGGCGATGTAGCCGCCCGGGAAGCGCACCAGCGCGGCACGGCGGCCGCCCACTTCGCGCGCCGGCACCAGGGTTTCCACGCCAGCGGCGGTCGCCTTGGCCAGAGTGGCGGCCAGATCGGGCACGGCATAACCGGTCATGTCGCGGCCCCAGGGCCAGGGCAACTGGCCATTGGACACCAGCACCGTCAATTTGCCATAGCCGCTGTCGATCATCACGCGGCGGATCGGGGCCGGCAGCCCCGCCTCGGCGCCCGGCGCGGTCTTGTCGTCAGACACCACGTGGCCATGGGCAAAGCGGGTCCATGCCGCGATGAACGCGTCGGCGGCATCGGCGGTCAGGTACACGCGGTTTTCCGGCACCGTGGCCAGCGGCGCATAGTGCGGCGTGGCTGTGTGCCAATAGAGCTGCATGTTCACGCCGCCCGGCCACTGCACCACCACGTCGCGGCCGATCGGATCGGGAAAGGTTTCAATCAGGCGCGTGGCACCGGCGGCGCGTGCGGCCTGCACCGCCGCGTCCATGTCCGTGACCAGATAGCCGGTGCGTTCGGCGCCAAACGGATAGGGGATCGGCGTCTTGAACCCGAACACCGAAACCGTGCCTGCTGGCGTGAGCACGAGTTGCGACTTGGTCAGGCTGGGCGTGGGGGTAACCTGGAATTCGCCCTGCTTGCTGGTGGTGCCGCCAAACGTGGCCTGGAACGCGGTGACGAACGCGTCGAACTGCTCCTGCGGCACATAGACGTGGGTGGTATCGTATTGCGGGCCCACGGCATAATCGGCCATCGGCACCGGCTTGGCCGCCAGCGGGGCCGAGGCCGTCAACAGCGCGGTCGCAAGGGCGAGGGAAAGGCGCAGCTTCATCATCGTTTCTCCTGTCAAACCGCCCAGCAGCCGCAGCCCAGTGCGCCCCAGAACGTTTGCACATCGGCAACCGGCGCGGCCTGGCCCAGCGCAGCGGCATGGTCGTGGCCATGGACACCGCAGGCGCTGGCGCAGCCGCAGGCATTGGCCAGCATGTTCCGTGCCTGGTCGGTCTGGTAATAGCCGCCGAACGTGTTGACCGGCGACCAATCGGGCATGGCCGGCGGCAGATCCGGGGCCAGCGGGGCAAAGTCCCCCTGCCCGTGCACCACTTCGCCGCCCAGCAGCGTCAGCACGCTGCGGATATGGGCGATATCTTGCTCGGGCACGGCGAAGTAATCGGCGCTCAAGAGCGCGCAATCGGCCAGCTGGCCGGCCATGATCTGGCCTTTCTTGCCCACCTCGTTGGAAAACCAGGTGTTCTCGTGCGTCCACATCGCCAGCGCCTTTTCGCGGGAAACGCGGTTGGCGCCGGGATAGAGCGCCATGCCGCCCACCGTACGGCCGGTGACCAGCCACGAGAGCGATACCCACGGGTTGTAGCTCGCCACGCGGGTGGCATCGGTGCCGGCGCCCACGGGAATGCCCGCCGCGATCATCCGCGCGATCGGCGGCGTGCGCTCTGCCGCGCGGTGGCCATAGCGTTCGACGAAGTATTCGCCCTGGTAGGCCATGCGGTGCTGCACGGCGATGCCGCCGCCCAGCGCGGCGATGCGATCGATGTTGCGGTCGCTGATCGTCTCGGCATGGTCGAAGAACCAGTTGATGCCCGTCAGCGGGATATCGCGGTTGACCTTTTCATAGACATCGAGCGCGCGCGAAATCGTCTGGTCATAGGTGGCGTGCAACCGCCAGGGCCAGCGATGCTCGGCCAGGAGGCGGATGACCGGCTCCAGATCGCCTTCCATGCTTGGCGGCATGTCGGGGCGCTCCACCCGGAAGTCCTCGAAATCGGCGGCCGAATAGACCAGCATCTCGCCCGCGCCGTTGTGGCGATAGGTATCATCGCCTTGCCCCGGTGAAACCTGCTTCACCCAGCCGGCAAAATCAGCCAGCTCTTCCTTGGGCTTTTGCGTGAACAGGTTGTAGCTGATGCGCACGGTAAGCTGGTTGTCGGCGTGCAGCTTTTCGATGATGGCGTAATCATCGGGATAGTTCTGGAAACCGCCCCCGGCATCGATCACCCCGGTCACGCCCAGGCTGTTGACCTCGCGCATGAAATGGCGGGTGGAATTGATCTGGTAATCCTCGGGCAGCTTGGGCCCCTTGGCCAGCGTGGAATAGAGGATCGTGGCATTGGGCTGAGCCAGCAGCAGCCCGGTAGGATTGCCAGCGGCATCGCGCACGATCTCGCCGCCGGGCGGATTGGGCGTGTCCTTGCCATAGCCCACCACCCGCAGCGCGGCGGCATTGAGCAGCGCGCGATCATAGAGATGCAGGATGAACACCGGCGTATCGGGCGCCACGGCGTTGAGTTCGGCCAGCGTCGGCAGGCGTTTTTCGGCAAACTGGTGCTCGGTAAAGCCGCCGACCACGCGCACCCATTGCGGCGCGGGGGTGCGATCGACCTGCGCTTTCAACATCGCCATAGCATCGGCCAGGCTGGGTACGCCGTCCCAGCGCAGCTCCATGTTGTAATTGAGGCCGCCCCGGATGATGTGCATGTGGCTGTCGATCAGGCCGGGGATCAGGCGGCGGCCACCGGCATCGATCACGCGCGCCTGGGGCGCGGCAGCGGCGCGTACTTCGGCTTCGCTGCCCACCGCCAGGAAGCGCCCGTCGCGGATGGCCACGGCCTGCGCCTGGGGATTGGCGCGATCCAGCGTGGTGACCTTGGCGTTGACGATCAGGGTATCGGCCATAGCCTTACGCGTCCTTTTCCGGCGCGGAGCCATCGGGCAGGCGCCCGAACACGTGGCTGCGGCAATCGGTGCGGACAAAGGCAGTGATCGAATGGCCGGCGGCAGCATGGCGCACCAGCGGCACCACCTGTTCGCCCACCAGGATGCCCAGCAGCCCGACCAGCGCGATGACCGGCGGCGCGGGGGAACGCACCCCGATCAGCGAATAGACAATGCCGACCAGTAGGCCGGCCGCCAGCGACGCGAGATATGCCTTCATGGCGCAGTTTCCTTGGGGAAACGGCCCGCCCCGCAAGAGGGATGGGACGGGCCGCCGGGGGGATTGGTAACAAAGTCTGCAATTTCGCCTGATCGTCACCCCGGGCTTGGCCCGGGGCCCCGCTTCCCTGTCAGCGCACGGCCAGAAGCGAACGGGATCCCGGATCAAGTCCGGGATGACGGAGACAGGATCAATGCTCGGCGCCGCCCACCACTTCGTGCGCGAACTGGCCGCGCTGCGGCGCGCCGTGCAGCATGGTATAGGCATAATCGACGCCCATGCCGTAGGCACCGAAATGCTCGCGCGCGATGGCCATGACGCCGTCATAGGTTCCGCGCCGCGCCCAGTCGCGCTGCAGTTCCAGCACGGCGTTGATCGTGGTCAGCGAGTGGGCGCCGGCCTGCTCCATGCGGCGGATCGCCACATCGTGCGCTTCGAGCGAGGTGCCGCCCGAGGCGTCGGTGATGATATAGACCTCGAACCCTTCCTCGATCGCGCTGAGCGTGGGGAAGAGCAGGCAGGCTTCGGTCCACAGCGCGGCGATTACCAGCTTCTTGCGGCCGGTGGCCTTGACGGTGGCGACCAGTTCATCGCTGTCCCAGCTGTTCATCGAGGTACGTTCGATCGGGGTCTGCTGCACCACGTCGAGCAGTTCGGGCCAGATATAGCCGGAGAACGACTTGGTCTCCACCGCCGTCAGGATGATCGGCGCGCCGAACAGCTTGGCCGCCTTGGCCAGGGCCACGGTGTTGTTCTTGAGCTGCTGGCGATCGATGCTGGTGACGCCAAAGGCCATCTGCGGCTGGTGATCGACGAAGATGAACACGGTGTCGTCAGGATTGATCAGCGACTTGGCATGAAAGGTCATGGGATCTGTCCTTGAAGGAGAAAGGGTGTGGGTCAGTCGGCCAGCAGATGCGCTTCGAGCAGCCACAGCTGCTTGTCGCTCTCGCGCGAGATCTGGGTGAACAGGTCGGCCGTGGTGGCATCGCCCTCAGCCGCCGCGCTGTCGATCGCGGCGCGCACGGCCTTGCCGAACAGCGCAAGGCTGGCCGCCAGCGCGCGGATATGCGCGTCACCGCCATGGGCGGCGAGCGGATATTCATAGAGCGTGGTGGCGCCGGCGGTGGTCTGCACCCGGCCATCGGCAACATGGCCCAGCGTGGTGATGCGTTCGGCCAGAAGATCGACGAATTCCTCTACCTGGCCATGCACGGCATCGAACAGGCCGTGCAATTGCAGGAAATGGCGGCCGCGCACGTTCCAGTGCGCCTGCTTGGCCTGCGCTTCCAGGTCGAGCGCATCGGACAGCCGGGCCTGGAGCAGCGCCACCGATGCCTTGCGAACGTGGGCGGAAAGATCGATGCTGGTTTCGTAGGTCATCGGCTCAGGCCTTGAAGAAGCTGAGCAGATCGGCGTTGATCACCTCGGGATGGGTCGAGGCCATGCCGTGGGGGAAGCCGGCATAGGCCTTGAGCGTGCCGTGCTTGACCAGCTTGATCGCCAAGTGCGCCGAATCCGCGATCGGCACGATCTGATCGTCTTCGCCGTGCATGATCAGCACGGGCACGTCGATCGCCTTCAGGTCGTCGGTGAAATCGGTTTCGGAAAAGGCCTTGATGCAATCATAGTGGGCCTTGGCCCCGCCCATCATGCCCTGGCGCCACCAGTTGTCGATCAGACCTTGCGAAACCTTGGCATCGGGGCGGTTGAAGCCGAAGAACGGGCCTTCGGGCACATCGCGGAAGAACTGCGCGCGGTTGGCAAGCAGTGCCGAACGGAACCCGTCGAACACGTCCATCGGCAGGCCGCCGGGGTTGGCCGGGGTTTGCAGCATGATCGGCGGCACCGCGCCGATCAGCACGGCCTTGGCGACGCGGCCGGGCTTGGCCCGCGCCACATAGTGCGCCACTTCGCCGCCGCCGGTGGAATGGCCAACGTGGATCGCATCCTTGAGATCAAGATGATCGGCCAGCTCCGCGACGTCGGCGGCATAGGTATCCATCTCGTTGCCGTCGCCGGTCTGGGTGGACCGGCCATGGCCGCGCCGATCGTGCGCGATCACGCGATAACCCTGCCCCAAGAAGAACATCATCTGGGCATCCCAATCGTCGGCAGAAAGCGGCCAGCCATGGTGGAAAACCACCGGCTGCGCGGTCTTGCTGCCCCAGTCCTTGTAGAAGATTTCGGTGCCATCGGCGGTGGTGATCGTGGGCATGACGTGAAGGCTCCCATTCCGGCCGCAACACCAGGGGCAACCTTTGCCCGGTGCGGCCAGCTTTGTGTTCCAGCCCAAGTGTGCGCCCTCGCGCCTGCCCTGCCAGCCCCAGCATGGGGGCTGGGCGCACCCCCATTTCGGGTGGCTACCCAGGCCGCGACGCGCGTGGTATCGCCTTCCTCCATGCCCGCGCGCACCGATACCACGATAGGCATCCTGATTGCCGACGATCACCCGATGCTGCGCGAAGGGGTGGCCGCCGTTATCGCGATGCAGCCCGACATGGCCGTGGTGGGCGAGGCAGCGACCGGCGATGAAGCCGTGGCGATGTACGATGCCCTGCGCCCGGCGGTGGTGCTGATGGACCTGCGCATGCCGGGGATGACAGGGCTGCAGGCGATCGAGGCGATCCGCGCCCGCCATCCCCAGGCGCGCATCCTGGTCTTGACCACCTATTCCGGCGATGCGCAGGCGCTGCAGGCGCTGCGCGCGGGGGCGGCGGGTTTCCTGCTCAAAAGCAGCCTGCGCCGCGAACTTCTCGGCGCGATCCGCACCGTCCACGAAGGCCAGCGTCACCTGGCGCCCGATGTGGCGCAGGAAATCGCGCTGCACGCGATCGACGAGCCGCTGACCCCGCGCGAAACCCAGATCCTGCAACTGATCGCCTCGGGCCATGCCAACAAACAGATCGCCTGGACGCTCAACCTGGCCGAGGAAACGGTCAAGTCCGGCATCAAGAACATCTTTGGCAAGCTGCATGTCAACGATCGGACCCACGCCGTGACCAAGGCGGCGCGGCGGGGCATCATTGAACTCTAGGCGCGGCATTGCCGTGCTGGCGGCCGGCGGGCTGGCGCTCATGGCCAGTGCGCCGATGGCCCAGCGGCAGGGCCAGGCCCAAGCGCCAGTTCAGGCGCCGGTTCAGGCGCAAGCGGGTGTGCTGGCGGGATACAAGCACGAACACTGGACCCTGGAAGAAGGCGCGCCGGGCCGGATCAACGCGCTGACGCAATCGCGCGACGGGTTCCTGTGGATCGGCAGCGTGGAAGGACTGTTCCGCTTTGACGGGTTGACGTTCGAACCCGTGCCCCAGCCCGGCGGCCAGGGCGCGCGGCTGGTGGTGTCGCAACTGGCCGGCGCGCAGGACGGCACCGTGTGGGTCGGGCTGGGCCGTGGGCGCGGAGTGATGGCCTGGCGCGATGGGCGGCTGGTCGACATGGCAATGCCGCATCCCTCGCGCCAGGTCACCGACATGGCCCAGGCGCCCGACGGCGCGATGTGGGTGGTGCGCGGCGGCCGCAGTGATGGCACCTTGGCCCGTTATGCCGATGGGCGCTGGCAGGAATTCGGCCAGGACGCCGGCTTGCCCGCCGAACAGGCGTGGAGCACGGCGTTTTCCGCCGATGGCACGCAATGGCTGGTAACCGAACGCCAGGTGCTGATCCGCCCGCGCGGCAGCCAGCGCTTTGCCGCAACCGGCATCGCGGTTACCCCGCGCGCCAGCCTTGCCGCCGGGCCCAATGGGGCGATGTGGCTGTCAGACGCGGCCGGCACCCGCCTGCTGACCCTGGCGCAAGGCCGCGTCACGGCCGGGGCGCGGCTGGCGATCAACCCCGATCCGGTGGGCGGCACGCGCATGCTGTTCACTGCCGACGGCGCGCTGTGGGAAACCACCTGGAACAGCGGCGTGCAGCGCCTGACTATGCCCGACAAAGCCACCGGCAGTGCCCAGGCCGCGCCTGCGGCGATGCGCCGTTTCACCTTCGATGCCACGCAAGGGCTGACCTCTGACCAGACCCATGCCCTGTTGCAGGATCGCGAGGGGAACCTGTGGATCGGCACGGAAATGGGGCTGGACAAGCTGCGCCGTGTGCCGATCGTGGTGGAAACCGCGATCCCTGCCAATTCGCCCACCAGCTATCGCCTGGCCGGCGGCGATGATGGCGTGGTCTATGTTGGCGATGCCCGCGCCGCCTATGCCATTGCCCCTGGCCAGGCGGCGCGCACGATCCTGCGCTTGGCCAGCCCCGCTGGCGCATTGTGCACGGCGCGCGGGGGCGGCGCATGGCTGGTGACGGGTGAACGCCTGGTGCGGCTGAACCCGCGCGGCGCGGCTGGGCCGGCCATTGCCCTGCCGCGCGGCCTGATGCCGCTGGCCTGCGGGCAGGATGGCGCGGGTCGCATCTGGCTGGCGGCGCTGGACCAGGGGCTGTGGTGGCACGAAGGCGGCGCCTGGCACACCCTGGCGACACCCCGCGCGCTGCCCGCCAACATCGCGATCGGCGGCGATGGCCGAGCGATCGTGGCATTTCGCGGGCCGGCGCCGCGCGGGGCAGATCTGCCGTTCGTGGCGATTTCGCCCGCGCAGTTGCAGGTCGACGGGATCGAAGGCCTGCTGCCGAGCCCGCTTGACGATGGCCCGCTGATCAGCGGCGCGCGTGGTCTCCAGGCGCCACTCGCGCGGGGCAGCACACCCGTGCTGGCAAGCGCAAACCCCTGGGCAGCCTCGCTCAATGGCCTGGTGTGGACGCGCAGCGGCGATGGCTGGGGCATTGGCGATAGCGGCATCGTGCAGATCCACCGCGCGGATCTGGTGCAGGCGTTGACGCACCCCGGCCAGGCGGTGCCCTGGCGCCGGTTCGATTTTCGCGATGGCCTCAACAGCTTTGCCCAGAAGGCCGCCGGCGCCCAGGTGGCGCAGGGCGGCGACGGGCGTATCTGGTTCCTCACGCGCCGCAACTTGGTGTGGATCGATCCGGCCGCGCTGCGCCGCAATCTGCTGCCGCCCGCAGTCATGGTGCGCAGCCTGGTGGCTGGCGGCACGGCGCGGGCGCCGAGCGCCGGGCTGCGCCTGCCGCCGGGCACGCGATCGGTGCGGATCGATTTCACCGCCACGAGCCTGACCGTGCCGCAACGCGTGCAGTTCCGCACCCGCCTGTCTGGCCCGGGCCTGCCAGGGCAATGGACCGCACCATCGACCGAGCGCAGCGTGACGTTCAGCGATCTGGGGCCGGGCCGCTATACGTTCCAGGTCATCGCTGCCAACGAGGACGGCGTGTGGAACGCGGGCGGCCAGACCATGCAGTTTGCCATCGCCCAGCGGTTCTACCAGACCTGGTGGTTCCCCCTGGCCGCGATCGTGGCGCTCTCGGCCATGCTCTATCTGCTCTACATCGCGCGGGTGCAGTATCTGGGCCGGTTGATCCGCGATCGCATGGCCGAACGCACCAGCGAGCGCGAACGCATTGCCCGCGAACTGCACGACACCTTGATCCAGGGAGTGCAGGGCCTGATCATGCGCTTTCAGTCGGTGGCCGATCACCTTTCGCACGATCCCGCCGCGCAAGCCGTGCTGACCCCGGCGCTGGATCGGGCCGAGGAAATGCTGATCGAGGGGCGCGACCGGGTGAAAGGCCTGCGCCGCCTGGAAGACCGCCACCTGCGCCGCGAACTGCAACGCCTGCTCGACAACCTGGTCACCGGCGCCAGCCTGACGCTGAACGTCAAAGGCGAAGTGCGGCCGCTGCACCCCGATATCGTCGATGAAATCCTCGCCATCGTCGGCGAGGCGCTGTGCAACGCGGCGCGCCATGCCCAGGCCGATGCGATCGATGTGAACGTGGAGTATGGCGCGCGGGCGCTGGCGGTGTTTGTCAGCGACGATGGCATCGGCATTGCCAGCATCGATGGCGAGGACGGCGCGAACGGCAGGGCGGTAAGCGCGGCGCTGATGAAGGGCCATTATGGCCTGATCGGCATGCGCGAGCGGGCGCGGCGCATCGGCGCATCGTTTTCCATCGAAAGCGGGCATCGCCTCGGCACGCTGGTGCGCCTGTCGGTGCCCGCGCGCCTGGCCTACGCCGCCTGAATAGCGTCAAGGCGCGGTGGGCAAGGCAGGTTCGGGCGTGGCGCTCTTGTGCGGATGGCGCAGGTTCTCGATCTCGGCAGCGCGGCGCTTGAGATAGAAATCGCGCGTGGCGTTGTAGGGATCGGCCGATTCCGCGCGGAACTTCTTGAGCTGGCCATCGATCGCCACGCGGTCATCCAGCCCGCCGATCACCGTGACGGCCAGGCCATACGGCACGGTATCGAGTGGCTCGCCCACAGCCAGCGGGAACCAGGAGCGATCGACCGTGGTGCCAATCAGATCGCGCAGCGTGGTCGGCCCGATCAGCGGCAGGAACAGGTATGGCCCCGATTTCACGCCGTAAAAGCCCAGCACATCGGCCAGGCCATTGGGCCGATAGGGTATCTTGAGCGGCTTGGCCTTGGCCACGTCGATCAGCCCGGCGAGGCCAATGGTGGAATTGACGGTAAAGCGCACCAGCACCTGCCCCGCCTTGCCGAACTTGTGTTCGAGCAGGAACGCCACGAAGTTCGACGGCTCACGCAAGTTGTAGAGCACATTGTGCAGCCCGTGGCGCAGCGGCGAAGGCAGGCCGTGGACATAGAGCCGCGCCACCGGCGCCACCACCAGCTTGTCGCCCTTCTGGATCGCCTCGTAAGACTTTTCGTTGACGGCGTGGACCGGGTCCTGCCGCGAATAGGCATCGCCCTGCACCACGATACCGGGTTCTTCCTGCACATCTGCAGGTTCGGACGGGGGCATGGCGGCCGGCGGCGCCGTAGGCGCAGGCGTGGTGGGCCCAGGCGTGGTGGGCGCGGCCGCAGGCGGGGAGGCAGGTGGGACGGCAGATGGCGCAGCAGATGGGGCAGGCGTTGCGACGGGCGCTGCCTGCGCCACGGGGGGCTGGCTGGGCGGCACGGCGCTGGATGGCGCCTGGGCATGCGCGGTTCCGGCCAGCAGCAAGCCGGGCGCCGCCACCATGGCCGCCGCCCACTTGCAGCCGGCCGACTTTGCTTTTCCCATCGTCGTCATATCCTGCCACTTGGCCGGATTTCCTGTACGCCAGATGAACTGAAAGCCGCATTTCCGTAAATTACGGGCAGTCCCCGCAGGTGTAACAATGCTGCGTCAATACGCGACAAGTTGAGTGCAGAAAGCCGGTCCAAATCGCGGCAAAATGGGACAAGATGCCCCAGGTGCGCGCCCGGCCAGCGGCCCGCGCCATGCGGAAAACCCGTAGATTTCCATATAACAGAACCTTAAGCATGCGGCCGGCATGATCCATGGCTGCTGCAAAGGGCTGGCCTTGACGCGATGCGCGATTTTCAAAGCACCATTCTGGAAATGATCGCCCGCGGCGCGCCGCTGGCCGCCACCATCGACCGGCTGTGCCGCGAGGTGGAGCGCCGCGCGCCCGGCGTGGTCTGCTCGGTGGTAACAGTCGATGCCATGCGCCGCCTGCGCCCACTGGCTGCGCCGAGCCTGCCGCCTGCCATGCGCACGGCGTTCGACGGCATTGACATCGGCCCTGGTGTCGGCGCCTGCGGCACCGCGACGGCGCTGGGCATCGAGGTTGTCTCTGCCGATATTGCCACCGATCCCGCCTGGGCGCCCTATCGCGATCTGGTGCTGCCCCTGGGCATCAAGGCATGCTGGTCGCGGCCGATCATGGCAGGCAATGACCAGCCGGTGGGTGCCTTTGCCTTTTACTATCACGAAGCGCGCGGGCCTTCGGCGCTGGAGCGCGTGCTGGTGGACCGCTCCATCGCGCTGTGTGCCATCGCGCTCGACCGGCAACGGCGGGTGGAAGAGCGGGATCGCCGTGCCAATACCGATGGGCTGACCGGCCTGCCCAACCGCGCCGCGTTCAACACCGCGATGGCCACCGTCGATTGCAGCCAGCCCGGCAACTGGGCGCTGTTCCTGATCGACCTGGATGGCTTCAAGGCGGTGAACGATACCTATGGCCACCACGCCGGTGACCGCTTGCTGGTGCAGGTAGGGCAGCGGCTGGCACAAATGGCCGCGCCGGATACGGTGTTCCGCATCGGCGGCGACGAATTTGCCGTGCTGGTGCAGGATGACGAGCACCTGCGCACGCTCGATGCCCTGGCAGAGCGGCTGCTCGACGGCTTGAAAGTGCCCATCACCATACCCGGCCACGTGCTGCGCCCGGCCGGCACCATGGGCATCGCCATCTTCAACGCCGGCGATGTGACGCCCGAACGCGTGCAGCAGAACGCCGACTTTGCGCTCTATCACGCCAAGGACGTGGCGCGCGGTGGTTCTATCCGCTTTTGGCCGGGCATCGGCACGCGGATGACACGGCGCATTACCGCGGTGCGCGAGTTGGACGCCGCGCTGCGCGAGGGCCGCCTGGTGGCGCATTACCAGCCGGTCGTAGACCTTGCCACCGGCACGGTGAGCGGGCTGGAGGCGCTGTGCCGCATCCGCATGGGGCAGCGCCTGCTATCGGCCATGGCGTTTCACGATGCCACCAGCGATCCGCAGACCGCCAATACCCTGACGCGCGAGATGATCCGCCAAGTGGCGCGCGATGCCCGCACCTGGCTCGATCTAAATGTGCCCTTTGCCCGCGTGGGCATCAATGTCAGTTCAACCGACCTGCACAGCGCCGGCTTTTTCGACGCCACCGCCACCGCGTTCGAGGAACACGGCGTACCGCTGGACATGATCATCCTGGAAGTGACCGAGGCGGTCTATATGGATGATGATGGCGGCGTCATTCGCCGCTCGGTCGCGGCGCTGCGCGAACGTGGGCTGAAAGTCGCGCTCGATGATTTCGGCACCGGCTTTGCCTCGCTCACCCATCTGATGACCGTGCCAGTCGATTACATCAAGATCGACAAGTCGTTCGTGGATCGCATCGCCACGCACCGGCCCAGCCAGATCATCGTCGAAGGCGTGATCGACATCGCCACCAAGCTGGGTATCCAGGTGGTGGCCGAAGGCATCGAGGCGGCTGACCAGGCGCAGATCCTGCAAAGCCTCGGCTGCGTCCTGGGCCAAGGCTATCTCTATTCGCACGCGGTCGATTGCGATGCGATGACCGCGCTGCTGCGCGGCGGGCCGCTGCGGACCCTGCCAGCCCCGCGCGTGCAGCAGCAGGCCTGATCACCCGTCAATCGCGCGGGCGGGTGGCGCGCGGTGGCTCTGCCCCGGTTGTCCCCAACAGCGCCATATCGGCCCAATGGGGCCAGGCAATCACTGCCGGCTGCTCTCCCAGCCAGACCAGGCGCGGGCGACGCGGATCGAGCGCGGGCCAGGTGCCGATCGGCGCGCTGGCCGGAATGCCGCTGCGGGCAAAGGCCAGGAGCGCGCCGGCCATAGTGTCTTCCAGCGCCTGGTCCACCCCCTGCCAATCGCGCGTCACGCGAAACAAGTTGAGCGCGTCGCGCGTGCGCAGCCAATAGGGCACGTCACCGGTGTGATAGGCGCCGACAGTGGCCGGATCATGATCGGAAAAGACCACCCCTGGGGCATAGGGCTGCCGCCGGGCAAAGAGATAGGCATAGACCGGCTGCGTGCCAAAGCGGCGCTGCGCCGCCGCCCAGTCGGCCATCTGCCGCCCGACAGTGGCATCGCGGGCGATATCGGCCGCCGCGCGGGCGGGATCAGGCCCGGCATAGGCCGCCAGGATGGCATCGGCCTCGCCGCCAAACCGCGCCTTGACCGCTGCGGCCAGATCCTGCGCCGTGGTCACCGGCCCCAGCGGGCGAAAGCTTTCGTCGCGGGTATAGCCGATCAGCACGGGCACATCGTTTTGCCCATGGGCGGCAAACACCGCTTCCGCGCGGCCGGTGATCACCTGTCCATCGCGCACGATCGGGCTGCGCGGGCTGGCAGCGGCAATGATGCGGTCACCGGGCAAGGTACGCAGCTGCGCCAGCGAGGTCGCGCCCAGTTCCTGTTGCAGGGCCAGCCCTTGCGCCTCTCCCTCGGCCAGGGGTGCGGGGCCGAGCATGCCGCCAAACGGGCTACCGCTCATCGCCACGGCACGGGCAAACAGACCGCGCGCCATCGGGCTGATCTGCAACAGCGCCACTGACATGGCCCCGGCCGATTGGCCCACGATCGTGACGTTATCGGGATCGCCGCCAAAGCGGGCGATGTTGCGCTTCACCCATTGCAGCGCGGCGATCTGGTCCATCAGGCCATAGTTGCCCGATCCATGCCCGCTTTCGGCCGACAGCGCAGGATGCGCCAGGAAGCCGAGAGCCCCGACGCGGTAGGCGATATTGACGCGCACCACGCCCTCGCGCGCCATCGGCTCTCCCGAATAGTTGGCCATCGAGGCGGAACCGATGTTGAACCCGCCGCCATAGATCCACACCACCACGGGGGCTTTGCCCGCCGCCTTGGCCTGTGGCGCCGGCGCCCAGATGTTGAGGTAGAGGCAGTCCTCGCTCGTCGCCTCGTTGCCGAAATAGTGGTTCTGCAGCGATCCGCGCAGCGGTTGCAGGCATTCGGGGGCATAGCGATCGGTGTGCAACGTGCCGGCCCACGGGACAACCGGCTGCGGCGCGCGCCAGCGCAATTCGCGCAAGGGCGGCGCGGCAAACGGCACGCCCAGCCATGCCTGGATGCCCGAGGGTAGCGCGGTGCCCTCGATCATCCCGCCATCGACGGCGATGGGCGCAGCCTGCGCCGGGGCGGCGAGGCCCAGCGCAAGTGCCGCCAACAGGCGTCGGATCACTTGCCCGTCCCGGCCGGGCCCGGAACCTTGAGCACGCGGTGGAAGAAATCGAACGTGGCATTGAGCGCCTGCATCGATGCGGCGTGGGTTTCGGCCGGCGTGCGGCCGATGAAGCTGTGATCGACATGGGGGATGTAGATCGCCGTGACCGGCACGCCCGCTGCCTTCAACGCCGCCTCGCCCAGGTGCGATTGCGCCACGGGCACGGTCTTGTCTTCCTCGCCATGGATCAGCAGGAACGGCGGGTCTTTCGCGTCGATATAGGCGACCGGGCTGACACTGCGGAGCTTGTCGGCGCTGCACGGGCCATCGCAACCCAGCAGGCGGGCACCGGCCGAATTGCCATCGGGCGTGGCATTCATGCCGGCAAAGTCATAGACGCCGTACCACGTCACTGCGCCCTGCACGCAAGCATCGCCACCGGCGGCCGGATCGAGCGCGGTGTTCTTGCACGTCAGCGCGGTCAACGCGGTAAGGTGCCCGCCGGCAGAGCCACCCCACAGCGCCACGCGCGCCGGGTCGATGGCATATTGCGCGGCGTGCCCGCGCAGGAAGCGCAGCGCGGCATTGGCGTCCTGCAGCTGGGCGGGAAACTTCGCCTCACCCGACAGGCGGTATTCCAGGCTGGCCACGGTGAAGCCTTCAGCCGCGAGCGCAGCAAGCACCTTGGGCCAATCGGCAAAGGCACCGGAATGGCGGGTGTGCCCGGCCATCCAGCCACCGCCGTGGATATAGACGACCAGCGGATGCGGCCCCTTGGTGGCCGGCACATAGATATCCAGCGCCTGCGGGCGATAGCCGGGCAATTGCTGATAGGTCACATCGCGCCAGGCCTTGACCCCGCCGGGAAACGCCACCGGCACCTGGGGAAAGCGATCAGCCAGAACCGGCGCGGCTTCGGTGGGGAAATCGCGCGCGGGTGCCACGGCCGGCGTGGCGAGCAGGGCCAGCAGCCCCAGCGCAGCGGGAAGGCGTGCAAACATCAGGTCTCTCTCCATGGTCTTTGTTATCGTTGTGTCGTGCCGGGCGTGCCCGGCCGGTCAGTCGGGAAAATCGGGCTTGTGGCGGGCCTGGGCGGCCAGGCGGATCGGCGCGTTGACCGCGCCATAACCGGCATAGCCGCGCCGCTCGACCACCTCGAAAAACACCCGGCGGGCAAAGGCGCGGCTGTAGAATTGCAGATATTCGGCCTCGCCATCGCGGTCGTAGAGAATGTCGCGCGCGGCCATGGCCTCGATCAGGTCAGGCTCCAGCCCCCAGCGCGCTTCCAGATCGTCGAAATAGTTGCGCGGGATCGCCAGGCGCGGCAGGCCCTGGGCATGGGCGGCATCGGCCACGGCCACGATATCGTCGGTGGCAAAGGCGATGTGCTGCACCCCGGCGCCGAAATAGTTCTGGATGAAGCGCGAGGTGAGCGATTGCGCCGCCAGCGAGCCATTGAGCGTGAAGCGTACCGAGCGATCAGCGTTTTCCACCGCCTGGCTCTGGATCAGGCCCATCGGATCGGCAATGTCGAGCTGCGGCGTCTTGCCCACGTCGAACAGCGCGACGTAGAACAGCAGCCAGCTGAGGAATTCCTCGTACTGCATGGTCTGCGCAATGTGATCGATCGCCAGGCGCGGGCCGGGCACGGGATCTTCGAGCCGGTGGGGAAATTCGTGGGCCCACATCGCCGCGCGGGTGGCGGCATCGACGAAATAGATCAGGCTGCCACCCACGCCGCGCACGCTGGGGACCGGCCATTCATCGGGCGCCAGCGCCTGGGTGAAACGCGGCACGCGGAGGAAATCGGCCCGCGCCAGTGCGCCGGGCACATCGTCCACCGCCAGGCCCAGCGCGCAGACCGAGGCGCCATGAACCACGTCGAAACTGTGGGCGAGGCCTTCGGGTTCGCAGTTGATCACGATGTTGACCGGGTTTTCCAGCCCCTGCGTCCAGCGCGTCACGTCCTTGCTGCGATGGCGCGCGGTGGGGCGAAAGCCCAGGGGGCGCAGCATCGCCGCCAGATTTTCCGCCTCTTCATGGCTGGCGGCAAATTCGATGAATTCGACCCCGCTGGTCTTGACGCGCGGTGGCAGGCTGGTGGCGCTGGCCGAAGGGCGGGTGATCCCGCCTTCCAGCAGGCGCAGAGCACGATAGCCATCGAGCGCCACCCCGCTGGCCGATCCGGCGCGGAACCGGTCGTTGAAGATTTCCAGGCTCCAATAGCCCTGATAGCCGATCTTGCGGATCGCGGCGGCCCAGTCATCGAGCGGGAAATCGCCCTGGCCGGGCATGGAGCGGAAATGGCGGCTCCACCCCAGGTGATCCATGTCGAGTATGGGGGCGTCGGCCACCTGGACGATGAACAGCTTGTCGGCGCGGATATCGCCGATGCTGGACGAGGGAATCTTGCGCGACAGCGAGTGGAACGAATCCAGCACCAGGCCCAGCGCGGGATGATCGGCATCGCGCACGATGCCCCATGCCTCGCGGTGATCATGCACGTGCCGGCCCCAGGCCAGCGCTTCATAGCCGAGGCGCAGGCCGCGGGCGGCGGCGCGCTCGGCCGCCTCGGTTAGGTCGGCAATGGTCCGCTCGCGGTTGCCATCGGCGATCGGCGAACAGCTGGAGCAGACCAGCAGCAAGTCGGTGCCGAGTTCCTGCATCACGTCGAACTTGCGCTCCAGCCGGTCGAACGCGCGGGCGCGCTGCGGCTCGGGCAGGCCATCGAGATCGCGGAACGGCTGGAACATCGTGCAGGCGAGGCCCAGGTCACCCATCAGTGCGGCAATCTCGCGCGCGGAGAGATGCGTCGAGAGCAGGTCGTTCTCGAAGATTTCGGCGCCGTCATAGCCGGCCGCAGCGATCGCCTGCAGCTTGGCCTCGAGCGTGCCCGAAATCGATACGGTGGCGATGGATGTCTTGAATGCGGGATTCGTCATGGCCGCCTGCCGTTCATTGCCTTTGGTTTCCTGCCCCGACCACGGGCCTATCACGGGCCGCTGCTTGACAAAAGCAAAAATGTTAGGGACTAGTTCGTTACATAAATTGAACTGGCCCGGGGAGCGGAAACGAACCTGCCGGGCCTTGCAACGAGGGACAGGTGCGGCAAGGAAGGGCATACGGCGCAACCAGGATGGTGCCCGCAGCGATGCGGGGCCAGGCCGATGCGCGCGCGATTGCCCAGGAGAGTTCCTTGCCGGAAGACGACGCCCCCGCCCCGCTTGCCGAGGCTTCTGCCGCCACCGCCGCAAAGCCGCCCCGCCGCTCCCGCGCCGAAACGCGCGAGGCCGCGATCAACCAGATCGTGGACATCGCCACGCAGGAATTCGTGGAAAAAGGGCTGGCCGGCGCGCGGATCGACGAGATCGCCGGCAAGGCCACCAAGCGCAAGATCTACTACTATTTCGACGGCAAGGAAGAGCTTTACCGCGCCGTGCTGGAGCGCGCCTATCGCCGCGTGCGCGACAGCGAGGCGCAGGTGGATATCACCACCGGCACTGCCGAGCAGGCGCTGCGCCGCCTGATCGAGCATGACGTGCACTATCACGCGCGCCATCCCGAACTGGTGCGCCTGGTGATGAACGAAAACATCCACCACGCGCAGCATCTCAAGCAGATCACCGAACTGCCCAGCCGCAACCACAGCGTGATCGATATCCTGCGGCAACTGATCAGCCGGGGCGAGGCTGAGGGCAGCTTTCGCGTCGGGATCGACCCGGTCGATCTGCATTTCAACATGACGGCGCTGGCGTTCTACAACGTTTCCAACCAGTTCACCTTTGCCCACAATTTCGGCGTGGACATGACCAGCGATAGCGCGCTGGCCCACCGGGCACGCCAGGTGGCAGACATCATAATCGCCTGGGTGACGCGCAAGGATTGAGCGCCTGACCGTGGCCTGCAAAGGCTGCGGCCGCGCCAGCCTGCACCGTCATCCGCGCATGCGGGAGAGAGACAGGCATGGCCACACCCATCACAGCAAGCGCCGGCACGTGCCCGGCGCAATGGACCCGCACGGGCCTGGCCATCGTGGCCCTGTGCTTTGCCATCAACATGGCCGACGGCATCGACGTGACGATCCTGTCGTTCATCGCGCCGCGCATCCAGGCCGATTGGGCGATCGGTGCCGATACCATGGGCCTGCTGTTTGGCGCCGGCCTGGTCGGCATGGCGATCGGCGGCATGGGCATTGCCCCGCTGGCCGACCGGCTGGGTCGCCGCCGCATCATCCTGGCAGCACTGGGGCTGATGTCAGCCGGGATGGTTGCCAGCGGTTTTGCCGGCTCTGTGCCCATGCTCTATAGCTTGCGCGTGGTGGTGGGCATGGGCATCGGCACGGTGCTCGCAGCGATGGCCGCGCTGGCCGCTGAATCCGCGCCGGCCGCGCAGCGCAACCTGGCGGTGGGCATCGTCCAGGCGGGCTATCCCTTTGCCGCGGTGTTTACCGCGCTGCTGACCGCGCATCTCCTGCCGCTGTGGGGCTGGCACCGCCTGCTGCTGATGGCGGGCGGGTTGACGGTAGTGCTGTTTCCCGCCGCGCTGCTGATCCTGCCGCGCAGCGGTGCAGCGCGGACGGCCGATGGCCCGGCGCGCGAACCGGCAGGGCGGATCGGTGACCTGCTCTCTCCCGCCTTCCGTGCCCGCACGCTCACGCTGTGGGCGGCGGTGTTCTGCGGGCTGATGGTGCTCTATTTCATCGTCAGCTGGATCACCAAGCTGTCGATCGCGGCCGGCCTTTCCGAAACCGACGGCATCTATGCCGGGGCGCTCTACAATTTCGGGGCATTCGTCGGCACGGCGGGGATGAGCATGCTGGCCGTGCGCGTGCCACTGGGGCGCCTGGTGCCCGGCATGCTGGTCAGCGCTGGCGTTGCCATGCTGGTGTTCGGATCGCTCGCCATGCCGGTCGCGGCAACGCTCGCCCTGGCTTTCCTCATCGGGGTCACGCTGCAGGGTGGCTACAACGGCGTGTGGCCGCTCGCCGCCTCGGTCTATCCGGCGCGGATGCGCGCCACGGGCGTGGGCTGGGCGATCGGCCTGGGCCGCGCAGGCGCGGTGATCGGCCCGATGATGGGCGGTTGGCTGATGGCGGCCAAGGCGCCGCTGCCGCTGCTGTTTGCCGCCTATTGCCTGCCGCTGCTGGCCTGCGCCGCCGCCGCATTTGCCGTTGACCGGATGTCTCGGCGCGTTGCGGAATAATTTGACAGGAACTAGTTCGTAACATAAATGAGTCGTCGGAAGGCGAAACGGCAAACGTTCGCCAGGGAGGATGACCATGCGTTTGGAAGGCACTCGTCTCGTGCTGTCCGCGTCTGCGCTGAGCGTGGCCGTGGCCCTTGCAACCCCGGCTCTGGCGCAGGCTGCGCCGCAAGCAAATGCTGCGCCCGATACGGCGCCGGCGGCCGAAGCGGCCCAGCCCGATGTCAAGGAAATCGTGGTGACCGGCTCGCTGATCCAGCGGCCCAACAACACCGCGGTCAGCCCGATCGTGTCGGTCAGCAACGAAGCGATCAAGGCCAGCGGCAACGTCAACCTGCAGGATGCGCTCAACCAGTTTCCGGGCTTCACCCCCGCCGGCAATTCCGGCACCGGCGGCCAGGGCACCGGCGGGCGCGCCTCGGTCAACCTGCATGGCCTTGGCCCCAACCGCAACCTCGTGCTGCTCGATGGCAAGCGCCTGCCGCTCTCGGATATCTCGGGCACGGTCGATACCAACATCATCCCGGAATCGATCATCGGCGGGGTTGACGTGATCACCGGCGGCGCATCGGCCGTCTATGGTTCGGATGCCATGTCGGGCGTGGTCAATTTCAAGACCCTGCGCAGCTTTGACGGGGTCAAGGCCGACGTCCAGAACAGCCTGAGCGAAAAGGGCGACGCCTACAAGTTCTCGGGCTCGATCGCGTTCGGCAGCAGCTTTGCCCAGGATCGCGGCCATGTCATCGCCGCGTTCAGCTATACCGACCAGGACCCGATCAACGGCAAGGCGCGCAGCTTCTTTTCCGACAAGACGCCCTCGTCCTACATCGGCACCGGCACGTTCGTGCCAAACGCCACCAACGCGCCCAATGCTGCCGTCGTGCAATCGGTGTTCGCCGGCTATGGCGTGACCAGCACGATCAACCCGCTGCTCAACCTGGGCTTCAACAACGACGGCTCGCTGTTCGTGCAGACCGGCGCGGTCAACTACAAGGGCCAGACCAACAGCGGCGGCTATGCCCTGGTCGGCGGCAACGTGCGCATGCCGGTGGGCCAGCAGGTCGATTTCATGAACGGCCTCAAGCGCAAGACCGCCTTCATCAAGGCGGACTATGACCTGACGCCCAACCTGACCCTTTATGGCCAGTTCCTGTTCGTCGATCTCAACGTCCACACTGCCAGCGGCAACACGCTGACGCAGTTTGGCCAGCTGACCACCATTCCGGTCACCAACCCGTTCATTCCGCAAGACTTGCGCACGGTGCTGGCCTCGCGGCCCAATCCCACGGCCAATTTCCTGTGGAACGGGCGCTATGTCGGCCTGCCGTACAAGAGCTGGGATGAAGACTATACCGTCCAGCAATACATGGCGGGGCTGAAGGGCAATATTGCCCCGGGCTGGACCTTCGATGTCTATGCCTCGTACGATCAGTCGGTCCACAACCAGACGATGCACAATGCCGTGGTCAAGAGCCGCGTGCAGAACCTGCTGAGCGCGGCCGATGGCGGCAACTCGCTGTGCCAGGGCGGCTTCAATCCGTTTGGCGATGCTAACATGCGCTCGGTCTCGGCTGCCTGTGCCGCCTATATGACCAAGGACGCATTCAGCGCCGAGCGCCTGGGGCAGACCCAGTTCCAGGGCCAGATCAACGGCAAGCTGTTCGATCTGGGCGCAGGCCCGGCGCAGATCGCGCTGGTCGCCGGCTATCGCAAGAACACCTACAACTATCGCCCCGACAGCGACCTGCAGGCGCAGAACCTGGAAGCGGTGACCGCCTCGCAGCCGGCCTCGGGCCGTATCTCGGTCAAGGAACTGGCCGGGCAGATCGACATTCCTCTGGTGGCCGACAAGCCGTTCATCCGCGAACTGGGCATCGGCGCGGCCGCGCGCGTATCGAACTATTCGGTCAGCGGCACGGTGACCAGCTATGAAGCCGATATGCGCTGGCGCCCGACCGACACGATCATGCTGCGCGGCGGCTATCAGCGCGCGGTGCGTGCGCCCAATATCGGCGAGCTGTTCTCGCCGCAGCAGGGCACGCAGCTGGTGATCGGCACCCCGCCCGGCTCGCTCGGCGATCCGTGCGACTATCGCTCCACGGCGCGCACCGGTGCCAATGGCGCCCAGGTGGCCGCGCTCTGCGTGGCGCAGGGCGTACCGCAGGCGGCGATCGGTAGCTATTCGTTCCCCACCACCGCCACCGGGCAGCTGGTGTCGGGCAACATCGGCCTGCGCCCCGAACATGCCGATACGTTCAACGCCGGCGTGGTATTCAACGCCCCGCGCGGCGGCGGTCTGTTCGGCGATTTCTCGTTCTCGGTCGATTACTACAACATCTCGATCAAGAACGTGATTTCCACCGTGCCCGGCCTCACCGTGCTGTCCAAGTGCTACAACCTCGATGGCAGCAATCCGGGCTATGCCGCCAGCAACCCCTATTGCGCGCTGATCCAGCGTGACAGCAACGGGCAGCTGGTCAATGTCGCCACACCCTATCTCAACCTGGGCTCGCTCAAGACCGACGGCGTGGAAGCGCAAGTCAACTGGGCAACCCCGGCGCCGTTCCTGGGCCGCACCGGCAAGATCTATACCACCACCACGGTGGGCTGGCTCCATGCCTACAAGGTGCAGCTGCTGCCCGGCGCTGCGGAAATGAACTATACCAACATCAGCAATGGCGCAGCCAACCCCAGCTCCGTCCCGCCGCGCGCCACGCCGCGGTGGAAGGCGCTGACCACGCTGGGCTATCGCTCTGACAACATGGGCATCGGCCTGCGCTGGCGCTTCCAGAGCGCGATGCAGGATGTCAGTTCGGTGCTCACGCCCAACAACACGCAGGTGGGCATTGCCGCCTACAACCTCTACGACCTGTTCGGGAATGTGAAGGTCGGCAAGATGTTCGAGCTGCGCGCCGGCATCAACAACCTGCTCAACGCCAAGCTGCCCTACGTCGCCAGTTCGCAGAACGGCACCGACGTGGCGCTCTATGACCCCATCGGCCGCTCGTTCTATATCGGCGCGCGGGTTAGCTTCTGATCCACCCTGCCCCGGCGCTGCATCCCTGGTGGTGCAGCGCCGGAGCCTTTTTGCAAAGACACAGGTTTTGATGATCCGCTCCGGGCTTCTTGGTCGCGCCATCCTGGCATCCAGCTCTCCACGCCTGCACGAGGAAGAGGCCCGCGCCCTGGGGCTGGAGCTGACATATGAACTGTTCGATTTCACCCAGCGTGGCCTGACCGATGCCGACCTTGCCGGCGTGGTCGACAGCCTCAAGCGCCAGGGCTTTGCCGGCTTCAACGTGACCTATCCGTTCAAGCAGGCGATCATGCCGCTGATGGATGAACTCGCGCCCAGTGCCCAGGCGGCCGGCGCAGTCAACACCGTGGCGATCCGCGATGGCCGGCTCATCGGGCACAACACCGATATGCCCGGCTTTCGCGACAGCCTGCTGGCCGGGCTGCCCGGCGCGGCACTCGGCCATGTCATCCAGCTGGGCGCGGGCGGCGCCGGTTCGGCGGTGGCCAACGCGCTGCTTTCGCTTGGCGTGGCGCGGCTGGAACTGGTCGATCCCGATGCCGCACGCGCCGGCGCTCTCGCCACTGACTTGGCGGCACGCTATCCCAGCGCCCGCGTGCTGGTCACGCCGCTGGCCGATCTCGATACCGCGCCGGCCGATGGCATTGTCAACGCAACGCCGATCGGCATGGCGGCCAAGCCCGGCACGCCCATCCCCGCCGATGCCATCGCCGCGCACCACTGGCTGGCCGACATCATCTATTTCCCGCTGGAAACCGAGCTGCTTCGGGTCGCACGAAGCAAGGGCTGCCGCGCCATTAACGGCATCGGCATGGTCGTGGGCCAGGCCGCGCTGGCGCTTGGCATCATCACCGGCCACACGCCCGATGCCGAACGGATGAAGCGCAGTTTGGCCTGATCAGCAGCCTAGGCGCGGGCCACCGCGCTCATCAGCTGCTCGGTGGCGAACGGCTTGCGCAGCACTTGCGCATCCGGGCCGGCGACGGCCTCGATCGCGGCAAGATCGGCAAAGCCGCTCATGAACACCACGCGCAGGGCGGGGTGGTGGCGGGCGAGCTTGGCCGCCAGTTCTGCGCCGGTCATTCCCGGCATGGCGAAATCGATCGCGGCCACTTCGGGCAGCGCCTCGCCCGCCTGTTGCGCGCGTTCCAGCAGGGCCAGGGCCGCAGGACCATCGGCCGCCACGTCAACCACATGGCCGTGATCGGCGAGCGCCGCCACCAGCGCACGGCGCAGATCGGGATCATCGTCCACCAGCAAGACCCGCGCCAGGCTGGTGCCGGCGCCGGCGGGCGCGGCCGGCGTATCGTCATCCTGTGCGGCGCTGGCGGTGCGCGGCAGGAACAGGCGCACGGTGGTACCCTGGCCCGGCGCGCTGTCGATCCGCACCGCGCCGCCAATCTGGCGCATGCTGCCATAGATCTGTGCCAGGCCCAGCCCGGTGCCCTTGCCCACCGGCTTGGTGGTAAAGAACGGCTCCATCGCGCGGCGCAGGGTTTCCTCATCCATCCCCGCGCCGGTATCGGCCACTTCGACCATGACATAGCGACCATCAGCAAGATCGGCCGCGCCCTGCGCCAGATAGGGATGCAGCGCGATGGTCAGCGCGCCACCGGCGGGCATGGCATCGCGGCCGTTAACCGCCAGGTTGAGCACCGCCATTTCCAGCTGCGTGGGATCGGCCAGCACCGCCCAGCCCTCGCCAGCCGGATCGGCCAGATGGCAATCCAGGGTGATCAGCGGGCCCAGCGTGCGCATCAGCATCGGGCGCAGGCGCTCGATCACCAGCGCCGGATCGAGCGCCTGGGTGGCCAGCCGCTGCGTGCGGGAAAAGGCCAGCAGCTGCGCGATCAGGTTGGCCGCGCGCTGCGCTGCCTGGCGCCCTTCGCCGGCCAGACGCTCCACCCGCGCGGCATCGCCGCTGCGCCGAGCAATGAGATCGAACGACGCCAGGATCGCGCCCAGCACGTTATTGAAATCGTGCGAGAGGCCGGCAACGAGCTGGCCCATCGCCTCCATCTTCTGGCTTTGCACCAGGGCTTCCTGCGCGGCGCGCAATTCGCTGGTGCGCGCTTCCACGCGGGCCTCCAGCGTGGCGTTCAACTCGCGCAGCTGTTCGGCGATCGCCGCCCGCTCGCTCACCAGGCGGGTGCGCTCGGCGATCTCCTCCATGAAGGCAACGTCGTCGGGATGCCAATCGCGCGTCGTCCGGCTGTTGAGATATACGATCGTGCGCAGCCGCCCTTCGCGCAGGAATGGCACGACCAGGATGGCGCGGGTATCGACCGTGCGCGCGGTTTCCAGGCTGCGCGCGTCGACCCGCGGATCGGCGGCGAACAGATCGCCCACCACCACCGTCTCTCCCCGGTTGAGCGCGGCCACGATGCGGGCGCCGAAATCGGCCGCCGGCATGCGCCCCAGCAGCGGCGGGGCCGTGCCATCGGTCCAGCAGATATCGTAATCGAACACGTCCTCTTCGGCCAGCAGTTGGCCAAAGCCGGTGCGGCTCACCCCGAAATGCTCGCCCATCAGCGCGGCAATCTCGTCCAGCGCGGCGGTGGTATCGTAATCGCGCAAGACATCGGCGATCTTGAGCCGCAGCGCAATGCGCGCCTCGCGCCGGGCGATCTTGTGAAACACCCGCTCCAGCCAGGCTGCGCCCAGCGCGATGGCCAGAATCAGCAGCGTGATCGTGGCGATCAGCACGGCCAGAAACGTCTGGCCGATGCCGCTGGTGGCCATGTGCGCGTGCGCCGCGCTGTCCATGGTGATCACAGCAGCATGCATGCCGGCATAGTGCATTCCGGCAATCGCCAGGCCCATCAGCCCCGCCGCGCCCAGACGCATCCCCAGTGCCTGGTCCCGAGCGGCAAACCACAGCGCCGCCGTGGCCGCACCGATCGCGATCAGCACCGAAATGCCCACCCACAGCCGGTCATAATGCATGGTGCCGGGCATGCGCATCGCCGCCATGCCCACGTAATGCATCGCCACCACGCCCAGACCCATCAACAGCCCGGCCGAGGCGATGCGCCGCGATGACAGGCCGGTGCGGCCCAGCGCGGCAAAGCCCGCGCCGGTAAAGCCGATGGCGATGGCCAGCGACAGCAGCGTCAGCCCCAGGTCATAGCCCATTGCCATGCCCGGCACGCGAAACGCCAGCATGGCCACGAAATGCATCGACCAGATGCCGCCACCCAGCGCAATCGAGGCCGCCGCCAGCCACACCCGGCGCGCCCAACCCTGGCCCACGCGCACCCGGCCCGCCAGGCTCAACGCGGTGAACGAGGCGAACACCGCGATCAGAATCGAGAGAATGACCAGATTGGCCTCGTGCGTTCCGGTCGTGTTCATGGCCCCCCTGCTCCCACAGAACCGCGACCCCGGCAATCCCATCATGGTGGCCATAAAGGGACATGCCGCGGTGGCGGATCGGGGTGCGCAACGCACGGGCCGGGCTTTGGTGCCCGCAATCAATCCCGCGTGGTTGCGCGCGCCTTGAGCCGGGCATGGATCGCCTCGGCCTCGTTGCGATCAGCCAAGGGCACAGGCCCTTGCGCCAGGGCATGGGGTGGCGGCAAACGCAGGCCTTGCGCCGCGATGCCGCGCGCCAGCCCCAACCGCCGCGCCAGGGCGGCGCGCGGCGCGTCGTGGCCCTGCGCCAGGCGATCGTAATCGACAAAGCATTGGCGCGCCGCCACCGTGGCCGGCTGTTCCAGCAGATGGCGATAGACCCCGCACCAGGTGCGCAGCCAGAATACCAGCGTATCGGGATCGCCCGCAACCGGCGCACCGGTGGGCAGGCAGAACGGGCGCTGGTGCACGCCGAATTCGTGATGGCCCAGCCAGCGCATGTAATCGGCGCGAAAGCGGTCGCCCGCCGCCAGGGCGCAGGCGCGGCGGTGCTGGGCCAGCAGGCTGGCGGCCTGTTGCAGCGGATCACGAAACGGATGGACCAGCACCGCGCCGGGCAGCGGGGCCAGCGCGCCCACGCGCAGCACATTGGCGTTGTTCTTGGACAGGTAGCGCCCCTGCCCGCGTGCGAGGCAGACCAGCGCCATCATCTGCCCGAATGCAGCGAGCGTGGCGGCATCGGGCTGGTGCGCGCACAGCCCGCGATCGGTGTGGTAATCGGGCCCGCAGTGCAGGCGCCAGAACACCTCCTCGATCGCCTCTGCCGTATCGAGATCGTGTTCCAGCCCATCGCCATGGCCGCGCGGCGTGCGCGCCAGCCGGCGCCGATGGCGTGCCACCAGCCCGGCCCAGGTGTTGGGCGCCAGGGGAAACGGCATGTCGGCATAGCGCAGGCTGGCGAAGTGATCGGCCGCCTCCAGCCGCTGCATCAGCACGGTGGTGCCCGCCCGCGCGAGGCCCGCCACGAAGACCGGGGGGCGCAGTGTTAGTGAGCCGGCCGCACGCCCGAACCGCGCGCGTTCGAGGTCAAAGCTCAGGTCCAGCGCGGCTCGGCTGCCCAGGGCCAGCCGATGCAGCAGCCGGTCAAGCCGGCGATAGGCGGGCGCGCCGGCCGGCGGCACCGGCGCGGCTGCGGGCAAGGGCAAATCGGACGAAGGCAAAACATATCCCCGCAACAAGAATGGCCAGGCGCACCAGCGGATCAAGCAAGGCCGCAGTGGTCGGCACGCCCAGCTGCGGCCCCAGGCTCAGCGCCAGTGCCAGCGGCAGGGCGGCCAGGGCCAGTGCGCCCCCGGCCACGAGCGAACGGCCCATCAGGTGGATGGCCAGCAGCCGCGCGGCGCGTTCCTTCCAGCAGTCAGAAGCGCGGCGCCGCGCGAGGACACGCAGCGCACGCCGGCCCGCAAGGCCCAGCGCGGCAAAGCGGCGCAGCACGCCCCAGCGCCGCACCAGGTGCAGCGTGGCCAGCAGCGCGCCGGCCAGAACCAGCGCGGCGGCGATCACCGCCGGCCAGCTCCACCACCGCGCGCGGCCTTGCGCGCCAGGCGGATCAGCCGCTTGACCGGATACCACACGAAGGCCAGCAGCCCGAGCAGGATCGCCCCGACCACGCCCAGCGCGGTAGAGGCCGCGCCCAGGCCCAGGCCAGGGCCGACATAGGCCTGCGCGGGAACGGCGGTGGCGGCCAGCAACAGGATCGCCGGCAACAGCAGGCGCGACGCGGGGGCGATCGGCAGAACGGTCATTCGCATCGGGCATTCTCCGCAGCTTGGATGCCGATCTTGTCGGCGACGGGATCGATGTAACGGGTCCAGCGCAGCTCGAACCGGTTGCGGTCAGCGTCGGCGCTGATGAAGTTCCAGCGCACGGTGCCATCGGCGGCCAGGCGCACGACGCGGCCCAGTTCGGTCTCTTCCACCATGGTATCGCCACCGGGCAGCGGCGTGGCACGGCCCTGCGCGCGGGTGTGGATGTTCAAATCGCGAAAGGCGCGGGCCAGCGGTTCGCTCACCTGGTCGGTGGCGAAATCATAGACCAGCATGCGGTTGGTGCCGTCGGGTTCGGCCTGTTCGGGCTGGTCCCAGGCAAAGCGCCAGTGGTTGTCGAACACCGAGATGCGGTGATCATCGAGCACGCTGACATCGTGCTGAAACCGCCAGGGCAGGCCGCGGCTCCACACCACCTTGCCGGTGGATGGGCGATAGAGCAGCAACAGCGACAGGTTGCGCAGGCTGATCAGCAGATCGCCCGATCGCCAATAGGGGCCATCGCCCGGCACCGGCTGAATATCGTTGAGGTGGATGGGATCATCCGAATAGGGGCGGCCGCGCCAGAGCTGGCCCATATTGTTGGCATCGAGCAGGTCGATCACGGCAGTGCGGCCGAGCACCTTGCCCGCAGCGGTCAGGTGCATCAGACCTTCGTCGGCAAATTGCGGGCCAAGGCCGGGGCGCGTGGTGCGCGGCAGGCGATAGGATGCCCACAGCGTGCCATCTGGCGCACGTTCCAGCGAGTGGTGGAAGATGCCGTCGATCATCCATTCCGGCCGGCCGCAGGCATCGATCCGCACCAGGGGCGATGTATCGTGCACGATCAGCCCGCCATCGGGCATCAGCATCGGATGCATCGCCATGAAGCGCTGGTTGGTCTTGTCCCGCGCCAGATCGATCAGCGCCGAGCGGAACGTGGAATGCGCCAGGATCGCGGCGATGTCCGGGGCATAGGTGCGCACCACCTGGCCATCGCGCAGCCGCAACAGCTGCACCACCCAGCGCCGCCGCGCGGTATCGAACACGGTCAGCAGGATATAGCCGGGATCGACAAAGCCGGGCCGGCGCCACAGGCCGCCGGGCAGCGGCTCGTAAGGTTGGCCGATCGTGGGGTGATAGGGCAGCAAGGCGCCCGCGGCGCGCCCGACGGTATCGGGAATGCTGGCCACCTGTACCGCCAGTTCGCCCAGCGCGCCATGGCGGCGCGGCGCCAGCAGCACGAACCCGAAGCCCAGCAGCACCAGCGCGCCCAGCGCCAGGGTCAACCCCAATGCCCACAACGGCACCGGGCGGCTCATCAGGCGCTCCCACCGCGATGGCGCCGGGGCGCGCGGTGATGGGGCAACAGGATCAACAGGCAGTGCAGGTATTTGGGGCAACGCCGGGCGGTTCATGGCCACGGCATCTAGCGCGCAGTTGTATCACCGCAATTTCGCCGGGCTACAGGCCTGCAATCTTTACTGACACAGTGAAACATCAACAGCGACGGGCACATCCAATAGGGATGAAATAGTATTTTGTATCAAGGCAATGCCGCAGAAGAAAGGCCATGCTGCAGCCCGTGGGACTGCGGCATGGCCATACAACTTGTTACAAAATTGCCGTCCGGCGTCAGGCCGGCAGGCTGACCGCGTTGATGATGTGCGCCTGGGTATATTCGAGCAGGCCGGCCTCGCCCAGTTCACCGCCCAGCCCCGATTGCTTGACACCGCGGAACGGGATGGCGGGGTCGATCGCCAGGTGCTGGTTGACCCACACCGTGCCGGTATCGATCCGCCGCGCCACGTCCATCGCGCGGGCCACGTCCTTGCCCCAGACGGTGCCACCCAGGCCGTAATCGCTGTCGTTGGCGCGGGCGATCACATCGTCCACGTCAGAGAACTTGAGCACCGGCAACACGGGGCCGAACTGTTCTTCGCGCACCAGCGGCGCATCGTCATCGAGATCGGCGACGATGGTCGGCGCGATAAAATAGCCCGGCCGATCGAGCGGCGCGCCGCCGGCCAGCACGGTGCCGCGTTCGCGCGCATCGGCCAGCAGGGCGGAAACCTTGTCGAACTGCATCTTGTTCTGCACCGGGCCGATCGTCACGCCCTGGCGGGTGCCTTCGTCCACCACGGCGTCCTGCGCCAGGCGGGTGATCTCTTCCAGGAATTCGTCATAGACGGTTTCGTGCACATAGGCGCGCTTGATCGCCACGCAGACCTGCCCGGCATTGACCATGGCGCCCTGATAGACCTTTTCGGCGGCCAGCTTGGCCGGCATGTCATCCAGCACGATCGCGGCATCGTTGCCGCCCAGTTCCAACGTCACGCGCTTCACCCCGCTTGCGGCCGAGGCCATGACCTTCTTGCCGGTCGCGGTCGATCCGGTGAAGGCCACCTTGGCCACGTCGGCATGGGTGGACAGCGCGCCGCCCAGATCGTTGACATCGGCAATCACGTTGACCACGCCCGGCGGCAGGATCTGCGCGATCACCTCGCCCAGCAGCAGCGTGGTAAGCGGGGTGGTGGGCGCAGGCTTGGCCACCATGGTATTGCCAGTGAGCAGGCACGGGCCCAGCTTGTTGGCCAGCAGCACCACCGGGAAATTCCACGGCGTGATCGCGGCACACACGCCCAGCGGGGTGCGATGCTCGATCACCGTGTTGCCGCCATCCTCGCGCAGCACCTTGTCGGTCACGCGCATGCCGGCAAAGGCCTTGAGCACGAAATAGGTGGCCATCATCTCGCCACGCGCCTGGTCCAGCGGCTTGCCCTGCTCGGCAGTCAAGAGCTGCGCGAAATCCTCCAACCGGGCGTGCACCGCCTCGGCCAGCTGGTCGATCAGCGCGGCGCGATCATCCTGGCTGCGCGCCGCCCAGGCGGGAAACGCGCGCTTGGCAGCGGCGACCGCAGCATCGAGCTGGGCCATGTCAGCCCGTGGCGCCTGGGCCAGCACGGTTTCCGTCGCGGGGTTGATTACGTCGAACGTGGCCGCGCCGGGCACCAGCTGGCCATCGATCAACAGGCTGAATTGCTTGTCCATAGGGGGATTTCCTTTGCCGTTGAGGCTATAGTGGGACGCGCTCAGGGAATGCGCAAGATGGGCTTGACCACATGGCCGGCCTCGCCCTGGGCGATGGCATCGGCAATGTCGGCAAACGCGAAGAAGCGCACCAGGCGATCGAACGGAAAGCGCCCGGCGCGATAATGGGCCAGCAGTTCGGGGATGAACGTCTGCGGATCGGCGCCGCCTTCCACCACCCCGCGGATCACACGCCCGCCGCTCATCAGGAAAGTCGCATCGGCGGCGATGTCACCCGGGCCATAGGCGCCCACCAGCGCCATCTGCCCGCGCGGGGCCAGCGCTGCCATCGCGGCGTTGACCACGTCGGGCCGGCCGGTGGTGTCGATCACGCAGTCAAACCCCTGCGCCAGGCCAGCGCTGCGGGCATGATCGGCCAGGCTGCCGGCGCGCGCGTCAAAGCCATGGGTGGCGCCCAGTTCCTGCGCCAGGGCAATGCGCGCGGGGTTGATATCCACCGCCGCGACCACGCCCGCCCCGGCAATGCCGCAGGCCATGATCGCGGAAAGCCCGACCGCGCCGGTGCCGATCACCGCTACGCTGGCGCCGGGGCGCGGGCGCAATTCATTGAGCACGGCGCCAGCCCCGGTCTGGATGCCGCAGCCCAGCGGGCCAAGCAGATCGAGCGGCAGATCTGCATCGACCTTTACCGCATTGCGCGCATGCACGATGGCATGGGTGGCAAACGACGATTGCCCGAACACGTGGCTGTGGATCACCGCGCCTTCGGGCGTTGCCAGCGCCGTGGTGCCATCGCTGCGGCTGCCGCCAAAGTTATAGGCAAACCAGTCGTGGCAATAGGCCGGGGCATGATCATCGCACGAGGGGCAGTGGCCACACGAATCAAAGCTGAGCACGACATGATCGCCCGGTGCCAACCCGGTCACCGCCGTACCGACCTGCTCGACCACGCCAGACCCTTCGTGCCCCAGCACCACCGGAAACGGCAGCGGCAGGTGCCCATCGCGCAGCACCATGTCGGTGTGGCACACCCCCACGCCCACCAGGCGCACCACCACCTCGTCTTCGCGCGGATCATCGAGCACGACCGGCTCGATCACAGGCGGCGCGCCGGGCTGGCGGAAAACAGCGGCATGGGCAGCAGTGGGCATGGGGGCGTATCCTTGCAGTGAAACGGCAATCACGGGGTACAAAAAGAAGCGCCGGACCGGGGGATTTTCGTGGAGGAAGCGGCCCGGCGCCAGTGGGTGGATCGATCAGAACTTGAAGCCGGTGCGCAGATACCATTCGCGCGGACGGTTATAGCTGCCAAAGATCGCGCCGGCCGAAAGGTTGGTATTGCCGCTGACGAGATAGCGGGTGTCGGTCAGGTTGGTGCCACCCACGGTCAGCGACCAGCGATCGCCGGGCGTGTTGTAGGTGAGGCTGGCGTTGATCATGTCGTTCGTGGGCCGGCGCAGCAGCAGGGTGCGGGCAATGTCATTCCACACCGGCGTGGTGTGCGTCCAGTCGGCCAGCGCCACCACGTTGCCCCCGTTCGCCAGGTTGAATTGATAGCGCGGCGACAGGTTGATCTTCCAGTTGGCCGTCTTGGGCAGCGGCGCGCCCAGATAGATGCCCGCCTGGATGCCCGGGATCGTGCCGGCATTGACCAGCGCGGCGGGATCGATCTGGGTATAGTGCGCATCGATATAGCCGACCGAGCCATTGATGGTCAGGCCGGTAACCGGCGCCAGCACCATTTCGGCCTCAACCCCCTTGATCCGCGCGCGCCCGGCGTTGGCGATCGTGGGCGAGGTGCCGATCTGGATATTGAGCTGCACCCCTTCATAGTCGGTGGTGAAAGCGGCCAGGTTCAGCTGCAGCTTGCGATCGAGCAGGGTCGATTTCACCCCCACTTCCCAGGTCGTGGCCTTTTCCGGGCCAAAGCCGGGCGCCACATTGCCCTGCGGGTTGGTCAACCGCGTGGTCCAGCCGCCGGTCTTGTAGCCCTTGGACCACGAACCATAGACCATGACGCGCTCGGCGGGATAGAGCTGCACCCCGACCTTGGGCGAGAAGTTATTGAAGTTCTTGTGGTTTACCCCAGGGGCATAGACCTGCACGGGATTGGCCGGGTTGGGATAGCCGATGCCGTTCTGGCAAGAGACCGGCGCCAGCGGGAACGGCCCGTTCGGCGTGACATTGCCATTGGCATCGCTGCATCCGAACAGCTTGTAGTTGAAGCCGTTCAATTCCTGCTGGCCGCCTTCGAACTGCTTGGCTTCGTGCGTATAGCGGCCGCCCACTGTGATGCCCAGAATCTCTACCGGGCGATAATCGACCTGGCCAAAGAACGCATAGTTTTCGGTGTTGAAACGGTTGGGGCCATCCACCTGCACCAGGCCTTCGTCAAAGGTCACGTAATCGTGCAGGCTGCCCTTTTCCTTGAAGTAGTAGCCGCCCAGCACATAGTTCAGCTTCTTGTCGAGCGCCTTGCCCAGGATCTGCACTTCCTGGCTGAACTGCCACTGGTTCTGCTGGAACGACAGCTCGAGGAACGAGAGCGGCGAGCCATCGGCATCCAGCCCGGCGCGCCAGTGCGTGTTGCGATAGGCGGTGATGGACTTGATCGTCAGGTCATCGCTCACCTGCGCCTGCACCGTTGCGCCCAAGCCCCAGGTCGTCAGCTTGTTGAAGCTGGGCCCGGTGGCATAGCTGGTGTCGGGGTCTGCGGTGACGAAGCGGGAATCCCAGGGCAGGCGATCGTTGGTGGGATCGCCATCCACGTTCACGCTGGCCAGCGGGGAAAGCCGGCGGCCGAACTGCGTGCCGCGCGCGCCGCACAGCGCCTGGGCATTGCGCGCGGCGATCTGCTGCGCGGTTGAGCCGATGCAGAAGTTGTAGAGACCGGAAAACAGGAAGCCGGTGTTGCCCGAGGCCGACAGCGCCGTGCCGGGCAGGTTGTCGGTGCCGGCAAATGGCCCAGGCAGGTTGAGCGCCGCCAGAAGCTTGCTCGCCTGCGAGGAACTGTCCTGCCGCGTCCAGTCGCCGGTGAGCGTGGCCGTGATCGCGCCGCCATTGTCCCACTTGAGCTTGCCGCGCAGCGAGGCGGTATTGTCGCCGCCTTCGCGGCTGGAGCTGGCATAATCGGCGTGGTTGAAGTTCAGGAACGTGTCGGAATTGCTCGCGCGCTGATCGGGATAGGGAATGCGCTTCAGGAACCCCTCGCGGTTGGTGACGGCAAAGGTCACCGACGAAAACAGCGAGGGCGCCAGCGGCACGTCCACCGTGCCGCGCACCTTGACGAGGTTGTAGCTGCCGGTGGTGGCGTCGATCGAACCCTTGAATTCCTTGCCCGGCTCGTGCGTGACGATCGAGATCGCGCCGCCGATGGTATTGCGCCCGAATAGCGTGCCCTGTGGGCCCTTGAGCACTTCCACGCGTTCCACGTCGGGTAGGTCCTGGTTGGCGCCCACGGTGCGCGCCAGATAGACGCCGTCGAGGTAGATGCCCACGCCCGGATCGATGTTGAACGCAAAGTCATCCGAACCGATGCCACGGATCGTGGCCGACAGTACGGCCGAAGAACCCGAAAACGGCGTGCCGCCATCGAGGTTGACGTTGGGCGCCAGGGCCGAGAGCGACGCCACGCTGGTCACCGCGCGCTCCTTGAGCGAAGAGGCGGTGAACGCGGAAATCGCGATCGGCACGTTCTGGACGTTCTGCGCGCGCTTTTGCGCGGTGACGACGATTTCCTGAATGCCCCCCTGCGGCGCGGCGGCCGCAGTATCAGCCGGCGACGCGGCATCCTGGGCATGGGCCAGGCCGGGCACGGTGGTGGCCACGGCCAGGGCCACCAGGCTCGATCGAGTGAAAACCTGCGGCATCCTGCACTCCCTTGCGATGTGTTATCGCCATGGGAGCTACCGCCCTGTCCCGCCGCCATCTTGGACGATCGCGCGAAAAGCATGGACAAAAACGACGAGGCAACGACCGCTGTTTTGTACGGCGGCAGGCCGGATCAATGCATGGCGCGATAGCGGCGCGGGGTTTCGCCAAAGCGTTCCTGGAACCGCCGGCTGAAATAGGAACTGTCGGAAAAGCCGCAGTCGAACGCGATCTGGGTAATGCTGCGCTGGGGTTCCAGCGTCAGCTTCTGCGCGGCCAATGCCAGGCGGCGTTCATTGATATAGCCGCCCAGCGTCACGCCCTGGCCAGCGGCAGCGGCCTGCAAGCGGCGCAGCGACACGCCCATTTCCGCAGCGATCGTGGCCGGGGACAAGGTGTGATCGGCCAGCCGCGCCGCCACGATCGCCCGCGCGCGTTCCAGCAGGCCGTGGCGGCTGGGCTGCACCCTCGCCCCGCCCGGACGCAGGCTGGCGAGCAGCAGTGAGCAAAATACGCCGTCATAGCCGTCATCGGGCAAGCCCTGCGGGCTAGCCTCGCACTCACGCCACAGCGACAGCAGGAAATCGTGCAGCAGACGGGTCGACGGCGCCTCGCGCGGGATGCAGGTTGCCACGGCATCATCCACCCAGCCCGGCATATCGGCCAGCACCGCGCGGTCGAATTCGGCCACGATCAGTTCGTGATCGTTGCGCAGATCAAAGCGATAGACCTCTTCGCTGGCGCACAGCACCATGTCGCCGGCGCGCACGTCCATCTCGCGGCGGCGATGCACCACGCGCCCCTGCCCCGAACGGAACACGTGCAGCTTGAGCCGCGGGCCGCCGGCATGCCCAGCTTCCATCAGGCGCCGTTCCACCGAAACCGGCGTGGCGCGCGGGCGCGTCATGGTGATCCCGCCCATCTGCCAACGCGATACGGTCGCTTCGAAATGCGGGCTCAGCGGCTGGGTGGACAGGCCGGAATAGGTGCGCGCCATCAGGCTGCGCCAATAGCTCAGCTTGTCTGCCCCGGGCAGGCTGCGCGTCGAAAAATGCTCGATCATCTGCCTCGATCCACCACCCTCTGCCGCCATGTCACATGGCGCGTGCGGACTCGGTCTGGCGCCAAGTCTCTCCTGGTGAATTAGTCAGCAATACATACAAATGCAATGACACGTCCGATCGGGCAGCGTGATCGCCCACGTATCAGGCGACCAGCACCGCGCGGATATCGTTGACGTTGGTGTGGCTGGGGCCGGTGATCAGCAGATCATCGATCGCGGCAAAGAAGCTGTAGCTGTCATGCCCGGCCAGGGCCTGGGCCGCGCTGGCGCCGGCCGCGCCCGCACGTGCCAGCGTATCAGGTGCGACGAAAGCGCCGGCGGCATCATCGCTGCCATCGATCCCGTCGCTGTCGGCCGCCAGTGCCCAGATCCCCGGCGCGCCATCCAGCGCGACACCCATGGCCAGGGTAAATTCGCAATTGCGCCCGCCCCGGCCATAGGCGCCACCTGCCAGCGTGACCGTGGTTTCCCCGCCCGAGAGGATCACGCCCGGTGCGCGCAGCGGATCGCCCCAGGTCTGTGCCGAGCGGGCAATGCCGGCCATCGCCCTGCCCAGTTCGCGCGCCTCCCCCTCCAGCGCGTCGCCCAGGATCAGCGGAGTGAGCCCGGCCTGACGCGCGCAGTCAGCCGCCGCGGTCAGCGCCTGGCGGGGCGAGGCGATGATGCGATGCTCGCCACGCGTGGGCGGCAGCGGTGGCGCGGCGCGCAAGGCGGCCAGCGCGGCTTCGGGCACGGGCAGGCGGTGGCGCGCAATTATCGCCAGGGCATCGGCGGCACGCGTTGCATCGGCCAGCGTCGGGCCCGAGGCGATCGCTGCCGGGTCATCGCCCGGCACATCGCTGATCAACAGGGTCAGCACGGGCGCCGGCGCGGCCAGCGCCGCCAGGCGACCGCCCTTCACCCGCGAGAGATGGCGGCGCACCGTGTTGATCTCGGCAATGCTTGCGCCCGATTCCAGCATGGCGCGGGTCAAGGCCTGCAAGGCATCGAGGTCCATGCCCGCGACTGGCCATTCCATGCAGGCCGAACCGCCGCCCGATATCAGCGCGATGACCAGGTCTTGCGGCGTAAGACCATGCAACGCCGCCACGATCTGCTGCGCGGCCACCAGGCTGGATTGATCGGGCACGGGGTGCCCCGCTTCCACCACGGCGATGCGCGCGGGAGGAGGCAGGCCGGCGGCATGGCCGTGGCGCGTGGCAACCACGCCCGAAACCGGCACCCGCGCGCCCCATTGTGCCAAGAGCGCGGCATCGAGCGCGCTGGCCATGGCCGCGGCGGCCTTGCCCGCGCCGATCACCACGCAGCGCCCGGCGGGCGGCGGTGGCACATGCCGGTGCATGATCGCGGCCGGCTGGCTGGCGGCGATGGCGGCATCGTGGATCAGGCGCAACAGACGGCGGGCGGCGGCATCGTCGATGGCAATCCGGTCTGACATTTTCCCTCCCGCGGGCGGCCCGTTGCATTGGCGCATATACGGCCAGGATATTCCTGCCTATCATGCGCTTGAGCGATCGCGAAGGAGACACCGCGTGGGGGCATGGGGCGCGCTGATCATGGGCTTTTTCGGCGCGGTCTTTGCCGCGCTGACGCTGGCCTGGCACTGGCATGTGACGGGCGCGGCGCTGGCCCTGCCCTTCGTGCCGTTCGTGGCGATTGCGCTGGCGGCATGGGTGGTCATCCGCCGGCCGGGCAAAGGGATCAAGCCTGCCCCTCACGTGGAAAGAGCCATCATGTGGAGCAGCATCGGCGAAGGCCTGGGCCTGTTCCTGGCGGGCAACATCGTGATGAACCTGCACCGCCCCGATCTCTTGCTGCCGGCGATGGCGCTGGTGGTGGGGCTGCATTTCCTGCCAATCGCCCAGGCTGCGCGCTTCCCCCCGTTCCATCTGCTGGGCGGCGCGCTGATCGTGGCAGCACTGGCCGGATTTGCCCTGGCCGCACCCCTGGGCGGCAGCCTTGCCGGCTTTTCCGCCGCAGCGGCGCTGTCGCTGGCCGCGGCCATGGCGGTCCGCCGCGATCATCGCGCCAAGGCGCTGGGCGTCCACTGACGAACACAGACATACCACGGGAGAGGACAACAGGATGATCGGGCGGACATGGGCGATGGCCCTGGCCATGACAGTGGCCACCACCATTTCAAGCGTCGCGCCAGCCGCGCGGGCGGCCCCGGCGGCGCCAGCGCCCACCCTGGAATATGCGTTCACTGCCAAGGTCACGCTGGCCCCGGCGGTGGAGCAGGGCGAGATCGGCGGCGGGCGCAGACGGTTCATCGCCATCACCGGCGGTAGCGTGGATGGGCCGCTGTTCCACGGCCGCGTCCTGCCCGGCGGCGGTGATTGGCAGACCATCCTGCCCGATGGATTGACCCAGGTGGATGCCCGCTATTTCCTGCAGGCGGCCGATGGCACGGTGGTGGATGTCAACAACCCCGGCGTGCGCGTGGCCAGCACCGCGGTGACCGAGCGCATTGCACGGGGCGAAGACGTGCCGAGCGACGCCTATTACTTCCGCACCACACCCCGCCTGGCCGCCCGGGCGGGCCCGTTCGCATGGATGAACCGCGCCGTGTTCGTGGCGCGGGGCATCCGCAAGCCCGACCATGTGGAGATCGATTTCTACGTGGTGCGCTAAGCGCGGCGCGATCAGCGCGGTGATGGCGCGGGCAGAAACACCTGGGGATCAAGCGCCGCAGTGGTGAACCGCGCCAGGGCAATCGCGCCGTGGAAGTGGTTCACCCCATTGCGGCGCATGCCCACGCTGCTGCTGCCCGGCCCCTGCGGCGCAAAGGCCACGCGCGCCTCGCCTTCCAGCACGCCGTTGACATAGCTGCGATAGGTGGTGCCGTCATAGGTCTGCGCAACATGGTACCAGCGCCCCAGCGGATGCAGCCGGGCCGGATCGACTAGGACCTGGCTATAGCCGGCGCCTTTGACAAAGGTGTCGAGATACCACGAGGCGCCCACCACGCGGATTTCGAACAGCATGCGGGTTTCGCCGGGCGGACGGCCGGGCGTGTCGTCGCTGGCGAGGTGCAGCCAGCGCTGCTCGAACGCGCCGCCATCGGGGCGGAACACGGCCTCTGCGGTAAAGCGGGTGGCGCCCGCCAGCGGGTGGCGCGGCAGGATCAGCGCATCGTTCTGCCCGTCGAACGCCACGGCCTTGCCCACCGGGCTGCGCTCCACGCGGGGATGGCCCAGCACCTGCGGCGCCAAGTGGCCGATGCGGGCCAGATTGTCGAACCGCCACACCACCTGGCGCGCCATGGCCAGGCCCGGCGCCAATGCCAGCGCGGCCAAGGCCAGCGCACCCAGCCGCCGCGCGATCACGCTCCACCGTCCAGCATGACCACATTGTTGCGCTGGGTCACTTCGGCTGCGCCCATATCCACGCGCACACGCAGGCCGGTGGCTGGCGCACCAGGCGGGATCGCCAACGTGACGCTGCCCGTGCGCGGCGCCAGATCGGCGGGCGGCGCCAGGGGCGGCACCGGCGCGCTGGCCAGCACGCGGCCATAGGCGGTTTCCAGGCGCACCTGCCCGGCCGGCGCGGCAACACTGCCCAGGCTGTGCACGCGCACCGTCAGCTTGCGGCCCTGCCGCACCACGTCATCGGCCCCGATACCGAGGTCAGGGCGGTGTTCGGGCTGGATGGCGGCACGCCGCGCCAGACGGAAGGTCATCACCGTGGTCTGCCCCGGAGCCAGACGCACGGAAATGGAACCGCCGCGTTCCATTTCTACCTCATGGGTGGATACCGGCCCGCTCACCGCGTCGGCATCGCCCGCCGCGATGCCTTGCGTCATGGTCCAGGTGCCGGCCACCACGTTCCAGGTGCCCATATCGGCCAGCTGTTCGCGCGCGGTGGTGTTGTGGGCCAGCACGGTAAAGCCTTCGGGCGTGGCATCGCGCACCAGGATCGCCACCTGCACCGCTGCCTCGGGATCGGCAAAACGCCAGCTCACGGCATTGCCCGGCCAGGTCTGGTTGCGCTTGAGCGCAATGCCGCCCAGCCGCTCGCGCTGGAGCAGTTCGTTGGGCGCCTCCACCCGATCGGTCCACCAATGGCCCTGGGTATACATATACATGTGCTGCGCCTTGTCGGCGATGCCGGCGGCGTTGAGCGCTTCGAGCCAGGCGCGGTTTCCGGTGGTGTTCCATGCCTCGAACCGGGCGATATCGTTGCCGGCCTGCGCGGCTTTCAGCGTCGCCTCTTGCCATTCGCGGCGCTTGCCCAGCACGGTCAGCGCGTTTTCGTTGAGTTCTCCCAACGCCGAGAAATTGCCGGGCGCCAGCCGGCCCAGCACCGGGCGCAGGTATTTGTCATCGCCGGTAAAGCGCCAGGCCGCCCAGGCCGATTGCATCGGCAGGCTGGCCCCGCCACCATCGCCGGCCCGCTCCGCATCGCTGTTCCAGCTGATATCGTTGGGAAAACGCCACAGCCCATCGGCCCCCTGCTTGCCATGGGCGAGCAGGCCATCGATCAACCCGGTCACCAGATGGCGCGCGGTGGGATCGGCGTTGTACAGCCCCAGCAGCACCGGCGTGTGCATGATGACAAAGCCATAGGGCTTTTGCCAGGCCCAGGGCTCGTCGCGATAGATGTGCCGCCCGCCGTACCAGCTTGACGAGATGTGCATGTGCCCGGCCGGATTGGTGCGGATCAGGCCCCCCAGCGCCTTGACGGTGGCCATCATCCGCTCGACCGCCTTGGGCTCTCCCCAGTTGAGGTAGAGCCGCTCGGCATCGGAATTGATGCCTTCTTCATAGACGTGCAGTTCGTCGCTGGTGATATAGCTCAAGCCGTTGACGATCATGCCGTTCTTGTAAACCGCATCCGACAGCGCACGCAGCGAGGCGTTGATCTTGTCGGGATCGACCCCCATCAGCGCCAGCCCCGGCCATTGCTGGGTCAGGTCGGTATCGTCGGAAATGCCGCCGCCGAAATCGCCATAGGGCACCTGGCGGTTGTCAATCCACCAATTGACGAACTGCCGCGCCAGCTTGAGGTCTTCAAGCTGGCGGAACGCCCAGAGCGGCATGGCGGCCGGCGGCGTGGGCTGGACGAAGGGGGGCAACGGGTTGGCCGAATAGCCGATATCGGCCCAATAGCGCCGCGCCTCCAGGTTATCGGGATCGACCCGCAGCAGATCGCTGATATCGCCATAAAGCCGGCGATAGAGCGCTGCCCGCTTTGAGGCGGTATGCTCTTCCACCAGGAAGGCCCAGTTGTCTTTCACCTGGTTGAAGCGATCGGCCACGTGTTCCTTGATCGCCGCGGCGCGATCCTTGAACACCAGCCGCACGCCCATGCCATCGAGCGTATCGGCACCGAAATCGGGCGCGGCCGAAGCAACGGTGAGATAAAGGCTGTCACCAGTGAGGATGCGATCGCGCAGATCGAGCCACAGTGTGTGCGCCTCTCCCGGCTTTACCGACACCTGCACGTCGATCATGTCGCGCTCGGGCCAGATCGGGTCTTTGACGCGGATATCCAGCGGGATCAGCCCCTGCGCGTTGGGTGTGGCATGCAGCGCCGGCAGATCGAGCGCCACGCCATCCAGGCCATCGTGGCTGTTTTCCCAGCCATAGTTCCAGGCGCGGGCCAGCGGGCGCCCGGCCGGCGCGTCGCCAAAGTTCGACGGGATCAGCACGTGCACCAGCGGCAGATGCGCGCCCGCCTCGCGCCGCGCCGCCGGGCCGCCAGCCGCACTGCCCGCGCCCACTGCCGCGCGCACGCCCTCGCTCGGCAAGGCAACCACCGTTGCCCGCTCTGCCAAGGGATAGCGACCGGCGATGAAGGCATTGAGTGGCGCCAGCGCGCCCAGATCGGTGGCGGCCTGGCTGCGCACGGTATAGCGCAGCTGGAACGTGCCATCCGGCACTGCGCCGGGCTTGATGTCATAGGCCCAGATTTCCTGGATCGGCTGTTCCTGCATCACATTGGTAAAGCGCAGCACGCCGCCCTGGCGCGGCGCCAGGTCGGTGACCGAGCGCACCACGCCCTGTGGCCGGGCCGCCAGTTTCTGCCAGTTGCCCTGGCCATCGGCCGACCATTCCAGCGCGCCATAGGCCGCGCCGCGGATTTCCACGCGGTTGAAGGCCGCATCGGCCGGCACTGTCAGGCGATAGGCCTTGCCCCCTTCGACATAGACGTTCCAATCGGGCAGTTCGAAATAATCGTCACGGCCGGGCAGGCGCGAACGGTTGTAAACGCCCGGCCAGGTGGTTTCGGCAATGCCGTCCACCCCTTTCCACATCCACTCCTTGAGATCCTTGGCATCGGCAAATTCCACCTTGCGCACGGTGGTGACCGGCGCGGCCAACGGTGGTGGAGTCTGGCTGTCCCACCCGAAGCGGTGCAGCCAGGCGGTGCGCGGCGCGGAAGCCGCCGGAGAGGGGGCAGATGGCGGCGCATCGCCATGCGCGGCCAATGCGGCCACGCCGGCGCCATCGAGCATGTGGTCATAGACGCGGATATCGTCGAGATCAGACCCGCGCATGAAGTTGTAGCGGCTTTGCACCTGGTGCGGGGCGATCACCCGGCCCGCCAGGCCGAACTGATCGAGCCCCATGTCGAGATCGGCAGCCTGCGCCTTGGCCGCCACTTCGCGCCCGTCCCAGAACAGCTTGATGCCGCGCGCCTCGTCCCAGGCAAAGGCGATGTGGTGCCAGGCATCGGGCGCCGGGGTTTGCGGGATCGTCCAGCTGATCCGCACGCGCGAAAGATTGGCGTCGGTGACAAAGGCGTCGAACCCATGGCCGTTCCAATCGATGCGCAGGAACGCCATGTCCCAGCTGGAATGATCGGCAGCGCCGGCGCGGAAAATCACGAACGGCGCTTCGCCCACCGGGGTGTGGCTACGCCAGAAGAACGCCAGCGTGCCGCGCTGGGCATAGATATTGCCCGGCGCATTCCACGCGACATAGCCGCCATCGGCCCAGCGCCCCGCCCCGCCCTGCGCGCCATCGGGCACGATCGCCACGTCGCTCTGGAAATTGGGCACGGCATCGCCGCCAGCCTGGGCAGCGGTGAAATCGCGATCGAGCGGGGCGTGGAACAGCAGGCCATCGGCCGGTGCCGCACGCGCGGCAGTGGTGTTCGCCAGGCAAGCCAAGGCCAGCAACGAGGCACCACGCAAGAGCGGATGGGACACGGCAATTCTCCCGATAATTTCAACATTATCTTGTTACGTCACCCCGGACTTGATCCGGGGTGACGAAGGTGACGGGTTACTAACTTTGTTCATGATTCCAGCACACGAAACCGGAAATCGCGAAAGCGCGCCTCGCCCTTGCCGGCTGCATAGAGGCCGGGGCGCAGCATCAGGAAGCCGCCACGCACGTTGTGGTGATAGCCCGAAACCTCCATCCCCCGGTCAAAGCGCTGCCAGGTCTGGCCATCATCGCCGCTGGTGTGCAGCGAGACGATATGCCGATCGTTGCGCAAGCGCATGCGCAGGCGGCGACCATGCGGATTGGCGGGGCGGCCGCGCTCCATGCCATATTGGTGAGTGACGAACGCCTTGGCGTCAAAACCCAGCCCGCAATAGAGCGCCTGATCATAAAACAGCAGCAGGCCGGCGGTGGTTTCGGGATCGATCTCGATCGTGCAGGCAAATTCATAGGCCTGGTCACCGGCGATGAGCAGCAGCGGCGAGGAATCCGCCGGCGCCGTGCCCCGCGCGGCGAGGTGCAGGCAATGATCAGCGACGCGCACCCGGCCCGCTTCATCCGGCGCGGGTTTGAAGAAGTTCCACCGCTTGCCCAGAGCCAGCGTGGCGAAATCGTCTGACAGCGGCAGCCCGTGCGGGCCCGCCGGGCGCCCGCCGCGCGGGCTGGGCAAGGGTGTGGAGAGATCGCCGCCCTTCATGCGGAACCAGCCATCGGCGGTCCATTCCACCGGATCGAGCAGGGTCTGGCGGCCCAGCGTCCAGTAATCGCGTTCAAACCCGTGATAGACCGACCACCAATCGCCACCCGGCCCCGGAAACAGCGTGGCATGGCCGCGTGACCACCACGCCTCTTCCCGGCTGCGCGTGCGCACGATCGGGTTGTGCGGGCAGTTTTCCCAAGGCCCGTGGATGGAGCGGGAGCGCGCGGCGATGACCATGTGCCCGGTCGGCGGGCCGGCCGTGCCGCCTACCGCCGTGATCAGGTAGAACCAGCCGCCATGGGAAACGATCTTGGGCCCCTCGGGCGAAAAGCCTTCGACTGGCCAGCGCTCTGCCGAGGCATCGGAATAGCGCCAGGGATCATAGACATGCTGCACAGCGCCGATCGTCGACAGGCCATCGGCGGCCAGCGCCACGCGGTCTCCGCCCGACAGGAACAGCCAGCGCGAACCGTCTTCGCCCACGGCATGGCCAGGATCGATATGGTCGGGCAGGCCCAGATTGATCGGCGCGCTCCATGGCCCGGCGATCTGATCAGCCCAGATCACGTAGGTGGCGTTGGGCCGCGCCTTGGCAGCGAAATAGATGAAATAGCGCCCGGCATGGCGGCACAAGTCTGGCGCCCACACCGCGCCGACGTTCTGCGTCAGCGCGGCGGTGACAGGCTGCCAGTTGAGCAGGTCGCGCGAGTGCCAGATGACCAGGCCCGGATAGGAATCAAAGGTGGAAAAGGTCATGTAGTAATCATCGCCATCCTTCAGGATCGAAGGATCGGGATGATCGCCGGCCATGATCGGATTGCGATAGGTACCATTGCCCTGGTCGGCCACGCGCTGGCCATCGAACCCACGCGGGCGCGCGGCAGGCGCGGCCGTGGCGGGAAGGCTAGCCAGCCCGGCGAGCCCCGCCGCACCCACCAGCGCGCCGCGTCGATCGACGCCGCCACTCATGCTTCGATCCGCACCGGCGCCAGGCGCGGGCTGAGCGCGTGGACCACGGCCAGCGCCACCAGATAGGCGCTGGCGCAGATCGCGAACAGCACTTCATAGCTGTGCGTGGCATCGAGAATGTAGCCGGCAAAAAGCGCCATGCCCATGCCGCCGAATGCGCCCACGGTGCCACCGATGCCCACGACAGACCCCACCGCGCCGCGCGGAAACACGTCTGACGGCAGGGTGTAGAGATTGGCGGAAAAGGCCTGGTGCGCGGCCGTGGCCAGGCCGATGATCAAGACCGCCCACCACATGCTGTCCACCCCTTGCACGAACCAGATCGGCAGGACGCAGACCGCGCAGATCAGCATGGTCAGCTTGCGCGCCACATTGGGCGTGCGCCCGGCCTTGATCAGGCGCGAAGACAGCCAGCCACCGGCGATGCTGCCCAGATCGGAAATCAGGTAGATCGCCGCAAGCGGCAGGCCAAAGCTCTTGAGATCGAGGTTATAGCGCGTGAACAGATAGCCCGGCAGCCAGAACAGGAAGAACCACCAGATCGGGTCGATCAGGAACTTGCCCAGCGCATAGGCCCAGGTTTCCCGCACGGTCAGCAACCGCGCCCAACCGATCGGCTGCACCGGATCGGCCGGATCCTGGCGGATCCACGCGAGTTCGGCGGCACCAACGCGGGCGTGCTGCTGCGGGTGGCGATAGAGCAGCCACCACGCCGCCATCCAGGCGATGCCGAACAGGCCGGTGACGAAAAACGCCATGCGCCAATCGAACCACAGCACCAGCAACGGCACCAGCAGCGGCGTGATGATCGCGCCGACATTGGCGCCGGCGTTGAACACGCCGATGGCAAAGGCGCGCTCGCGCTGGGGAAACCAATCGGTGACGGCGCGGATGCCAGCGGGGAAATTGCCGGATTCGCCAATGCCCAGGCCGAACCGGGCCAGGGCAAAGGATACCAGCCCCGTGGCAAAGCCATGGGCGATATGGCTGATCGTCCAGATGACGATGGCGATGGTATAGCCCAGCCGCGCGCCCAGCGCATCGACCACTTTGCCGAACGAGAGATAGCCGATCGCATAGGCGACCTGGAACCAGAACACGATCGCGGCAAAATCGGTTTCGGACCAATGGAAATCGGCCGCCAGCGTGGGCTTGAGCACGCCGATCATCTGCCGGTCGATATAGTTGATCGCCGTGGCGGCAAACAGCAGCGCCACCACCACCCAGCGAACGCGACCCACCTTGGCCCCGACCTGGATATGCCCGGCCTGGTGTAGCCCAGTCTGCGCTTCCATTGCTTCAACTCCCGATAACGGCGGGCTTTTTGCCCTGCCGGTCTTGCCGCAGCGATCAGGCCCCTCGAAAGGGCTCAGGCCGCCACGATGGTGCAGGCCACGTCGCCATGGCCAACAAAGCTGGCGCGCACCTGCTGCCCCGGCACGACCGGATGCACGCCAGTGACCGCGCCAGTGGAAATCCACAGCCCCCCTGTCGCCGCAATGCCACGGGACGCCAGGTTGCCCAGCAGGAACCGCACCGCCCCCAGCGGGCCATCGAGCATGGTGGCGGTGGTCGCCGCGCCAACGCCGACGCCATCGATCGCCAGGCCCACGGGGATAGAGGCAAAATCAATATCTTGCCACCCAACCAGCGGCGCACCCACGACCAGCCCATAGTTGTTGCCATAGTCTGACACGGTGACCGGCGGGCCATCATCGTTGATGCCGGGATAGGGGGAGGACGCAACCTCGATCCCGATGTGCACGCGATCGAGCAGGGCGCGGGTGGCGGCGTCATCGTCCGGCACCGTGCCGTTCCAGCCCGCCGCCACATGCAGCAGGAATTCCGCCTCGGCCGCGGCAAAACCCTCGGCAAAGACCGGCATGGCGGGCACCTGCCCAGCGCCGGGCGTGACCACGCTATCGGCAAAGATCGGCCCGGCCAGGCGATTGCTCGCCAGCCGCGCATCGTCGGGCGGGTTGATCCGGCCCACTTTCCACCCCGCCACCGTGCGGCCATCGATGGCCAGCGCTGCGTCCTGGATGGCATAGGCCGTGGCCAGATCGGCCGGCATCTGCCCCGGATAGGTGGCCAGCGCGCGCTTTTCACGCCTGGCGGCCACGAATGCTGCGGCTACGGCGCCCGCCTGTGCCGGATCAGCCTGTGCCGCATCTGCCTGTTTCGTCAAACCCATCCCCAACCCATCCCGGGCGGATCGGGCCTTTCACGCGGCTGGAAACCGGTGTCAAAACCCGATACAACGCAATTGAACATGATCCGCCGCGCCCCGTTTATGGCGGGGCAGCATCAGCCTTGCGGCAAGGTAACCGGTGTCATCTTGCCTTTTGTCCCAGCCGAAGGCAAGTCTGAAAAATCGGCGCAGAGCGAGAGACAAGAAGGACACCGGATGGCCAAAGCGCAGAAACCCACGATCAACGATGTGGCGCGCCTGTCAGGGGTGTCGAAAAAGACCGTCAGCCGGGTGATCAACAAGTCTCCGCTGCTCAACCAGGCCACCCGCGAAAAGGTGGAAGCGGTGATCGCGCAGCTCGATTACGTGCCCAATCCCCAGGCGCGGGCACTGGCGCTGCGGCGCAATTTCCTGATCGGCCTGATCCATGACAACCCCAACGCGCAGATGGTGCTGGGGGTGCAGGAAGGCATTCTCGATACGATTCGCAGCACCGAATTTGCGCTGGTGGTGCGCCCGGTCGATCGCCATTCGCCCACCCTGCTCGATGATATTCACCGCTTTATCGAGCAGCAGCGCCTCTATGGCGTGATGCTGCTGCCGCCGCTTTCGGAAAATGACGAGCTGGCCCGGCTGTGCCGCGATCTGGGCTGCACCGTGGTGCGCATGGGCTCGGCCCGGCTGGACGACGAGGCCCACTTGGTGGCGTCCAACGACCAGGAAGCGGTGAGCGAGGCAGTGGCCTGGCTCGCCGAATTGGGCCACACGCGAATCGGCTTCATCGCCGGGCCCGATGGCTTCCGCTCTGCTCGCGAGCGCGAACTGGGCTTCATCGCCGGCATGGGCCGCGCCGGCCTGACGATCGACCCCGCCCTGCTGGCGCGCGGCAACTATCAGTTCGAATCGGGTCATGCCGCCGGGCAGCACCTGCTCGGCACCGCCACCCCGCCCACCGCGATCTTTGCCAGCAACGATGAAATGGCCGCCGGCGTCCTGCATGCGGCCTGCGAACGCGGCCTGCGCGTGCCGCACGACCTGTCGATCATCGGTTTCGACGATACCGCCATTGCCGCGCACATCTGGCCCCCGCTCACCACCGTACGCTGGCCGATCCGGGCCATGGCGCGCACCGCCGCGCTCAAGCTGACACGCCCCGAAACCGCCGCGCGCGACGCGGCTTTCTTCCCGTCCGAACTGGTGCGCCGCGCCTCGGCCGTGCGCGCGCCGAGCTGATCATGCGATCGCGGCGCGGGGCGCAAAAGACGTTTGGCACCCTATTGACACCGGTTACCTAAAGCCGATACCACACCTCTCGGCAGCGAAAGGGAGAGTGCGCCATGTATGCCAAGACCTATCACGCGACGCATCCGGACATGATGGATGGTGTTTCCAACGACGCGCTGCGCGATCGCTATCTGGTTTCGGGCATGTTCGTGGCCGGAGAGATCAATCTCAACTATTCGCACAACGAACGCTTCGTGATCGGCGGCGCCGTGCCGGGCGCGCAGCCCTTGCATCTGCCGCGCCAGACCGAGCCCAAGAGCGCGGCCGGGCACACGCTGCTGGAACGGCGCGAGATGGGTGTGGTCAACATCGGCGGCCCAGGGTTCGTCACGGTGGACGGGCAGCGCTTTGCCATGGCCAACAAGGAATGCCTCTATGTGCCCATGGGCAGCGAAGAGGTGGTGTTCGAAGGCGAAGGCGCGCGGTTCTACCTGGCCTCCACCCCGGCGCACAAGGCCTTGCCGATCAAGCATATCCCGCTGGACAAGGCCAATCCTCTGGCGCGTGGTGACCTGGCCAATTCCAACCAGCGGACGATCTACCAGCTGGTGATCCCCGGCGTGTGTGACAGCGCGCAGCTGCTGCTCGGCCTGACCGTGCTGGAAGAAGGCAGCGTGTGGAACACCATGCCGCCGCACCTGCATGACCGCCGCAGCGAGATCTATCTCTACTTCGACCTGGCCGAGGAAAACGACCGCATCTTCCATTACATGGGCGAGCCTGACAGCATGCGCCACATCGTCATCGCCAACGAAGAGGCGGTGATCAGCCCGCCCTGGTCGATCCATATGGGCGCGGGCACCAAGAAGTATGCGTTCATCTGGGCAATGGGCGGGGAAAACCTCGACTATACCGATATGAACGCGCTCGATATCTGCCAGCTGAAGTAAGCCGCGATGGCGATTTCCTTCAGCCTTGCGGGCAAGACCGCGCTCGTTACCGGGGCCAACACCGGTATCGGCCAGGCGATCGCCGTGGGCTTGGCCCAGGCCGGGGCCGACGTGGCCCTGGCCGGCCGCTCTCACCCCGCCGAAACGCTGGACCTGATCGCCCAGGCCGGGTGCAAGGCGGTGAACATCACCGCTGATCTGGCCAGCACCGCGCCGGTGACGCGCGTGGTGGACGAGGCCGTGGCGGCACTGGGGCGCATCGATATCCTGGTCAACAATGCCGGGATCATCCGCCGCGACGATCTGCTGCAGTTCAGCGAGGCAGACTGGGACGCGGTGATCGATACCAACCTCAAGACGCTGTTCTTCCTGAGCCAGGCCGCGGCGCGCGGCATGGTGGCGCAGGGCAGCGGCAAGATCATCAACATCGCCTCGCTGCTGACTTTCCAGGGCGGCATCCGCGTGCCGAGCTATGCCGCGGCCAAATCCGGCGTGGGCGGCGTGACCAAGGCCATGGCCAACGAACTGGCGCCGCACGGCGTACAGGTCAACGCCATCGCGCCCGGCTATATCGCCACCAACAATACCGCCGCCTTGCAGGCGGACGAGACGCGCAACCGCCAGATTCTGGAGCGGATTCCAGCCGGGCGCTGGGGCGATCCCAGCGATATTGCCGGGGCTGCGGTGTTCCTCGCTTCGCCTGCATCCAACTATGTCACGGGCCACGTGCTGGCCGTCGATGGCGGGTGGCTGGCACGGTGACCGGGCGTTCGGGCCATATCGTCTGCTTTGGCGAGGTCTTGCTGCGCCTGGCAACACCTGGCCACCGCCTGATGACGCAGGCCGAAAGCCTGGACCTGGTGGTGGGCGGGGCAGAGGCCAATGTCGCCGCCGGCCTTGCCGCGCTGGGCCATCATGCTGCGCTGCTGACCCGCCTGCCTGCCAGCCCGCTGGGCGACAAGGCGCGCGCGGCGCTGGGCGCGGCGGGGGTCGACACCCGCCATGTCGGGCGGGGCACGGGGCGCATGGGCCTCTATTTCCTAGAAAGTGGCGCAGGGCTGCGCCCGGCGACGATCACCTATGATCGCGCCGGCAGCGTGTTTGCCCAGTCCGCGCCCGGCGATTTCGATTTTGCCCGCGCGCTCGATGGTGCCGCCTTGCTGCACCTGTCGGGCATCACGCCCGCGCTGGGGCCAGGCGGCGTGGCGCTGGCGCAGGCGGCGGTGGCCGCGGCCGATGCGGCGGGCGTGCCAATCTGTTTTGACGGCAATTACCGCGCCATGTTGTGGGACGCGTGGGACAGTGACCCGCGCGCGATCCTGACCGATCTGATGCAATCGGCCAGCATCATGATCGGCAACCACCGCGATATCGCGCTGTTGCTGGCCCAGCCCTTTTCCGGCGACGGGGCGGAGCGGCGGCGCGAGGCAGCCCAGGCCGCCTTTTCCGCGTTCCCGCGCCTGGCGCTGATCGCATCGACCGCGCGGCACATCGCCGGCCCCGATCACCACCGCATTGCCGCGCGGGTGGACGCGCGCGACGGCGCGCACCAGACCGCCGAGGTGGATGTGACCGGCATTGTCGACCGGATCGGCACGGGCGACGCCTTTGCCGCCGGCGTGCTGCACCAGTGGCTCCAGGGCGGAAACGTGGCGGCGATGGCCCAAGCAGGCCTGGCCTATACCGCGCTCAAGCATAGCCAGCCCGGTGACATGTGCACAATCGGCCGTGCCGAACTCGAAGCGTTTTCCGCCAGTGGTGGCGATGTCAGGCGCTGAACGCGCCAAAGCTTAGTAACGACAAAACAAGCGGGAGTGGCAGGATGGACCGGATGACCCGGCGCGGCCTTATGCAGGGCGCGGGCGCCATGGCGATGATCACCACACCGCTGGGCGCACAGGGCCTGGCGCGGGCGCCCGCCCCGGCCCAGCCCCGCGTGGGGCGCTATCGCGGTCTGCGCGAGGGCGGCGTCATGGCGTTCAAGGGCATCCGCTATGGCCGGGCGGCGCGCTTTGCCCGCGCCGTGCCCGAACCGTTTAGCGGGCCAGAGCAAGACGCCACGCAATTTGGCCCGCTCTGCCCGCAGCGCGGCATGGCCGAGGCGCCGCAAAGCGAGGATTGTCTGTTCCTCAACGTGTGGACGCCCGATGCCCATGCCGCCGCGCGGCGGGCGGTGATGGTCTATTTCCACGGCGGTGCCTATGCCAATGGCTCGGTCACCGATCCGCTGACGCATGGTTCGCACCTGGCCGCTGGTGGCGATGTGGTGGTGGTGAGCGTCAACCATCGCCTGGGGCCGCTCGGCTATGCCTGGCTGCGCCCGCTGGACGCGCAGGCGGCCGATAGCGGCAACCTGGGGCAGTTGGACCTGATCCTGGCGCTGCAATGGGTGCGCGATCACATTGCCGCGTTTGGCGGCGATCCCGAGCGGGTGATGGTCTTTGGCCAATCGGGCGGGGGTGCCAAGATCGCCACGCTGATGGCGATGCCGGCCGCGCGCGGCCTGTTCCATGCCGCCGCGACCATGAGTGGACAGCAGGTGCAGGCCAGTGGCCCGGGCCATGCGCTGGCCCGCACGCGCGCATGGATGGCGCGCCTGGGATTGGGCGACGATGGGGTTGCGGCGCTGCGCGCCATGCCGATTGCGCGCCTGATCGACGCGCTCGACACCCCCGACCCGATCATGGGCGGCAGCCTCTATTTCGGGCCGGTGCTGGATATGACCAACCTGCCGCGCCATCCGTTCTGGCCCGATGCGGCGCCGCAATCGCTGGATATTCCGATGATCCTGGGCAACGTGCGCGATGAAACGCGCGCGTTTCTCGATCCACGTGGGCCAAAGCTTGCCGGCCTGAGCTGGGACAACCTGCCGCAACGCATCGCGGCCGAGGTCAAGATCGATCTCGACCCGCAATGGGTGGTGGCGCAATACCGCGCCAACGCCCCGGAGTGGAGCGCAGAGCAGATCTATTACGCGGCAACCACCGCCGGGCGATCGTGGCCCGGCCAGGTGATCGAGGCCGACGCGCGCGCCGCCGCCAGCGCGCAGGCCACCTGGGTCTACCAGCTTGACCGCCCCTCTCCGCGCGATCCGCTGCGCGGCGCGGCGCATACCGATGATATCCCTTATGTGTTCGGCACGCTGGATGCGCCGGGCAGCTATTCCGGCACCGACGCGCAGGCCCGTGCGCTGAGCGCGATGATGATGGCGGCCTTTTCCGGGCTGGCACGCAGCAGCCGGCCGGGCCTGGCAGATTGGGCGCCCTATCGCCTGCCGGCGCGCGCGACGATGGTGTTCGACGCGGCCCCGCACATGGCCGACGATCCGCGCGGCTGGCAACGCCGGCTATGGGCCACCGCGCCCTATGTGCAGCCGGGATCATAACCGGCGAATCAGCATCATGCTGCAGGCCCACGCGCGCAGCATGACGCGGCAAAATGCGCCGTGAGGCGGGCGGAATTTCAGTTTAGACTATTGAATTACCGTATTATTTTTTGATCGATAGCCAAGCAACCGGGTTCTTGACAGGGGAAAGATCGTGCTGCAAAACATATCGTAATGACACCGGTTACCTTTCGCGGCACATAAGGCCGGGAAGATAGCAAAAGACAACAAGCCCGCCCGATGGCGCGGGCGATCCGCCGTGTGCGGATGGGAGTAGTGTTGCCGGATCGATGCAAGCCATTGCGTGCATTGTTGACACCGGTATCATCCAGCCTCACGGGCTGAGAGGGGATGTGACGATGCGCAAGAATATTTCCCGAGTTTCCACGCTCAAGATCGCCCTGTTCACCGGCAGCGCGCTGGCCCTGCCGCATGGCGCGATGGCCCAGGCCGCCCCGCAGGATACCGCCACACCGGCCACCGACGCGGCTGCTGCGGCCCCGGGCACCGGCGATGACCAGACCCCGGCCATCATCGTGACCGGCTTCCGCCAGTCGCTTCAGGCCGCGCTCAACGTCAAGCGCAACTCGGTTTCGGCAGTCGATGCCGTGGTGGCCGAAGACATTGCCAAGTTCCCCGACCAGAACATTGCCGAATCCCTGCAGCGCATTCCCGGCATCTCGATCCAGAAGGACGGCGGCGAAGGCCGCGCGATCACCGTGCGCGGCTTGGGCGCCCAGTTCACCCGCGTGCGCGTCAACGGCCTGGAAACGATCACGACCTCGTCCGACGGCGCCTCGGCCAACCGTGATCGCTCGTTCGATTTCAACGTCTTCGCCTCGGAACTGTTCAGCAGCCTGGTGGTCCACAAGACCGCCGAGGCGAGCCTGGACGAAGGCTCGCTGGGCGCAGTGGTCGATCTCAACACCGGCAATCCGCTGGCCGGCAAGACCGGGCTGACCGCCGTGCTCAACGTGCAGGGTTCGTATAACGACCTGTCGAAGAATGTCGGGCCGCGCGTTGCCGGGCTGCTGTCGTGGAAGAACGATGCCGGCACGCTGGGCGTCAATCTCTCGGCCGCCTATTCGCACACCGATACGCTGGAAACCGGCAACAATACGGTGCGCTGGTCGCAGGCCTATTTCAATTCGGTGGGCGGCACGCCGTGCTTCTATTCGGTCGCCGGCGCCACTGGCGGCAATGCGGTGAACAGCGGCGGGTTCTATCGCCCCTCGGCCGCGTGCGATGCCGCTGCGCTCTCGTTCCACCCGCGCATTCCACGCTATGGCGTGGTCGAACACGATCGCCGCCGCCTGGGCCTGACCGGCTCGATCCAGTTCGAACCCAGCACCCACACCAAGATCTCGATCGACGCGCTCTATTCCTCGTTCAAGGAAGACCGCAAGGAAAAGTGGCTGGAAGTACTGGCCCGCTCCAACGAGCGCAGCTTCAACGTGGTCAATCCGGCGTACGACAGCAATGGCAACATGGTCAGCGGCACGTTCAACAATGCCTACATCCGCACCGAAAGCTATCTGCGCCAATCTAATACCAAGTTCTACCAGGTGGGCGCCACCTGGGACCAGGACGTGTCGGACAGCCTGCGCTTCACCCTGCTGGGCGGCATTTCGCAGTCTGACGCGGATATCCCGGTGGAAAGCACGATCGCCTACGACAGCAAGGGCGCCAACGGCTTCGCGTTCGATTACAGCAACATGAAAGCGCCGGTGCTGAGCTATGGCATCGACGTGACCAACCCGGCCAATTTCCAGCTGGCCGAAATCCGCGATCGCCCGTCCTATGTCACCAACAAGTTCAAGACAGTGCAACTGCGCACCGAATGGGATGTGACCAAGGGCTTTACCGTCAAGCTGGGCGGCGTGTGGCGCCGCTACAACTTCCAGACCCAGCTGTGGACGCGCGACACGGTGGCCTGTTCGGGTAACGGCAAGCCCGACCTGATCCTGGGCACCACCACCTGCTCGTCCAGCGTCTATGGCCTGCCTGTCACGTCGAGCATTTCCGATCTCGTCAGCCTGGGCGATGCCGGGCAACCGGGTGGGACCACCTCGCAGTTCCTGGCGGCCAACATCGGCTCGGCCGCTGCCTATACCAATCTCTATGGCCGCACCCAGGTGGAAGATCTCGGCTCCAACCGCCAGGTGCAGGAAACCACGTCGGGCGGCTATCTGCAGTTTGACGTGAAGGGTGATCTGTTCGGGCTGGAATATGCCGGCAACGCGGGCATCCGCTATGCCCACACCGATCAGCGTTCCACCGGCTATACCGCAGGCGTCGCCGCCACGGTGGGCCGCACCTACAACGACTGGCTGCCCTCGTTCAACATCGCGTTCTATCCGCACCGCGACGTGATCCTGCGCGGCGCCATTGCCAAGGTCATCACCCGGCCTTCGCTGGGCAATCTCAATCCCGGCGGCTCGGTCGACGGGTTCAACTATCGCGTTACCTTCGGCAACCCGTTCCTCAACCCCTATCGCGCCACCAATTTCGACGTGTCGGCCGAATGGTATTTCGCGCCGCAGGCGCTGCTGTCGGTGGCCGGCTTCATCAAGCAGATCCAGAGCTTCCCGGTCTCGGGCACTTATACCGCCACGCTGCCGCAGCTCGGGCTCGATCGCTCGGTGCTCACGCCCAGCTCGCCCGCCTACATCAACTATGACCCGACGCAGGAATATATCGTGTCCTCGCAGGTCAACGGCGCGGGGGCCACGCTCAAGGGCATCGAAGTGGCCTTGCAGCTGCCCTTCACGTTCCTGCCCAGCTTCCTCAGCCACACCGGGTTCCAGGGCAATGCCACGCTGATCAAGAGCGACGCTGATTACACCATCACTGGCCCGGCGGTGAGCGCCTGCACGCGCAATGCGTCCGGTGCCTGCACGCTGGCGGGGGTTTCGGCGATCTATAACCAGACCCTGCTCAACGTCTCGAAGCGGGCCTGGAACGCCACGCTCTATTATGACGATGGCAAGTTCAGCATTCGCGGCTCGGTCAGCTATCGCGGGCCGTTCGTCGATGGCACCAGCGCCACGGGCAACGTGTTCGAGGGCTATGGCGCCTATACCAGCGTGGATGCCGCCGTGCGCTACAAGATCCGGCCGTGGCTGGAACTGTCGATCGATGGCAACAACCTTACCGACGCCTATCGCTATCGCTTCACCGACGAGACGGCGCAGCGCAATTACGAGAACAACCACTTTGGCCGCACCATCCTGTTTGGCGCCCGCGCCAAGCTGTAAGGCCAGGGCCTGAACCACGCCTCCCCCCGCCCACGTCATCCCGGACTTTGATCCGGGGTGGCGTGGGCATCCCACTTCTGAAACTGAGGAAACTCTGCCCATGACTCTTGATCGTCGCGCTCTGGTGGCCCGGACGCTGGCGATCGGGGCTTGGGCAGCGGCCCGGCCGGCGCTGGGGCAAACCCCGCCACCGGCCGGGCCGCGTGGCACGGCGCCCGGATTGCCGCAGCCGGTCGAAACGATCGACCTGTGGCCGGGCGGCGCGCCTGGCCTGCCCAGCGGCACAGGGGCCCATGCGCTGGTCGAAACGGTCAACGAACGCTCCACCGACAGCCTGGTCAACGACCGTGCGGTGCTTGGCGTGACCCGCCCGCGCCTGGCGGTGTTCCGCCCCGATCGCCCCAATGGCGCGGCCGTGATGATCACGCCAGGCGGCGGCTATCGCTGGGTGGTGGTCGACAAGGAAGGCTATGAAATCGGCCGCTGGCTGGCCGCGCGCGGGTTCACCGCGTTCGTCCTGTTCTATCGCCTGCCGGGTGATGGCTGGGCATCGGGCGCCGATACCCCGCTGACCGATGCGCAGCGGGCGATGCGCCTGATCCGCCACCGCGCGCGCGATTACGCCCTCGATCCCGAACGCGTGGCGGCGATGGGCTTTTCCGCCGGCGGCCATGTCTGCGCCGACCTGGCCGTGCGCTTTGCCGTGCCGGTCTATACCCCGCGCGATGCCGCAGACGCATTGTCGGCCCGGCCGCACAGCGCCGCGCCGATCTATCCGGTGGTCAGCATGGACCCGGCCATTGCCCATCCCGGATCGCGGCAGCAGCTGCTGGGCGATCATCCCACGCCCGCGGCGCAAGCCGCACATTCGCCCGATCGCTGCGTTCCGGCCGATGCCCCGCCGCATTTCCTCTGCCATGCCGAGGACGATGACGTGGTGCCGGTGGAAAATACCGTGCGCCTGCGCGCCGCGCTCAAGGCGCGGGGCATCCCGCTGGAAATGCATCTCTTTGCCAATGGCGGGCATGGCTTTGGCCTGCGCCGCGCGATCGGCAAGCCGGTGTCGGCCTGGCCCGATCTGTGGCGGGCCTGGGCGGCCACGGTGGGGCTGGCGTGAGCGCGCCATATCTGCGCATAGAACAGGGGCATGACCGACCGCCCTGCCCCCTTTCCAGAAAGCGCGCCCGCCGCTGACCATCCGCGCCACGGCGAACCGACGATCGAGGACGTGGCCGCCGCCGCCGGCGTTTCGATCCGCACCGTGTCGCGCGTGCTCAACAAGTCTCCCAAGGTCAACGCGCAGACGCGCGAGCGGATCGAGGCGGCGATTGCCGCGCTGCAGTTCCGCCCCAGCCTGCGCGCCCGCGCCCTGGCGATGGGCCGCTCGTTCCTGATCGGGTTGATCCACAACGATCGCAACGCGCTGGTGCTCGATTCCATCCAGCGCGGCATCGTCTCGGTCAGTTCGGCACACGGCTACGAACTGATCGTCCATTCCACCCCGCGCGAGGGTGAAGCGGCAATTGCTGACACGCTGGCCTTTGCCGGGCGATCACGCGTGGACGGGTTGATCGTGCTGCCGCCGATCTCGGGCGTGGCCGGCCTGGCGCAGGCGCTGGACGCGGCCAAGGTGCCGGCCGTGGCAGTTTCGGCCGTGCCGCTCGATGGGTTTGCCGGGGTAGTATTGAGCGACGAGCGCGGCGCTGGCGCGCAAGTGGCGCGCCATCTGCTGGGCCTGGGCCATCGCCGCCTGGGCCTGGTCAACGGGCCGGAAGACATGGCCTCTGCCCGCGAGCGCCGCGCCGGTTTCCTGGCGGAAATCGCCACGGTGCCCGATGTGCGGGTGGCCGAAGCGGCGGGCGACTATGGCTTTGCCGCCGGCATCGCGGCGGCAGAGGCCCTGCTGGCCGCACCCGACGCGCCCACCGCGATCTTTGCCGCGAACGACATCATGGCCGCCGGCGTGCTCAAGGTGGCGGCGCGCCGCGGCATTGCCGTGCCGGGGCAGCTTTCCGTAGTGGGCTTTGACGGCAGCATGCTGGCGCAGATGGTAAGCCCGGCGCTCACCTCGGTCACGCGGCCGTTCGGCGCGATGGCTGCGGCGGCCACCGGCGACCTGATCGCGCGGATCGAGGGCGGCAGCCCGCCGCCCCCGTTTCATCCCGAACTCATCCTTACCCCGGCCGAGAGCAGCGGGCCGGTGCCAGGCTAAACAGGTTCCAGCTGGCCGGCGGCCAGCGCGGCATGCGCCTTGGCCACCGCATCGAAAAGCCGCGCATCCTGACCCAGCGGGCCGAACACCGCTGGCATGGCCAGCACGGCCCGCCAATCGCTGGCCCGCGCCAGCAGGTCTGCCGCCAAGGGATCGGTGATCGCGGTGCCGCTGCGCGCGGCGTGTTCCAGAAAGCGCAGCCAGGCCGCGATCGGCACGGCCAGCCGGGTGATCGGCCGGCCTGCTTCCAGCGCCTCGCGCACTGTGCCAAGCAGGCGGTAGGGCAGCTTTTGCGAGCCATCCCAGGCGATCTGCGAGAGCAGGTGGCGGATCGCCGGATTGGCAAAGCGCGCCAGCACATCGGCAATATAGGCCGACAGGTCCAACCCCGGCGGCGCCTTGACCGAGGGCGCGATATCCTCGCGCATCAGGCGTTCGACAAACCTGGCAAGGGCCACGTCCTGCATCGCCTGGGCGACGGTTTCATGGCCCAATCCCAGCCCGACATAGGCGAGCGTGGAATGCGCGCCATTGAGCAGGCGCAGCTTGGCCATCTCGAACGGGCGCACATCGGCGGCGAACGTCACCCCGGCCAGATGGAGTGCCGGGCGCTCCCCGGCAAAGCGATCCTCGATCACCCACTGGGTAAAGCCTTCGCGTTGGATCGGCCAGGCATCCTCCAGACCGGTCGCGGCGGCCACTTGCGCGCGCAAGGCATCGTCAGTGGCCGGCGTGATCGAATCCACCATGGCATTGGGAAAGCGCACCTGATCGGCCATCCACGCTGCGGTCTGCGGGTCCACGGCTTGGGCCAGGGCCAGGGTGGCGGCCTCCAGCTTGCGGCCATTGTCGGTCAGGTTGTCGCACGACAGCACGGTCACGCCAGGCAGCCCGGCACGGCGCCGGGCTCCCAGGCCGTGGACCAGCCAGCCGATGAAGCTTTGCGGCACCCAGCTGTCGTTCCCGGCCCCGGTGAGGTCGGCAGCGATCGCGGGATGGGTGGTATCGAGCGCCCCATCGGCGCCCAGGCAATAGCCCTTTTCGGTCACCGTCGCGCTGATGATCCGGGTATCGGCATGGGCCATGGCGCCAAGGATTGCCTGCGGCGCCTTGCCGGTCAGCACCTGCCCCACGCTGCCGATCACGCGATAGCGCGTCTGCCTATCCAGCAAGGCCAGCGTATAGAGCCCGCCCTGCGGCCCCAGTGCCTGGGCCACGCCTTGCGAATGCAGGCTGACGCAGGTGATGCCCCAGCGCGGATCGTGCGCCAGCAGCGTGTCGAACGCGGCGGCCTGGTGCGCGCGGTGAAACGCGCCAGGGCCGAAATGGACCACGCCAGCGCGCATGGCGCCGCGATCATAGGTGGGGCGGGCCACATCGGCTGGCAACAGCGCCAGCGTTTCGGGCGAAAGCCGCGTCATGCCGGCACCGGCAGGCCATAGGCGCGGCGCACCAGGCCCGTGGTCAGTTCCACGATCAGATCAGCCGCTTCCCAATCGGCCAGGCGGTGTTCGGCCACCAGCCGCGCCAGGAAGCCGCAATCGATCCGCCTTGCCACATCGTGCCGCGCCGGGATCGACAGGAACGCGCGGGTATCGTCGTTAAAGCCAACGGTGTTGTAGAACCCGGCGGTTTCGGTGGTCATCTCGCGGAAGCGGCGCATCCCTTCGGGGCTGTCGTGGAACCACCAGGCCGGCCCCAGCTTGAGGCAGGGATAATGCCCGGCCAGCGGCGCCAGTTCGCGGGTATAGGTCGTCTCGTCCAGCGTGAAGAGGATGATCTTGAGCGCCGGCTCGTTGCCGAACAGGTCGAGCATCGGGCGCAGCGCCTCGACATATTCGGTGGCGCGGGGAATGTCGGCGCCCTTGTCGCGGCCGTGGCTGGCGAACAGCTGCGCATTGTGGTTGCGCGTGGCGCCGGGATGGATCTGCATCGTCATCCCGTCGTCCAGGCTCATCCGCGCCATCTCGGTCAGCATCTGGGCACGGAACAGTTCGGCCTCGGCTGCGTCTGCCTTGCCGCCAATCACCTTGGCAAACAGTGCCTCGCATTCCGCGCGCGAAAGGTTGGCCGTGCGCGGGGTGAGGAAGCCATGGTCGGTGGCCGTGGCGCCCATGGCGCGGAAATCGGCGCGGCGGCGGCGGTGCGCGGCCAGGTAGCCGGCCCACGTCGTCACGTCTTCGCCGCTCAGCGCCGCAAAGCGCACCATGTCGCGGGCAAAGGCATCGTGTTCGGGGTCGATCACCGAGTCCGGGCGATAGGTCGTCACGACATTGCCCCGCCAGCCCGAGGCGCGGATCGCCTGGTGGTGGGCGAGATCATCGGCCGCGCCTTCGGTGGTGGCGAGCAGTTCGATATTGAACCGCTCGAACAGCGCACGCGGGCGGAACGCCGGGCTGGCCAGCGCCGCACCGATCGCGTCGTAATAATGATCGGCACTCGTTTCATCGAGCGTCTGGTCGATGCCGAATACCTCGGCAAAAACGTGGTTCAGCCACATTGCCGAAGGGGTGCCGCGAAACAGGTGCCAATGCGCGGCAAAGGTGCGCCAGGCCTCGCGCGGATCGGTGGCGGGCAGCACCCCGCCCTGGCGCGGCACGCCGAGCGCATCGAGCGGCACACCTTGCGAATAGAGCATGCGGAACAGGTAATGGTCGGGCGCCAGCAGCAGCTGCGTGGCATTGTCCCACGGTGCGTCAGTGGCAAACCATTCCGGGTCGGTATGGCCGTGCGGGCTGATGATCGGCGCCTGCGCGACCGTGGCATAGAGCGCGCGGGCAATCGCGCGGGTGTCCGGATCGGCGGGAAACAGGCGATCGGGGTGAAGAACCAATCTGGGCATCGACAACAGGCCTCTTGCAGGATCGCTGGCGGGTCTAGTGGATTGTGCCAGCGCTGGCAACAGTGTATCCCCGCGCCATGACCGAGGCCATTTACACCCTTCCCGACGCGCTCAAGATCGCGCCCAACGACGATGTTGCCGTGGCCTTGCAGCCACTTGCCGCCGGGCAGCAGGTGATGATCGAGGGCCGCGCGATCACGCTGCGCCAGGCGATCCCGGCCGGGCACAAGTTTGCCTTGGCCGCGCTGTCCCCAGGCGCTGCGGTGCATCGCTATGGCGCGCGGATCGGCCTGGCCACCGCGCCGATCGCGCCGGGTGATCACGTCCACAGCCACAACCTGCAGACCGCGCTGGGCGGCGAACTGGCCTATGCCTTTGCCGCGCCGGCCAAGCCGCCGCGCGCGCAGGATGATCAGGCGCCGCAGTTCATGGGCTATGCCCGCGCCGATGGCCGCGTGGGCACGCGCAACGAGGTGTGGATCCTGCCCACGGTGGGCTGCGTCGGGCGGCTGGGCGAGCGGCTGGCGCAACGTGGCCAGGCCATGGCCGCCGCCATGCCGGGCGCGGCGATCGATGGCGTGCATGCGTTCAACCATCCGTTCGGCTGCTCGCAACTCGGCGCCGATCTTGATGGCACTGCCGCGATCCTGGCCGCGCTGGCATGCAATCCCAATGCCGGGGGCGTGCTGCTGCTTGGCCTAGGCTGCGAATCCAACCAGCTCGATGCGCTGCTGGCGCGCATTCCTGCCAGCCGGCGCGATCGCCTGCGGGTGCTGCGCGCGCAATCGGAAGGCGATGAGTTTGCCGCCGGGGAAGCGCATCTTGCCGATCTGCTGGCCCTGATGGCGCAAGACCGGCGCACCCCTGCGCCGCTGTCAGCGCTGCGCCTTGGCGTCAAATGTGGGGGTTCGGATGCGATGAGCGGGCTGACCGCCAACCCGCTGATCGGGCGGATGACCGATGCGGTGACGCAAGCCGGCGGCACTGCCATCCTTACCGAAATTCCCGAGATGTTCGGCGCGGAAACCCTGCTGCTCGGCCGCGCCACCAGCCCCGATGTGTTCGATCGGCTCTCCACCCTGGTCAACCGCTTCAAGCGCTATTTCCTCGACCATGGGGAGCCGGTTTCGGAAAACCCCAGCCCCGGCAATATCGCCGGCGGCATCACCACGCTGGAGGAAAAGTCGCTGGGCGCGGTGCAAAAGGGCGGCCAGGCCTTGGTGACCGACGTGATCGACTATGGCGGGCAGGTCAGCCAGAGTGGCCTCAACGTGCTGGAAGCGCCGGGCAACGACGCTGTTTCCACCACTGCGCTGGCGGCGGCGGGCGCCACGCTCACGCTGTTTTCCACCGGGCGCGGCACCCCGCTGGGCAGCCCGGTGCCAACGGTCAAGATCGCCTCGAACAGCGCGCTGGCGCGGCACAAGCCGGGCTGGATCGATTTCGATGCCGGCCAGGCGCTCGATATCGGCATGGACACCGCAGCCCAGGCGCTGCTGACGCGCATCATCGCCATTGCCAGCGGCACCCCGGCGCGCAACGAAGCCAATGACGAACGCGCCATCGGCATCTGGAAGCGCGGCGTAACGCTCTAGAAGATCGGCCGGTTCAGCTTAAGCAGCGCCGCTGCCTCGCGCACGTGGCGTTCCCAGGTGCTGCCGGCATAGGGCGCGCAAGCAAAGCTGACGGTCAGGCGATCGTCGCGCATGCCATCGACCCAGCGCAGCGCAACGTTGCCGCCCGCATCGCCCGCGGCCGTGCAGCCCTCGGTCCCGGAAATCGCCTTGACGCCCAGCGGGCGATCGCCGGCCAGCGCGGCGATGAATGCATCGGCATTCTGCCCCCGCGTCTTGGTCGGGGTGCGGCGATAGACCCATTTCTGGTGCACGATATCCCAGCTGCCACGCTCGATCAGCACTTCGCCAGTGGGCGAAACCGACAGCCTGACCGTCTCGCAATCCTTGCAGGCGGTGGGCGGTGACACCGTGACGATCAGCGTGGAAATGGCGACCGGCGGGGGTGGCGGCGGCGGAGGTGGAGGCGGGGGCGGCGGCTCTGGCGCGTGGTTGACGACGATCGGCGGCGCCTCCGGCTCGGGCGCCGGAGGAGGAGGAGGCGGAGGAGGCGGTGGTGGTGGCGGAGCCACCGGCATGACCTTTGCCGGTGCAGGCGCCGGTGCCGGCGCAGGCGGCTCTTCGGTGTGGGGGATCACGTCGGCGATCGGGCCAGCGTCGGGCGCGGACGCCGCGTCGCTCTGCGCTGGCGGAGTTGGAGCCGGCGTCGGCGTAGGTGTAGCGGCGGGCGGCACCGGTGCAGGCTCGGCAACCGGTGCAGGCGGCGCGGGTGCCACCGGTTCGGCCGGCGCCGGGCGGCTGGGCGCAGCAGGCTTCTCCACCGGCCGGCCCAGGCGGGCGGCGGCGGCGTGGGGGTGAAGCAGCGCCGGGCCACAGCTCTCCAGCGCCATCAGCGCGCCACAGGCCACGCCGGCCAAGACGAGACGCCCCAAGGAAACCTGCATCATCACCATCCCGACCAAAAACCACGCGTCAGGCGGAAAGCCCCTGTTCCCGCGCGCATGCTCTTATCCTGCCGGATCGGCGCCGAATATCCCCCTGATGCAATTTTTCAATGTGTGGCGAAGGCTTGCGCCGGCCGGGTGGGCCTGTGCCGGATCAGGCAGCCAGCCCGGCATAGCGATCAAGCTTGGCCAGCGGCTCTTCCGGCCAGCGCGAGAGCAGGACCAGCCGCTTGTGCCCGTGGCCGATCGCCAGTTCATCGGTCACGCCCATGCCGCCGTGGAACTGGATCATGTCGTGCCCCAGGCTCAGCGACACATCGCTGATAAAGGCGCGGGCGCCGGCCACGGCCTGGGCGAGATCGCGCTCTGCCCCGCCGACCAGCGCCAGGTTGAGCAGCGCGCGCGATTGCTCGAGCGCGCAATAGTGCGCCACCATGCGGTGCTGGATCGCCTGGAAGCGGCCCAGCGGCGTGTTGAACTGGCTGCGCGTGCGCAGGTATTCCAGCGTCTCGTCAAAAATCCGCTGCATCACCCCCACCGCCTCTGCCGCGCGGGCCAGATCGGCCAGCGGCATGATCTGGTCGAGCAGATCCAGCCCGCCCGCCAGGCGATGCGACGCTGGCACTACCACGTTATCGAGCGTCAGGTGCACCGCCACGCTGCCGTCGATCAAGCGCCAGGGGGTGATCGTCAGGCCCGGCGCATCGGCGGACACGAGGTAGAACGCGATGCCATCGGCGCCAGTGCCGCCATCATTGGCGCGCGCGCTCACCAGAAACGCGTCGGCGCCCTGCCCGGCTGGCACGCAGTGCTTCACGCCAGTCAGACGCACGCCCTCTGCCCCTGCCTGGCTGCGGGTTTCCACCCAGGCGCGGTTGCCGCGCTGCCCCGGCTCGGCATGGGCCAGGGCCACGCGCTGCGCCCCGCTCGCCAGTCCCTCGCGCCAGGCATCGGCCAGGCTGTCGGCCGCACCGGCCAGCAACAGCCGCGCGCCCACCAACACGCTTTCGGCCAGCGGCTCTACCACCAGGCCGCGCCCCAATGCGGCAAACAGCGCCACGATCGCGCCCGGCTCAAGCTCCATGCCGCCATCGGCTTGCGCCAGGGGCGCTGCCATCAGCCCGCACTCGGCGAGCAAATCCCAGTTTTCCTTAGAGAAACCCTGCGCCTCGGCCAGGTAGGCGCGGCGCCGCTCGATATCATAGCGATCGGCCACGAACCGGTCGGCCAGGCCCGCGAGCATGGTTTCTTCTTCGCTCAGCTCAAAATTCATGGGTGTTGCTCCCTCCCGGTTCGATCTAGCACTACCGACAGGCCAACCACGCTGCGAAAAAGGTTAGGATGGCCGCCAACGCCCGCTCAAAAGAAGGCACAAGCAGATGGTCCTGGAGATGGATGCCCCTAGCCTGGAATGGGTTGATGCCGTTCGCATAACGGCGCCCGACGAGATTCGCCGCGCCGCCCAGGCGCTTGATGCCATTGCCCGCAATTGCGGCATGCAGGCCGCGCCCGCGCACAACATCGCCGACAAGCGCACGCCGATGGATGTGGATGGCAACGTGCTCGCGCGCGACGTGTTCGGGTGGACCAGCGAAAAGGCCTGGTGGCACAATCCGCGCATTGCGCTCGATTCGCCGATCACCACCGCCTGCCGCTTTGAAGCCGAACCGTTCTGGGTGAACGAAAAAGGCTGCCACACCCGCGCGCCCAACCGCTATCTGGCGGCAATCGACCTGACCAACTTTGAAGCCCGCGCGATGACCCGCGCAGCCATCGTCGTGCCGGTGCACCTGCCGTTCGGCCAGATCGGCGCGGTGTCGTTCAACCCGCTTGACCAGTCGCTGACCGACCTTGGCGCATTGTTTGCGCGCTATGGCGATATCTTCGGGTTGGTCGGGCGCACGTTCATCACCAGCTATGTCAATACGATGGGCTCGGCCCAGGCGCTGCCGCCCGGATCGCGCCTGTCAAAGCGCGAGGTCGAGTGCCTGCGCTGGGCCGCCATCGGCAAGACCGACCTGGAAATCAGCATGATCATCGGGCGCAGCCGCGCCACGGTGCGGTTCCACATCCACAACGCCTCGATCAAGCTGGACGCGGTCAACCGCAGCCAGACCGTGTTCAAGGCGGCCCAGCTTGGCTACATCTCGCTGCAGAAGTGATCCCGCGCAGCATGGCCGCAGCATATGCGGCACCAGGCGCCTCTCCCACCGGGCAGGGGCGCCTTGCCGTGCGCGCATATCCGCCAGGCACCAGCCCGTCTTTTGTGCAGGCCTAGCGTTTTGAAGAGTCGCCATGAGGGGGGTGGGCGCGCTTTATCGGGAACAGCGGAATCGCCAATGGTTCCGCGCGTGATATGGAAGAGGAAGACCTTGGCCCAAGCCGCCGCCCTGTTCATGCCCGATGCGCCCTTGCGGCTGATGGGCGGGCGCGCACGGGCAGAGCGGCCAGACGCCGGGCGCATCGTCTTCCCCCATCCCGGCACCAGCGATTTCGATACCGTTGCGCTCGGCACCCAGGGCACGCTGTGGTCCTATACCATCCAGCGCTTTGCCCCCAAGGCGCCGCCCTATGCCGGGCCGGTCGCGTTCGAACCCTGGGCGCTGGGCTATGTCGATCTGCCGGGCGAAGTGATCGTGCAGGCGCGCCTGGTGGGCATGGCGTTTGATGCCATCCGCATCGGCATGCCGCTGCAACTCACCCGCGTGGCGCTGGATGACAGCGCCGACGATCCGCTGTGGCTGCCCGCCTTCGCCCCGGCAGAGGCCCGCTTGGCGGAGAACGCAGCATGAGCGCGGGCGTGCATATCGTGGGCATCGGCATCCACCCGTTCGGCCGCACGCCGGGGCTCTCTGGCCTGGAACAAGGGGTGCACGCGGTGCGCGCGGCGCTGGCCGATGCCGGGGTCAACTGGGGCGATATCCAGTTTGCCTATGGCGGATCGGATGCGGCGGGCAATCCCGACAGCATGGTCTCGCACCTGGGGTTGACCGGTGTGCAGTTCATCAATGTGCGCAATGGCTGTGCCACCGGCGGTTCGGCACTGTTTTCCGCGCAGATGGCGATCCGCTCGGGCGAGTTTGAGCTGGGCCTGGCGCTGGGTTTCGACAAGCACCCGCGCGGTGCCTTCGATGCCAAGCCGGCCGAATACAACCTGCCCGAATGGTATGGCGCGGCCGGCTACATGGTCACCACCCAATTCTTTGCCGCCAAGATCATGCGCTACATGCACCTGCACGGCATTTCGCGCCGCACGCTGGGGCTGGTGGCGCAAAAGGCCTTTGCCAACGGCGTGCACGCCCCGCACGCCTGGCGGCGCGAGCCGGTGGCGCTCGACACCATTCTCGATGCGCCGATGGTCTCTGACCCCTTCACCAAGTTCATGTTCTGCTCGCCGGGCGAAGGCGCGGTGGCGCTGGTTCTGGCGAGCGAGCGCATGGCCCGCCGGCTGGGCGCCACGCCGATCCGCCTGGCCGCCGCCACGATGCGCACCCGCCCACCCGGCAGTTTCGAGGTTTTTGCCCCCAGCATCGACAGCGGCGGCGGCACGGCCACCGCCACACGGCTGGCCTCTGCCGCCGCGTTCGAGGAAGCCGGCATCGGCCCGGCCGATATTGCCGTGGCGCAATTGCAGGATACCGAAGCCGGCGCGGAAATCATGCACATGGCCGAAAACGGCTTTTGCGCCGATGGCGAGCAGGAAGCCTGGCTGGCGCAAGGACGCACGCAGATCGGCGGCGCGCTGCCGGTCAACACCGATGGCGGGTGCCTGGCCTGTGGCGAGCCCATCGGCGCTTCGGGTCTGCGCCAGGTCTATGAAAACGTCGTGCAGCTGCGGGGCGCGGGCGGGGGCCGGCAAGTGCCCGGCGATCCGCGCACGGCCTACAGCCACGTCTATGGCGCGCCCGGTGTTTCGGCCGTCACCATCCTTCAGAAATAGCCCGATATGGACCTCGATCTCTCTCCCCAAGACCTGGCCTTCCGCGACGAAGTGCGCGCGTTCCTGGCCGAAAACCTCACTGCCGAAATCCGCGATGGTGCGGCGGCAACGCCGTCGGTCTTCGTCGAACCCGAGATTGGCCAGGCATGGAACGCGGTGCTCCACCGCAAGGGTTGGCTCGCCTATCAATGGCCACGCGAATATGGCGGCACGGGGTGGAGCCCGGTGCAACGCTATATCTTTGAAAAGGAATGTGCCGAGGCCGGCGCGCCCAACCTTACCGTGCTGGGATTGAAGCTGGTGGCGCCGGTGATCTATGCCTTCGGCACGCCCGAACAGAAGGCGCATTACCTGCCGCGCATTCTCTCGGGCGAAGACTATTGGTGCCAGGGCTTTTCCGAGCCGGCCAGCGGATCGGACCTGGCCAGCCTGCAATGCCGCGCGGTGCGCGTCAGCGACGAACGCGGCGAGCGCTATGTCGTCAATGGCTCCAAGATCTGGACCACCCACGCCCACTGGGCCAACCGCATGTTCTGCCTGGCGCGCACCGATGCCAGCGCGCACAAGAACGCCGGCATCTCGTTCCTGCTGGTGGACATGAACCAGCCCGGCATTTCGGTGCGCCCGATCCTGACCCTGGCAGGCGATCACGAGGTCAACCAGGTGTTCCTGGAAGACGTGGAAGTGCCGGTGAGCGACCGCGTCGGGGCCGAAGGCGACGGCTGGAAGCTCGCCAAGTTCCTGCTCGAAAACGAACGCGGCGGATCGTGCCACGCGCCCAAGCTCGCCTATGACCTGCGCCGGATCGAAGCCGATGCCACTGCCCAGCCCGATGGCCATGGGGGCACCATGGCCGGCAATGCCGAATGGCGCCGCCGCGTGGCGCGCATCCGCCTGGGGGTGGAATCGCTGGAAATGATCGAATTGAAGATCCTGTCCGAAATCGCCCACGGGCAAAAGCCGGGGCCGCAGACCTCGCTGGTCAAGCTGCTGGCATCGAATCTGCGGCAGGATATCGACCTGCTGGCGATGGACCTGCTGGGCGTGGCGGGGCTGGAACTGGAACGGCAGCGCCCGCTCTATGGCGCGCAGGCGCCGCAGGCGGTGCATGGCCTGCCTAGCCAGGTTGCCGCCGCCCGCTATCTCAACAGCCGCGCCTGGACCATCTTTGGCGGCACCAACGAAGTGCAGGCGGGCATCATCGCCAAGACCGTGCTGCATCTTTAAACCACAGGCAGCCAGAACAGAATCCGTCGGGAGTTAGGGAATGCAACTGAGCCGCGAAGCCCTGCTGAACGCCTATCGCGCGATGAAGACCATCCGCGAGTTCGAGGAAAGGCTGCACGTCGAAATCCAGACCGGCGAGATCGCCGGTTTCACCCACCTCTATTGCGGGCAGGAAGCCGTGGCCGTGGGGGTGTGCGAGCATCTCGGCACGCAGGACCGGATCGTTTCCACCCACCGTGGCCATGGCCATTGCCTGGCCAAGGGCTGCGACGTGGACGGGATGATGAAAGAGATCTGGGGCAGCCGCGAGGGCCTGTGCAAGGGCAAGGGCGGTTCGATGCACATTGCCGACATCGACAAGGGCATGCTGGGCGCCAACGGCATCGTCGGCGCGGGCGCGCCGATCGCGGTGGGCGCGGCGCTGGCCAGCCGGGCCGATGGACCCGGACCCGATGGCATGAAGGTGGCGATCGCCTTTTCCGGCGATGGCGCCTGCAACCAGGGCACCACGTTCGAGGCGATGAACCTGGCCGTGGTGACCCAGGCCCCGTGCATTTTCGTGTTCGAAAACAACCACTATTCCGAACACACCGGCGTTTCCTATGCCGTGGGCACCAATCGCGACATTGCCAGCCGCGCCGAGGCGTTTGGCATGAAGGCCTGGCGCGCCGATGGCACCGATTTCTTTGCCGTGCACGAGACCATGCGCGAAGTGCTGGACCACGTGCGCGGCGGCGGCGGCCCGGCTGCGGTAGAGTTCGATACCGAACGCTTCTTCGGCCATTTCGAGGGCGATCCACAGCGATATCGCGGCCCTGGCGAGATCGAGCGCATCCGCGCCGAGCGCGACTGCCTCACGCGGTTTCGCAACGCGGTGACCGCCGCCGGCCTGCTCGACCATGCCGATATCGACGCGCTCGACGCGCAGGTGCTGGACACGATCGAGGCGGCCGTGGCCGCCGCGCGTGCGGCGCCGCGCCCCACTGCCGACGATGTCCTGGCCGACGTCTACATCAGCTACTGATCGCGGGAAGAGACGCAACGATGACCAAGATGATGTACCGCGACGCCGTGCTCTCCACGATCATGGAGGAAATGGCACGCGACCCCGATGTGGTCGTGCTGGGCGAAGACGTGGTGGGCGGCATGGGCACGGCCGGCGGGCCCGAGGCGATCGGCGGGATCTGGTCCACCTCCACCGGCCTTTACGATCGCTTCGGCCCCGGCCGGGTGATCGACACGCCGATTTCGGAAAGCGCGATCATGGGCGCCGCGGCCGGCCTGGCGCTGTCGGGCAAGCGGCCGGTGGCCGAACTGATGTTTGCCGATTTCATCGGCGTGAGCCTTGACCAGCTGTGGAACCAGATCGCCAAGTTCCGCTATATGTTCGGTGGCAAGACGCGGTGCCCGGCGGTGATCCGCATGGCCTATGGCGCCGGGTTCAACGCCGCCGCGCAGCACAGCCAGTCGGTCCACCAGATTCTCACCGGGATGCCCGGCCTCAAGGTGGTAATGCCCTCAACTCCGGCCGACGTGAAAGGCCTTTTGCGCACCGCAATTCGCGATGATGATCCGGTGATCTTCCTGGAACACAAGGCGCTCTATGCCACCAGCGGCGAAGTGCCCGATGACCCGGATTTCATGATCCCATTCGGCCACGCGCGCCTCTCCCGCGCCGGCGGCGATGTGACGCTGGTATCGTCCGGCCTGCTGCTCGGCATGTGCGAGGCCTTGGCCGATCGCCTGGCCGCCGAGGGGATCGGCTGCGATGTGATCGACCTGCGCACCACCAGCCCGCTGGACGAGGAAACCATTCTCGACAGCGTGGAAGTGACCGGGCGCGTGGTCGTGGTGGATGAAGCGCCGCCGCGCTGCGGTCTGGCTGCAGACCTGTGCGCGCTGGTGGCGGAAAAGGCGTTTTCCAGCCTCAAGGCGCCGCCGCAGCAGGTGACGCCGCCGCACACTCCCATCCCGTTCGCGCGCGAGCTGGAAAGCGCGTACCTGCCCTCGGTCGACAAGATCGAGGCGGCGGTGCGCCGCGTCCTGGCCTGGCGCTGAAGGAGAGAGCGATGCCCGACATCCGCCCTTTCTGCATGCCCAAGTGGGGCATCGAAATGACCGAGGGAACCCTCGCCGAATGGAAGCTGGCGGAAGGCGCGAGCTTTTCCCGCGGCCAGCTGCTGTGCCTGATCGAGACCGCCAAGATCACCAACGAGGTCGAGGCCGAATGGGACGGCGTGCTCGCCCGCGTGCTGGTCCCAGCCGGCGGCGACGCTCAGCCGGTGGGGGCGCTGCTGGCAGTGCTGGCCCAGCCCGGCACCAGCGATGCGGATATCGACGCGTTCATCGCCGGCTTCCGCCCGGCCGATGCCAGCGTCGCGGCGCGCGGCGGCAGTGCGCCGGCGCAAGAAGCAACGCCTGCGCCTGCATCGGCTCCGCCCGTGCCCAAGCCCTTGCTGACCAACCGTGCGATCAGTCCCGAGGCGCGCAAGCTGGCCGAGGCGAGCGGTCTGGATATCGAGCCGATCACCGGTTCGGGTCGCGATGGCCGCATCACCCTGCAAGACGTGCAGCAGGCGCTGCGCCCGGCGGCCACGCCTGCCCTGGCGGGCGCGCTGCCCTCGCCGCCGGACGAGCTGGCCGATGGGGCCAAGGTATTTGCCTCTCCCCTCGCCCGGCGCCTCGCCGCGCGGCACGGTATTGCCCTGGCCGGCATCACCGGCACCGGCCCGCGCGGGCGTATTTCCAAGGCTGACGTGCTGGCCCTGGTGCCCTCGCCTGCCGCCGCGCCCGCCGGCACGGCGCCATTCGTTGCGGTGCCCAACCTGCCCACGGTCGTGCCGTTCGACCGGGTGCGCAGGGTGGTGGCGCAGCGGCTGACCCAGGCCAAGCAGGACATTCCGCACTTCTACCTGTGCACCAGCGCGCGGCTGGATGAACTGCTCGCCCTGCGCCAGACGGCCAATCTGGTCTTGGGCATCAAGGCCTCGATCAACGATTACCTGGTGCGCGCCGCCGCGCTTGCCTTGGCCCAGCACGGCGATGTCAACGTGCAGGTGCACGGGGACAGCGTCCACCGCTTTGCCCATGCCGATATCGCCATTGCCGTGGCCAGCCCCAAGGGCCTGGTCACCCCGATCGTGCGCCAGGCCGATCGCCTGGGCATGCCCGGCATTGCCGCCGCCACCCGCGCCCTGATCGACAAGGCGCAGGCCGGCAAGCTGGGCTATGACGACATGGATGGCGGCACGTTTTCGATCTCCAACCTGGGCATGTTCGGCGTGGAAGAGTTTGCCGCGATCATCAATCCGCCCCAGGCCGCGATCCTGGCGGTGGGCGCGGCAGCGCGCACCCCGTGCGAATTGCCCGGCGGCGCCGTTGGCTTTGAAACGCGGCTGGCGCTGACGCTGTCGGTCGATCATCGCGCCGTCGATGGCGCGGCGGCCGCCGCGTTTCTCGCCACGCTCAAGGGCCTGCTCGAAGCGCCCGAGAGCCTGTTTGCCTGATAGTTTCACGGAGCATACCATGTCCCAGCGCGGCCCCCTCACCCAGTTTGGCCCGATCTTCCAGATGGCCTACCTGCCCGCCGATTTCGATGCGGCGATCGACTATTGGACCAGAGTGGTCGGCGCCGGTCCGTTCTTCCTGATGGAAGGCATCACCCTTTCCGACATGACCTATCTGGGCGAGCCGAGCGACGCGCGCTTTTCGGCAGCCTGGGGCTATTGGGGCGACATGCAGATCGAACTGATCCGCGCGGAAAACGATGCGCCGTCGATCTATACCGGCCCCTATGCCGTGACTGACCGGCTGCACCATGTGTGCGTGGAAGTAGATGACCTGGAACCGGTGCGCGCCGCGCTCGCCCAGGCTGGCGCCACGATCCTGGTCGAAGGCAAGGTGGGCGAAACCGGCGGAGTGATCTATGCCGATGCCGGCGCCGGGCCGGGTGGCGTGATCGAATATGTCAAGCTGATGGAAGGCGGCGCTGGGCTTTTCGCCATGATGCGCGAAGCCGCGCGCGATTGGGATGGCAGCGATCCGCTGCGCAAGCTGGGCTGACCAGCGGTTGCAAGCGCCGTTGCCCGATCCCATGTAGCAGGGCCCGCTGACAAAACGGAAACACCAACGCCATGCAACCGCAAACCACCCTCGTCCTGACCAGCCAGGCGCACGAAGACGGCAAGATCATCGCCGCGCTCACCGAAATGCCCCTGCCCGAACCGGCCGAGAACGAACTGGTGATCGCGGTGGAGGCCGCGCCGATCAACCCGTCTGACCTGGGCCTGCTGTTCAGCTCTGCCCGCGTCGACCAGGCAACGTTTGCCCCCGGCCGGGTGGAAGCCCCGCTCTCGCCGGCCGGCCTGGCCGCGCTGTCGGGCCGCCTGGGCGAAGTCATGCCGGTGGGCAACGAAGGCGCCGGCACGGTGATTGCGGCGGGCAGCAGCCCGCGCGCGCAGGCCCTGATCGGACGCCGCGTGGCGACCTTTGCCGGTGGCATGTATGCCCGCCATCGCGTTGTCCCGATCGAGGCGTGCATGGTCCTGCCCGAAGGCACGAGCGCCCAGGATGGCGCGGCGGCCTTCGTCAACCCGTTGACCGCGCTGGGCTTTGTCGAAACGCTGCGCGCCGTGGGCGGCAAGGGCATTGTCCACACCGCGGCCGCGTCCAACCTTGGGCAGATGCTGGTGCGCCTGTGCGCGGCCGAAGGCGTGCCGCTGGTCAACGTGGTGCGCAAGCCCGAACAGGCCGATCTGCTGCGCGGCCTGGGCGCGGCCCACGTGGTTGACAGCTCCAGCCCCGATTTCGCGGCCGATCTGCGCCAGGCCCTGGAAGCAACCGGCGCCGATACCGTGTTCGACGCCATCGGCGGCGGCCCGCTGCTGGGCACGATCCTCTCCACCATGGAACAGGTTGGCCGCGCCGCCGCTGGCGCCTATTCGCGCTATGGCTCCACCGCCAAGAAGCGCGCCTATGTCTATGGCATGCTCGATACCGGGCCGATTACCCTGCCGCGCGACATCGGCTTTGTCTGGGATGTTGCGGGCTGGCTGCTCGGTCCGACGATGGAAGCCCTGGGGCCAGAGGTGCGCGCCCGCATGACGGCCCGCGTCGGCCAGGACCTGACCACGCTGTTCGCCTCCAGCTACAAGGCGCAGGTGCCGCTCTCGCGCGTGCTCGATGCCGACGTGGTGGCCGACTACAACCGCCGCGCGACGGGCGCCAAGTATCTGATCCTGCCGCAGGAATGAAAAACACGACTGGGCTTTCCGCCAATGGCGGGACGCCCAGTCGGTTCGCTCGGTCCAGCCGGCGTCACCACGCGATCGGCCCGTGGGTGGTGCCACTGCCAGATAGGGAAGCGATCACCAAATCCTACATTACAGCCTCAATTTTGATGATTCGAACCGCCACACGATAATTCCAGCGACTGCGGCGCCATAGCCAACATGATTTGGTTGTATTGGGCGGCGTATTTTTTCATGGCGGCGTCGCATTCATCAATTATCTCATAATGCTGATCATCGCCAAAACTTGGGTTCCATAAATCTCTGATTCGATCAGCGTCAGGGCCATCAAAACTAAAGCTGCATTTGTTTGCACCTGGGACATAATAAGTGAATGCATACCCGTTACTTCTAACTTTGAAGAGACGGAGATCATTACGCGAAATTGCCGACTGAACTTCACGAACAGCATACATTCTCTTAAATTCATCAACGCAGGATCGACTGTCCAAGATTTGCTTTTGCAAAATCAACTTGGACTCTCGATATCCTGGAGACTCAAAATCCTTTACAGCGTTGGGTCCGATTAGCCTCAGCTGCGACCGTACAAACTCGGCATCCTCTTGAGACAATAAATCCAGTGTGTTTCTCGGCGGCCGCGGCGGCGGGTTATGTTGCTTTGTACAACCACACACCAAGCCGAGCAGCAATGCGATGGCAATTTTCTGCATGTGCCACCCCCGCCAACTACCTGCCGCACGGGAAACGAAGTGAACGGTTTTCCATTGCGCCTCAATAGAAAATTACCGATTGTCGGGATTTGTCGGGCCCAAGCCAAATCCGAACGGGAGCAGCGGATCGGCGCTGTCATCGCCCACAGCCGGGTTCTGCCGTTCCACCGCCGTCATCGTGCGCGGCAGTTCGAACGGCAGGCGCCCGCGCGCGGTTTCCTTGCCGGTCACCACATCCAGCAGGCCCTCGTCGCTCACCCCGAAATTGCCCAGCACGGCGCGGGTCTTGGGCAGGATCTCGGTGAGGATCGCCGGGCGATCGAGGAACACGGCGAGCACCACCGGCACTGTGACCGCCACTTGCGCTACGGCATCGTAATCGGCGTTGCCAGGGCGGAAATCGAGGCGGCCCTCGTTCTGGCGGCTGCCGAAGAAGTTGTTGGGGTGCAGCCGCTCGAATGGCGTGGTCGCCCGCATCAGCGCCACTTGCGCGTCTTGCGGGCGCTCCACCACCACCAGGCCATGGGCGCGTGCCTGCGCCGCGTCGATGCCTTTGAGATAGACGCGCGTGCCGGCCGCCAGCGGCAGGATAGCGCCTTCGTTGCGCAGCAGCACTTGCGCCTGGGCCTGGGCCTTGCGCCCTTCGGCCAGCGCGGTAGGCGTCACCGCATCGCGCGCGGCGGCCGGATCGACCAGCGGGTTGTCGAACAGGCCCATGGCGAACTTGAGCGTCATGATCCGCGCCACGGCAGCGTTGACGCGGGCGATTGGAATGGTGCCGGCCTGAACGTCGCGGATGATCCATTCCGGCTCGGTCACGCCGCCGAACTGGTCGATCCCGGCGCGCGTTGCCTTGGCATAGCGCTGCGCCGGGGTCAGGTCTTCCACGCCCCAGGGCATGGCAATCTCGTTGGGCGTCTGCGGCTGGGTCGGCGCGCGGCAGGCCTGGCTGCAATCGCGGGTGATGCCCCAGTCCGACAGGACCAGGCCCTTGAAACCATAGTCCTTGCGCAAGAGGCCCAAGAGCTGCGCATTGTAGCCGGCGGCCACCGGCTCAAGCGGCTTGCCGGCAACATGCGGCCCGGAAATGATATCGTAGGTGGGCATCACGCCCGCCACGCCTGCGGCGAACGCGCCCAGGAACGGGCGAATATGCGTCTTGAGCGTGGCATCGTCGTGCACGGCCATGCGCCCGTAATAGTTGTGCCCGTCAAACCCTTGCGGATTGGCGCCATAGCCCACCCAGTGCTTGACCACGGTGGCCACGCCATCGCGCGCCAGCATCTGGGCGTTGCCCTGGAAGCCGATGACATAGGCTTCCACCATGGTGCGGGCGAGATCGGCATTGGCCCCGAATGTGCCGGTGCCACGCGGCCAGCGCGGGTCGGTAAACAGGTCTGCCTGGGGGGAAAGCGCCATGTGGATGCCGGTGGCACGGTATTCGCGGCGCGCCACATCGCCGAAATGGCGCATCAAGGCGGCATCGCCCAGCGCGGCAAAGCCCAGCGTTTCGGGCCATTGCGAATAGCCCTGGGTGGCGGCGCTGGCCCCCACGGTCACCTGGAAATGGTGGCGCGGATCGGTGCTGATGGTCAGCGGGATACCCAGCCGGGTCTGCGCGGCCAGCACCTGGATCGCGTTGTTTTCCTGCGCCATGCGCTCGGGCGACACGGCCAGGCGGGTGATGAAGCTGGTGATATGCTGGCCCGCGATCGCCTGCTGCGCGGCGGCGCGGTCATAGCCTTGCGAGGATGCACCCACGGCGCTGTCGGGCGTGACCAGCGAGCCGTGCATCATCGCCCCGGCCTTTTCGGCCAGGGTCATCCGTCCGACCAGATCGGCCACGCGCCGCGCCACCGGCAGGCGCCAATCCTCGTAGGGATCAAGCCGCCCGTTGCGGTTGAGATCGCGAAAGCGCTGCTTGCCCACGGTTAGCACCGGCCCGGCAGCGGCCGGGATCACCGGCTGTTGCGGTGCGGCCTGCCGGGCCGGCGCTGCGGCGCCCAACGGGTGTGGAGACGCCGCGAGGGACGCGGTGGAAAGCTGGGCCAGCAAGGGGGCGAACATCAGGGCGGCGGCTCGGTTCATCGACGGTTTTCCCACTTTTTCTGGTCCACATGGCCTCGCACCTGCTGGCACGGTCCAGTCTGATTGATCGTGCGCTCACCCGCGCGGGTACTGGCGTTGACCTACTTTTCCTATTTTTGGACAAAGTCTTGGCCATGCCAGACGCCGCCCGTCAAAATTTAAGTAGCGATCAAATTAACGCGGGTAAACCCGGATTGGCCCGGCAGATATCGATCATGGCGTGGCGCTGAATGCCGCCCGGCGGTGCTGGCGCGCGCGAAGCCGCCGGCCCAGCCAGCCACGGATCGGCCGGTCCCACGCCACATCGGCCAGCCAGGCCACCGCCACCAGCAATGGCACCAGGCCCAGGCCGATCACCAGCATCCGCTCAGGGGTGGGATGGGCCTTGGCGACATAGTTCATCCACACGTACAGGAACGGGAAATGGGTGATATAGATCGGGTATGACAGCCTTCCGCAGGCGCGCAGCAGCCAACCCGTGATCGGCCCGGCCGCCGAATGGCAGCCCGCCACGATGATCGCGGGAAACAGCAGGATGACGCAGGCTGCCTCGTAAACGCCGTTGAGCTTGATGCCGCCCACCGCTGGCCAGATCGGCAGGAGCATGGCGCCGACCATGATCGCCGAAAGCAGAGGCCAGCCCAGCCGGATGCGCGGCAGCCGGGCGCGCATGCGATAGAGCCACAGCCCGGTGACAAAGGGGAAGCACAGGCGCACTGGCGCCATCCACAGCGTTTCCCAATACGATCCCTGGTCCAGCGAACCCAGCGCGATGCCGCTGGCGGCCAGGCCCGCACCGCTGATCACTGCGAGCAAGCCCAACGCGCGCGTGGACCAGTGGCGCAGCACCAGGGCATAGGCCAGGTTGCCCAGGTATTCCTGCAACAGGCTCCAGCACGGGCCGTTGAGCGGGTGGGTATCGGTCCAGCGATTGGGCAAGGGCCAGGTAGGGATCAGCGCCAGCCCCATGATCAGCGCCACCACCACCCGCGAGAGCGCGATCGCCTGTTCCGGCGCGCCCAGGGGATCGAGGAGATAGCTGGCAAAACCGAGCAGTACGCCCAGGATCACCAGCGGATGCAGCCGCACCAGGCGCAGGCGCAGGAACTGGCCCACGCCCATCCGCGGCCAGCGGTCATCATAGGCATAGCCGATGACAAAGCCCGACAGCGCAAAGAAGAAATCCACAGCCAGCGGTGCGTGATGCAACACCACCTTGTCACCCTGCCACAAGACGGTGATGCCCTGGATGTGAAACAGCACCACCATCAATGCCGCGGTGCCGCGCAACCCATCGAGCACGGCAAAATGCGCCTTGCCCGTGGCGGTCGTATCGGCGTGGTCCTGGTTCATCGCGTGTCGTGCCCCCGGCGGTGTTCAGGCCAGCAGCGCTGGCGGCAGGATGACGGTGTTGAGCGAATCCGCCTCCATCGGCAAGGCCAGCGCCTTGTCCCCGATGCGATAGGTGACGGTCGAGGGCTGCGACACGGGATTGCTGGCAACCAGCACCAGCGTGCCATCGGGATTGCGGAACGCCAGCTGGTCAACATAGCCCAGGAAGCTGTCGACCGGCACCATGCGCGCACCGGGCCGCACATGTGCGGAAAGATGGCGCACCAGCCAGTAATCCTCGCCCATGCGGAACGTGCCGGCCTGGGTATCGACCACCAGCAGGCTGTTCTGCGGCCAGCCCCAGCCGCTCATCCCGCCTTCGGGCATGACCATGTTCCAATAGGTCCAGGCCGTGGCGCCATGTTCGAAATAGCGCTTGATCGTCTGCCAGCCATAGCGGGCATAGCGCCAATCGTTGGTGCCCACGCCGCATTCCTGCTCCGATCCCCACAGCTCCAGCGCGGGATAGCGTTCGCGCAAGGCCGGCAGGGCATCCTTGCCCGCCCATTGCACGCCGATGCCCTTGATCGCGGCGGCGGCATCAGGATGGGCCATGACGCGGGCGAACAGATCGATATTGCCGCGCTCCAGCGTGCCGAAAAATACGCGCACGCCCACCTTGCCCATTTCCTGCGCCAGGAACGGGATGAACCGCGCCAGCCCTTCTGGCGTCCAGCAGCAGCTGGGAAAGGGCTGCGCGGAATTGAACTCGTTTTGCGGCATCACCGTGTCGATGCGGATGCCGGCCTTGGCATATTCCTCCACATAGCGGCGGAAATAGCGGGCATAGGCAGCCAGTGTGCGATCATCGAGGATGAAGGAATCGCGGCCTTCCTGGCCCAGTTGCGCCGGGGTGATGCCGTTGGATGGCTGCCCCGGCCAGGCCGGCGCCTGGGCATAGTGGCCGCCCTGTTTCATCCACGTCGGCGGTGACCAGGGCGAAGCCCAGACCTTGAGATCGGGGCGCAGCGCCTGGGCTGCCTGGATGAATGGGATCAGCGTCTCGCGATCGTTGGCGATGGACAAATGCGCCATGTCGTAATCGCCGGGCGTTTCGTCATAGCTGTACCACCGGCGCGAAATGTCGTTGGCGCCGATCGGCGTACGGCAATGGTTGAACGCGCAGCCATCGTCGCCAAACAGCGCCGCGAGCGCGCGGGCGCGCTGCGCCTGCGGCAGCGCCGCCAGGGCCTGCCAGCCCTTTTCCGAAAAAGCGCCGCCGAACCCGGCGATCGTCTGGCGCGGCGCATCAAGCCGCACTTGTGCGCCCGTGGCAAAGGGATCGGCCGGCACGGCGCCAGGCGCAGGCAGGCTGCGCGCCTGCCATGGTCGCCCGGCAACGGTGGCAAACCAGGCTGCGCCCGGTGGCGTGCTCGCGGCCGGCGCGGCAGCCCGTGCTGCGGCAGGCATGCCTTGCACACCTGCCGCAGCCGCCCCCATTCCGATCAGGGCCATGGCCTGGCGGCGGTCCATGGCCCTAGTCCTTCCAGCTGCGCGCGGGCAGCTTCACCGTCACCACTTGCCCCAGATCGGCCGCGTTGCGCCCCAAGGCAAAGCCATAGTCGCCAGCCGGCATGGTCCAGCGGCCATCCTTCCAATCGGCCAGCAAGCGTGGATCGAAGGTTACCGTGGCACTCTGGCTCGCGCCCGCTGGCAGACTCATCCGCTTGAACCCGACCAGGCGTTGCAGCGGCTGGCCATTGCGCCGCACGAGATAGACCTGTCCCACGTCATCGCCGGCGCGCTGACCGGTATTGGCCAGGGTAAAGCTGGCAGACAGCCCCGAAACTTTCAGGTCGCGCGCGGCAAAGCTGGTGTAGCTTAGGCCGAAGCCGAACGGAAACAGCGGCTTGTATCCCTTGCGGGCAAACCAGCGATAACCCACGTCAGACCCTTCGATGTTATAATCGGCGTGCAGCTGGTCCTTGCCCGGGGCCGGATCACCCCCGAAATTGGGCTCCACCCAATCCGCGCCGTCCAGCTTGGGCCGGGGCAACTGATCCAGGCTGGCAGGAAACGTGACGGGCAGGCGCCCGCCCGGATTGGTATCGCCGAACAGGACCGAGGCGATCGCCTCGCCGCCACGCGCGCCGGGATACCAGGCCTCCACCACGCCAGCCACCTTGTCGAGCCAGGGCATCATCACCGGGCCGCCGGTTTCCAGCACCACGATGGTGTTGGGATTGGCTGCCGCCACGGCGGCGATCAGCGCATCCTGGCCATCGGGCAGCGACAGGTCGGGCTGGTCGGCCCCTTCGGTGCGCCATTCGGTGGCGAACACGATCGCCACCTCAGCCTGCCGTGCCTTTGCCACGGCATCGGCGATATAGCGCCCGTCGCGGAACGTGATGGTGGCCTTGGGAGCCAGGGCCTGGATCGCCTTGAGCGGGCTGGAGCGGTGATAGCTTTGCTGCATCAGCGCGGCAAACGGCCCGTCTCCGCCAAGCGAGCGCGTCGCGGCCGGCCCCCCTTCGCCCATGACCAGGCTCGATCCCGAGCCGGCCAGCACGCCGCTGACGGCATAGCCGCCGATCACCGCGATGGAGGCGGCCGTCTTGGCCAGCGGCAGCGCGCCCTTGTTCTTGAGCAGCACGATGCCCTGCCGCGCGACGTCTTCGGCCACCTGGGCATGGGCGGCAAAATCGATCGCGCCGCCGGGCTGGGCCGGATGCTTGTCGATGCCGGTGGCATAGATCGCGGTCAGCACGCGGCGGTTCATGTCATCGAGGCGGGCGGCATAGGCCTTGTCCGCCCCTGCCTTGGCCTTGAGCACGTCGGCAAAATAGAGCGCCTTGTCCAGCTCTGCGCCGGATTGCTGATCCAGCCCGCCCAGCGCCGCTTCGACCCCGGGCACCGCGCCCCAGTCGGACATGACGAAGCCCTTGTAGCCCCAAGAACCCTTGAGCACCTTGTTGAGCGCCCAGTCGCTGGCGCAGGCCTGCGCCCCACCAATGCGGTTGTAGGCACACATCACCGCGCCAGGCTGGCCCTTTTCGATGCCGATCTGAAACGCCAGCAGATCGCTTTCCCGCGCCGCGCCCTCGGCAATCTTGACATCGACATACTTGCGCCCGGTTTCCTGGCCGTTGAGCGCGAAGTGCTTGATCGTCGAAATGATGTGGTTCGACTGGATACCGGCAATCGCCGCGCCCACCAGGTCGCCCGACAGCAGCGGGTCTTCCGCCAGGTATTCGAACGTGCGGCCATTGCGCGGATCGCGCATCAGGTTGACGCCGCCAGCCAGCAGCACGTTGAAGCCCTTGGCCCGCGCCTCTGCCCCGATCATCGCCCCGCCGCGATAGAGCAGATCAGGGTTCCAGCTTGCCGCCTGGGCCAGGCCCGATGGCAGGGCGGTGGCGCCATCCTTGCGCAAGCCGCCCACCCAGGCAACGCCCAGGCTGGCATCGGTTTCGGTCAAGGCCGGCACGCCCAGCCGCGGAATCCCGGCGACATAGCCAGCACCGAAAATCGCCCCAGCCGGGATCTTGGCCCCCGGCAGGAACGGCAGCGGCATCACGCCGTGGGTGAGGATCACCTTGTCGTCGGCGCTCATCTTGGCAAGCGTGGCATCGGCGCGGGCCTGCGCCGCTGCCATGTCGACCGCGGGCGCCTGCTGGGCGCGCGCACCGCTGCCAAGCGCCAGGGCGGCGCAGCCGAGCACGAAGGGCAAATGGCGTTTCATCGCTGGGATCCTTGCTGGAACGAAAAAGAAAAAAGCGGGCCGCACGCACGCACCAGGCGGCGCGCGGCCCGCAGCAGGGTAGACCGGTGTTTAGAACTTGACCCCGGCGCGCACGCCGAAAGTGCGCGGATCGCTCATCGTCAGGCTGGTGGCGTTGCCGGTCACCAGCGAAACCTTGTTCTCGATGTTCTTGATGAAGGCCGAGGCATACCAGGTGTCGTTCGGCGCATTGTAGGTCAGGCTCGCCTGGGTGCGCGAGCGCGACGGCGTCCACAGCTTGAGCCAGTAAGACCCGGTATCGCCAAACACCGTCACCGAATAGGCCGACGAATAGCGCGAATAGACCGAAGCGACGACATTGCCCGAACCGACCGGCACGGTGTAGTTCACCCCGCCGTAAATGACGGTCGCGGGGGTGCGATCAAGCTTTTGCCCGGCATAGTTGATAGCGCAGGTGCCGTTGACCACGCCCGAGGGGCAGAACTGCGTATAATGCCCGTCGGTAAGATCGACGCCGAGCGTGAGGTTGAGATCGCGCATCGGGAAGAACTGCGTCTCGAATTCCCAGCCCAGCACGCGCGCCTTGCCCGCATTGGTCGTCACGGTCTGGTTGGCGCCATTGATCGGGATCACCGCGCTTAGCTGCATGTTCTTGTAATCATACAGGAACAGGTTGGTATCGATCTTCATCCACGGCGCCACGCGGCCACGGAAGCCCAGTTCATAGTCGGTCAGGGTTTCCGGCTCGTAATAGATGGCATGCTGATCGGCATACTTGAGCGAACCGGGCGTTGCCCCCGGCGTGGAATAATCGCAGCGTTCCCCTTGCGAGGTGACCAACGACTGGCCAGCGCCGCCGGTGGAGCAGCCATCGCCAAAGCCGCCAACCTTGTAGCCGGTGGCGATCGAGCCATAGAGCAGCCCGCCCAGCACATCGGCGTCAAAACCCAGGCGCCAGGTGACCTTGCGGCCCTTGACCGAGGCATCGTTGACATAGCTGCGCCCGCTGCCCACGGTCGGCCCGCCCGGCGCTGCGGGCGTGTTGGGATCGATGGAATACTGCCCGCCCACCAGCGGCTGGCCGCCCAGCGTGTTGAGGTGCACGGTGTGGCCATAGCGCGAGAGATCGTCGGCGGTATAGCGAATGCCCGCCGTGACGCGCAGCGCATCGGTCACCTTGTAGGTGCCCTGGGTGAACGCGCCCTTGGTGGACGAGATCGTGTGCTGCGGGAAGCCGTAGATGAACGTGTTGCCAAACGCGAAGGGCACCAGGTTGTAGATGAAGAACGCGATCCGCGATTCTTCGCGGAAGTAATAGAGGCCGCCCTGGATCTTGAGCGGGCCATCGCCGCTCGACGCCAGGCGCAACTCGTGGCTCTGCTGCGTGTAATCGCCGTTGAACGTGCCGGGCAGGTTGACGCCACCCGAAAGCACGTTGCTGTTTTCCTTGGCTTCGTATTGGCGGATCGAGCCAAGGTACGTCGCCTTCACGCCGCCGAAATCATAGTTGAACTCGCCGTCGAGATTATAGGCGATGTCATGCACGTTGGGCTTGAACGAAGACTGATCCCCGCCGCCATACTGGTGCGCCGACAGCCCCGAGGTATAGGTCTGGCCATCGACCGGGTTCACATAGGTGAGCGGCGCGTTGAAATTGGCGCTGGCGAGCGGCGTGGTGAGCGACTGGCGGGTATCGCCGATCGGTGCCCACACGGCAAAGCGCCCGCCGCTGGGATTGTTGCCAACCTGATAGAAATTGCTGAACGGCACCGAGGAATCGCGTGATCCGGTCAGCCGTGAATAGCCGCCGCGCAGCAGCAATTCGCCGCGATCGCCCAGCTTGAACAGGCCTTGCAGGCGGGCGGAAATATTGGTGCGGAACTTGTTGTTGTAATTGGGATCATTCGCCACGCCCTTGACGAAATTGTCGCGCGTGTCGAAATTGAGCGAGAGGCGGAACGCGGCCCAGTCGTTGACCGGCAGGTTGAAGGCCGCGTCGGCGTTATAGGCGTTGTAATTGCCCACGCCGGCATTGGCTTCCACGCTGGCCCGCTCGAAATTGGGCCGCTTGGTGATCACGTTGATCACGCCGGCCGTGGTGTTGCGGCCATAGAGCGTGCCTTGCGGCCCTTTGAGCACTTCGACGTGATCCACGTCCATGAAGCTCACGTCGGCCTGCTGCGGCCGCGCCAGATAGACGCCATCGGCCAGGAACGCGGCCGAAGGGTTGCCCTTTTCGGTGCCGTCGGTGCTGGTCACGCCGCGAATGGTGATCTGCAGGCCATTGGTGCGGTCGATCGACAGGCCGGGCACCTGGTCGCCCAGCGCGGTGGGATTGGTCACGCCCTTGGAACGCAGGCCATCGCCGGTGATCGCGGTCAGCGCGATCGGCGTTTTCGACAGCAGCGTCTTGTCGCGCGTGGCGGTGACGACGATATCGGGCATCGACACATCGTCGCTGGCGGTCTTGGCCGCATCCTGCGCGGGTGCGGGTGCGGGCGTGCTCTGGGCATAGGCTGGCGCGGCCAGGGCCACCGCCGAAATCAGGCATGCTGTCTGGATCAGCTTCATGTCTTCCCTCCCTTTTTGTTCCCGCGTGCACGTGCGCCGCGGGTAGTGCTCCCGTTCGCGGCCACGCCCTGCCTGGCTTACGCGCGTGGCGAAGACAGGCACTGCCCGGGCAATGGCCGCATGCCGAAATGGGGAAGAAACGGGCCGCAAAGACCCAGCGCCCGAAGCCATGCTTCGAACCGCAATCGATATCCTCTCCATCGGCGGCAAGTTTTCGATCTTGCTTAGCCATGGTTTGAAATGAATCAGTCAGCGCTGTCAAGACTGCGCTGTCAGAATTTCGCGTGACCTGCCGAAAGAAATAGCCATAATGGTTGACATGGAGAGGCACCCGTCGGCCAAAATGCCACAATCCCCATCTGACCCCGCCGCGCTTGCCGGCCCCCCTTCCCGCCCCGCTGGCGCCAAGGAACGCGCCACGATGGAGGACGTTGCCCGGCTCGCCGGGGTCTCGCTCAAAAGCGTGTCGCGCGTGGTTAACCGCGAGCCGCATGTGTCAGACACGCTGCGCGCCAAGGTCGAGGCCGCGATCGCCGCGCTGGCCTTCGTGCCCGATGCTGCGGCGCGGTCGCTGGCCGGATCGCGCACGTTCATCGTCGGGCTGCTGTTCGACAACCCGAGTCCCAACTACACCATCAAGATCCAGTCGGGCGTCTATCGCGCCTGTGTCGAGCAGCAGTACCACCTGCGCATCGACAATATCGCCTCAGACCTGCCCCGCGCCGAGGTGGAGGCCCAGCTTGATGCGATCGTGCGCAACAGCCGCTGCGACGGGTTCATCCTCACCCCGCCGCTGACCGACAATGTCCAGGTCCTCGCCTTTCTGGAGCGGCGCGGCGTCCGCTATGCCCGCATCGCCCCCAACAGCGAGCTGGGCCGCTCTCCCTGCGTGGCCATCGACGATGCCGGCGCCGGTGCGCTGGTCGCCCGCCACCTCTGGGCGCTGGGCCATCGCCGCCTGGGCGTGGTCACCGGCCCGCCCCTGCACCGCGCCGGCGATCGGCGCCGCACTGGTTTCCTGGCAGCCATCCGCCAGCTCGATCCCGATCTGGTGGTGGCAGAGGCCGATGGCCTGTTCTCGTTCGAAAGCGGCATCGCCGCCGGCATGGACTTGCTGGCACGCGACCCGCGTCCCACCGCGATCTTTGCCACCAACGATGATTCCGCCGCCGGCGTCATGGTCGCCTGCGCCCGCGCCGGGCTGCGCGTGCCGCACGATATCTCGCTGTGCGGCTTCGATGATAGCTGGGTGGCCAAGTCGGTCTGGCCCTATCTCACCACGATTTACCAGCCGATCGAGGAAATGGGCTATGCGGCAGCGAGCCTGCTTCTCGATCGCGGAGAGACCGGCGATCGCCAGGTCATGCTCGATTTTCACCTGGTAGAGCGGGATTCACTGGCGCCGCCACCCTGAGGCAACGGCGCCAGCAAACCAGGCACGCGATCAATCGAGCAAGTCGAAGCGGTCTGCGTTCATCACCTTGGTCCAGGCGGCGATGAAATCGTCCACGAACTTGTCTTCTGCGTCCAGCCCGGCATAGACCTCGCACACCCCGCGCAGCTGGGCATTGGCCCCGAACACGAGGTCGACGCGCGTGGCCGTCCAGCGCGCCGCGCCGCTGGCGCGATCCTTGCCCACGTAGGTTTCAGCCCCGTCGCCGGCCGGCGCCCAGGCGGTGGCCATGTCGAGCAGGTTGACCACGAAATCGTTGGTCAACTGGCCCGGCCGCGTGGTCAGCACGCCATGCGCCGCGCCGCCATGGTTGGCACCCAGCACGCGCAGCCCGGCGACCAGAACGGTCATTTCCGCCACGCCTAGGCCCAGCAACTGCGCCCGGTCGATCAGCAGTTCCTCGGCGTTCACATCGGTCGGCCCGGCCAGATAGTTGCGGAAGCCATCGGCATGCGGCTCCAGCCAGGCAAAGCTTTCGGCGTCGGTCTGTTCCACCGTGGCATCGGTGCGGCCCGGGGTGAACGGCACATCCACCGTGCGGCCAGCAGCCTTGGCGGCCAGTTCGATGCCCACGCCGCCGCCCAGCACGATGAGATCGGCCAGCGACGCCTTCTTGCCACCACTGGCCGCACCATCGAACTGCGCCTTGATGCCGGCATAGACGTCCAGCACGCGCGCCAGCTTTTCCGGCTCGTTCACTGCCCAATGGCGCTGCGGCTCCAGCGCGATGCGCGCGCCATTGGCGCCGCCGCGCCGGTCCGATCCGCGATAGGTGGCCGCAGAGGCCCAGGCCGTGCCGACCAGTTCAGCCACCGACAGTCCTGAGCCGGCGATCGCGGTCTTGAGCGTGGCCACATCGGCGGCATCGATCAGCGGATAATCGCGCGCGGGAATCGGATCTTGCCAGATCAGGTCTTCGGCCGGCACGTCTGGCCCCAGATAGCGCGCCTTGGGCCCCATGTCGCGGTGGGTCAGCTTGAACCAGGCGCGGGCAAAGCTGTCGGCAAAATAGGCCGGATCGGCGCGGAAACGGTCCATCACCGCGCGATAGGCCGGGTCGACCTTCATCGCCATGTCGGCGGTGGTCATCATCGTGGGCACCTTGACGCCCGGTGTGTGCGCCTTGGGGGCCAGGGTCTCTTCGGGGTTGCCCACCGGTTGCCACTGGTGCGCGCCGGCCGGGCTGCGCACCAGTTCGTATTCGTGGTCGAGCAGCATGTCGAAATAGGTCATGTCCCACTGCGTGGGCGTGGGCGTCCACGATCCCTCGATGCCCGAGGTGATCGTGTCATCGCCCATCCCGGTGCCGTGGGTAGAGGTCCAGCCAAAGCCCATCTGGGCAATGTCGGCCCCTTCGGGCGCGGCCCCCACCAGCGCGGCATCGCCGCCGCCATGGGCCTTGCCAAAGGTGTGCCCGCCGGCGGTGAGCGCGGCGGTTTCGGTATCGTCCATGCCCATGCGGTGGAAGGTTTCGCGAATGTCGCGCGCCGAGGCCATGGGATCGGGCACGCCGCCCGGTCCTTCGGGGTTCACATAGATCAGCCCCATCTGGATCGCGGCGAGCGGACCCTCGATCTTGAGGCCGGCGGCCTCGTCGATCCGGGTCTGGTTCTGCGGGTCACCCACCCAGGTTTCTTCCATGCCCCAGAACACATCGAGGGCCGGTTCGTGAATATCCTCGCGTCCGCCGCCAAAGCCGAAGATCGGGCCGCCCATCGACTCGATCGCCACGTTGCCGGCCATGATGAACAGGTCAGCCCAACTCAGCGCCGCACCATACTTGCGCTTGATCGGCCAGAGCAGGCGCCGTGCCTTGTCGAGGTTGCCGTTGTCGGGCCAGGAATTGAGCGGGGCAAACCGCTGCGAACCCGAAGACGAACCGCCACGCCCATCGCCGCTGCGATAGCTGCCGGCCGAATGCCAGGCCATGCGGATAAAGAACGGGCCATAATGGCCGTAGTCGGCCGGCCACCACGATTGGCTGTCGGTCATCAGGGCATGCAGATCGGCCTTCACCGCCGCATAATCGAGCCCCTTGAACGCGGCGCGATAATCGAACCCTTGCGGATAGGGGCTGGCCGATTGGCCATGCTGCGCCAGGATCGCCAGCGGCAGGGCCTTGGGCCACCAGTCCTGGTTCGTCCGTCCCAACAGGGGCCGCTTCTTGCCCTCGCCGCCGCCCATCGGGCACTTCGTCGTTACCGCATCCATGTCACTCTCCATTGCTTGGCCGAATCCGGTATCGGCCGTGAGCAGGACGCGGCGATCCTGTCATGAAGCCATGACAGGAAAAAGCGTCTCTTGGTTCACTGCGCACATGTTTCAGAGGCTTGCAGCCGTCGCGCGCACGGCGTCGAGGATAACGCCCGCCACCGCCTCGGGCTGCGACAGCAGGCTCAGGTGCCCCGCCGCCACTTCGCTGGTCTGCGCGTTCATCGCCGCGGCCAGTTCGCGCTCCAGCGCCACGCTGACAATGCGATCCTGCGCGGAAATGATGTACCAGGTCGGGCGGGTTTCTCACGCGGCCTGCTCCACCTTGTCGCCAAAGGTACTGGCGGCGAGCGGCGGCTGCGTGGCGCAGAGCACGCGCGCCTCGGTCTCGGGCAGGTCCTGCGCCACGTCCTCGATCCAGCCTGCCGCGCTCAGCGTCAGGAAACCGGCGCCATCGTCTATGATCTTGCCCAGCGCCGGCGGGGCTTCGTGGCGGCCGACCTGGTCGCCCACGGTTTCACCGGCCTTGGGCGCAAATGCGGCGACATAGACCAGCGCCTTGACCTTGGGATCGTTGCCGGCCTGGGTGATCACCGCCCCGCCCCAGCTATGCCCGACCAGCACCACTGGCCCGGCAACCGTGGCCAGCGTGCGCGCGGTGGCGGCCACGTCATCGGCCAGCGAGGTCGTCGGGTTCTGCACCGCCATCACCGGCACGTGGGCCGCGAGCAGCAGGGGAATGACGCGCTGCCAGCTCGATCCATCGGCCCAGGCGCCGTGGACAAGGACGACGGTCGGCGTGGTGGGGGACGCGGTCATGATGGTTGGCTCCGATCAGGCGAGAGGGATGCCCGCAGGCCTGCAATGTTTTGCAAAACCACGCGTGCTGACAAACCCCCGATCGGGTGAATCTCAACGCCCCAACCGGGGCTTGGGCTGACGGCCCGAGATTATGCCCAGCTGGCGGCCAGCCGGCCCCAACTTGCCACCAGTGCCGGGTCCAGCGCCTGGCCGCCGCCCACCAGACCCAGCCGACGGCGGAAATCATAGCCGGCGAGCGGCACCGCCACCACGCCATCGCCAGCCAGGCTCACCGGCCCGGTGGTCACCGCCAGGCCTTGCCGCACCAGATCCATGCAACGTTCCTCGTTAGCGCTGCGCAGCAGGAAATGCGGGCGCACGCCCTGGGCGGTGAAGAAGCGGCTGGTTTCGCCCAGGATCTCGCAGCTGCGCCGCGCCACCATGACATCGGCCGCCAGGTCCAGCGCGCTGACCATGGTGCGCGCGGCCAGCGCGTGGCCCTGCGGCAGCAACATGGCATAGCTTTCTTCCACCACCGCTCCTTCCGCTGGCGCGCCATGCAGTAGGGTGAGGATCGCATCGAGTTGCCCTTCGCCCAGCCGGCGGCGCAGATCGGCATCGCTGCCTTCCAGCAGCACCAGCGGGCGCGTGCCCTGCATATCACGCGCCAGTTGCACCAGCGCCCGGCCGGGCAACGAGGCCAGCACGCCCAGGCGCAGCGGCGCGGCCACCGGGGCCAGGTCCTGCGCCGGGGTTTCGGCCAGGCGAAACTCCCGCTCGATCGTGCGGGCATGGGCGAGCAGGCGCGTGCCCGCCGCCGTCAGGCGGATCTGCTTGCGATCGCGCATCAGCAAGGGTGCTCCCACCAGCCGCTCCAGTTCGGCCAGGCCGGCCGACAGCGTCGGCTGGCTCAGGTTCAGCCGCCGCGCGGCCGCGCTGATACCGCCGGTTTCGACGATGGCCAGGAACTGGCGCAGGTGGTTGCGTTTCAACATAGGTTTTTTCTATGCAAATCGGCTGCGAAAATCAATTTCCTGCGCAGCCAGCGGCGCGGTATCATGGCCACAGAAAACAGTGGGCGGGAAGAGGAGACAAAGCCGTGCGTGCAACCCCCGAACTCGATTTCGGCCTGGACGAAAACGCCCAGATGATCCGCGAGGCCGCCGGCCGCTTTGCCGACGAGCAGATCGCGCCGCTGGCCGCCGCGATCGACGCCGAAGACCGCTTCCCCCGCGAATTGTGGGAGCCGATGGGCGCGCTCGGCCTGCATGGCGTGACCGTGGAGGAGGAATTCGGCGGGTTGGGCCTGGGCTATCTCCACCATGTCATCGCGGTGGAAGAAGTCAGCCGCGCATCGGGCGCAGTGGGCCTGTCCTATGGCGCGCATTCCAACCTGTGCGTCAACCAGATCCGCCGCTGGGGCAATCCCGCGCAAAAGGCCAAGTACTTGCCCAAGCTGGTATCGGGCGAACACGTTGGCAGCCTGGCGATGTCGGAAGCCGGCGCCGGTTCGGATGTTGTGGCGATGAAGCTGCGTGCCGATGCAGTCGATGGTGGCTTCCGCCTTAACGGCACCAAGTTCTGGATCACCAACGGCACGTATGCCGATACCCTGGTGGTCTATGCGAAGACTGCGCCCGATGCCGGCGCCAAGGGCATTACCGCGTTCCTGATCGAGCGCGGCATGCCGGGCTTTTCGATCGGCCAGAAGATCGACAAGATGGGCCTGCGCGGCAGCCCCACGTGCGAGCTGGTGTTCGACGATTGCTTCGTCCCGGCCGAAAACGTCATGGGTCCCGTCAACGGCGGCGTGGGCGTGCTGATGAGCGGGCTGGATTACGAGCGCGTGGTTTTGGCGGGCATGCAGATCGGCATCATGCAGGCCTGCCTCGACACGGTGATCCCCTATGTGCGCGAACGCCAGCAGTTCGGCAAGGCGATCGGCACGTTTCAGCTGATGCAGGCCAAAGTGGCCGATATGTATGTCGCGCTGCAATCGGCGCGCGCCTATGTCTATACCGTCGCGCGCGCCTGCGATGCCGGGCAGACCACGCGGTTCGATGCCGCCGGCGCGATCCTGCTCGCCAGCGAAAGCGCATTTCGCGTCGCGGGCGAGGCGATCCAGGCGCTGGGCGGCGCCGGCTATACCAAGGATTGGCCGGTGGAACGCTATCTGCGCGATGCCAAGCTGCTCGATATCGGCGCGGGTACCAACGAAATCCGCCGCATGCTGATCGGCCGCGAACTGATTGGAATTAAGGGATGAGCGCGCCAGTCCTACCCACCGCCATCGATCTGGCCAGCCCGGACGCGCAGGCGCGCGCCGCGCACAACCGCGCCCTGGCCGAAGACTTGCTCGCCCGCGTCGCCAAGGCAGCCCTGGGCGGCGATGACCGCGCGCGCAGCCGCCACACCGCGCGGGGCAAGCTCTTGCCGCGCGATCGGGTAGAGCGGCTGCTCGATCCTGGCTCCCCCTTTCTCGAAGTGGGCCAGTTGGCGGCCAATGGCCTCTATAACGACGAAGTGCCCGGCGCGGGCATCATCGCCGGCATTGGCCGCGTTTCCGGGCGGCAGTGCATGGTCTTTGCCAACGATGCCACCGTCAAGGGCGGCACCTATTTCCCGATGACGGTGAAAAAGCATCTGCGCGCCCAGGAAATCGCGCAGGAAAACCGCCTGCCCTGCGTCTATCTGGTGGACTCGGGCGGGGCCAACTTGCCCAACCAGGCAGAGGTGTTTCCCGATCGCGATCACTTTGGCCGGTTCTTCTACAATCAGGCGCGGATGAGCGCGGCCGGCATTGCCCAGATCGCCGCCGTGATGGGATCGTGCACCGCCGGCGGCGCCTATGTTCCGGCGATGAGCGACGAGACCGTGATCGTGAAGGATCAGGGCACGATCTTCCTGGCCGGCCCGCCGCTGGTGAAGGCTGCCACGGGCGAGGAAATCAGCGCCGAAGATCTCGGCGGCGGCGATCTCCACGCGCGCCAGTCGGGCGTGGTCGATCACCTTGCTGAAAACGACGAACATGCCCTGTCGATCGTGCGCGATATCGTCTCGCACCTAGGCGCGCCCGATCGCGCGCGGGTAGAACGCCGCGAGAGCCGCCCGCCGCTCCACGATCCGCAGGGCCTCTATGGCGTGATCCCGCAAGACGTGCGCGCGCCCTACGATGTGCGCGAAGTGATCGCGCGGATCGTCGATGGCAGCGAATTTCACGAATTCAAGGCGCTGTTCGGCACCACGCTGGTCTGCGGCTTTGCCCATATCCATGGGCTGCCGGTGGCGATCCTGGCCAACAACGGCGTGCTGTTTTCGCAGTCCGCGCAAAAGGGCGCGCATTTCATCGAGCTGGCCTGCCAGCGCGGCATCCCGCTGCTGTTCCTGCAAAACATCTCAGGGTTCATGGTCGGCGGCAAGTATGAAGCCGAAGGCATCGCCAAGCATGGCGCCAAGCTGGTGACAGCCGTTGCCACCGCGCAAGTGCCCAAGATCACTGTGCTGATCGGCGGCAGTTTCGGCGCGGGCAACTATGGCATGTGCGGGCGGGCCTATGGCCCACGCTTCCTGTTCACCTGGCCCAACGCGCGCATATCGGTGATGGGCGGGGAACAGGCGGCCAGCGTGCTCGCCACCGTGCACCGCGACGCCGCGAGTTGGACACCCGAACAGGCCGAAGCGTTCAAGGCGCCGATCCGCCAGAAATACGAAGACGAAGGCAACCCCTATTACGCCACCGCCCGCCTGTGGGACGACGGCGTGATCGATCCGGTGCAGACCCGCGACGTGGTCGGCCTGGCGCTGGAAGCCTGCCTGGAAGCCCCCTTTGCCGATCGTCCGTCCTTCGGCGTGTTCCGGATGTAAGCGCGCATGATCCAATCCATCCTTGTCGCCAACCGTGGCGAAATCGCCTGCCGGATCATCCGCACCGCCCGTCGCTTGGGCCTGCGCACGGTGGCTGTCTATTCGGAAGCAGACGCCCAAGCCATGCACGTGGCCCAAGCCGACCAGGCCGTGGCCATCGGCCCGGCGGCGGCGCGCGAATCCTATCTGGTGGGTGAAAAGATCATCGCCGCCGCGCTGGAAACCGGCGCCCAGGCGATCCACCCCGGCTATGGCTTCCTTTCGGAAAACGCTGCCTTTGCGCAAGCCGTGCTCGACGCGGGCCTGGTGTGGGTCGGCCCGCCGCCCGCCGCGATTTCGGCGATGGGCCTCAAGGACGCGGCCAAGGCACTGATGCAGCAGGCCGGCGTGCCGACCACGCCGGGTTATCTGGGCGAAAACCAGGATGCCGAATTCCTGGCGGCCGAAGCGGCCAAGGTCGGCTATCCGGTCCTGATCAAGGCCGTGGCCGGCGGCGGCGGCAAGGGCATGCGCCTGGTCGAACAGCCGCAGGATTTTGCCGACGCGCTCGCCTCGTGCCAGCGCGAGGCGGCTGCCTCGTTCGGCAACGCGCATGTGCTGATCGAGAAATACATCCTCTCACCCCGCCATATCGAAGTGCAGGTGTTCGGTGATGCGCACGGCAACGTGGTCCACCTGTTTGAACGCGATTGCTCGCTGCAACGCCGCCACCAGAAGGTGATCGAGGAAGCCCCGGCGCCCGGCATGGACGAAGCGACGCGGGCCGCGGTGTGCCAGGCGGCGGTGCGCGCGGCGCAGGCCGTTGGCTATCAGGGCGCCGGCACGATCGAATTCATCGCCGATGGCTCGGAAGGCCTGCGCGCCGATCGCATCTGGTTCATGGAAATGAACACCCGGCTTCAGGTGGAACACCCGGTGACCGAGGCGACCACCGGGGTCGACTTGGTCGAATGGCAGATCCGCGTGGCCAGCGGCGAACCGCTGCCCCGCCGCCAGGACGAACTGACGATCCAGGGCTGGGCAATGGAAGCGCGGCTCTATGCCGAAGACCCGGCCAAGGGCTTCCTACCCTCGATCGGCCGGCTCGACCATCTGCAGTTCGGGATGGTTGAGGGCGGGCGCATCGATACCGGCGTGGCGCAGGGCGACACGATCAGCCCGTTCTACGATCCGATGGTCGCCAAAGTCATCGCCCATGGCCCCAGCCGCGAAGACGCGCGCCAGCGTCTCGCCAAGATGCTCGACGAGACGGCCATCTGGCCGGTGCGCACCAATGCCGCGTTCCTCGCGCGCCTGCTGCACCATCCGCAGTTTGTCGCCGGCGACGTTGATACCGGCCTGATCGGCCGTGACGGTGCCGCTCTGGCAGAGCCGCTTGCACCCTCGGCAGCGGCCCTCGCCAAGGCCGCTGCGCGGCTCGTTGTGCCCAGCCTGGCGCCAGGCCTGCGCCTCAATGCCGCGCCCGTTCGCACCGGGCATTTCCTGCTCGATGGCGCGCCCATTGAAATCGCCTTCGCTGGCGCCGCAACCAATCCGGCACCGTTCACCCTGGTCTGCGAACACGGACAGGTGTGGCGGCTCGAACCCTGGCACCACAAGCCGACCGACGGCGCCACTGCCGGCGACGGCGCGATCCTGGCGCCCATGCCCGGCCGCGTCATCGCGGTGTCCGTCGCGCAGGGGGAAACCGTCACCAAGGGCCAAAAGCTCTTGACCCTCGAAGCGATGAAGATGGAACACACGCTGGTTGCCCCGTTCGATGGCGTGGTCGACGCGCTCGAAACCCAGGCGGGCGCGCAAGTACAAGTCGATGCGCTGCTGGCGCGCATCACCCAGCAGGACGATTGAACCATGACCGGGCGCTTTTTCGATGCATGGGCCGTGGGTGACCGGATCGAACACCCGATCCGCCGCACCGTGACCGAGACCGACAACCTCATGTTTTCGTGCATGACGCACAATCCGCAGCCGCTGCACCTCGATGCTGAGGCCGCGCGCGCCAGCGAGTTTGGCCAGATCCTGGTCAACGGCACTTTCACGTTCGCGCTGATGGTCGGGCTGTCGGTTGGCGAAACCACGCTCGGCACGCTGGTGGCCAACCTGGGCTATGACGCGGTGACGATGCCCAAGCCGGTGTTCATCGGCGATACGCTCCACGCCACCAGCGCAGTGCTGGAAACGCGCCCCTCCCGCTCGCGTCCGGGCGCCGGCATCGTCACGTTCACCCACGAACTGATCAACCAGCGCGGCGAGGTCGTGTGCCGCTGCAAGCGCAGTGCGCTGATCGCGGGAACGCCCGCATGAAACTGCGCTCCCTACTGTTCGTGCCGGCCGACCGGCCGGAACGCTTTGCCAAGGCCGCCGCCAGCGGCGCCGATGCGGTGATCCTCGACCTGGAAGACTCGGTCGCGCTCGCCGCCAAGGATGGGGCACGCGCCGCCGTGGCCGCCTATCTGGCCGATGGGCAGCGCCCATGCCCGGTCTTCGTGCGGATCAATCCGGTGGACAGTGGAATGGCCGCTGCCGATCTGGCGGCGGCGCTGCCCGGCCGACCCGATGGGATCATGCTGCCCAAGGCCGAAGGCGCGGAAACCGTCGGCACGCTTCTGGCCATGATGGGCGCGCAGGCCGTGCCGATCCTGCCGATTGCCACCGAAACGCCGGCCGCCGTGTTCGAACTGGGCAGCTATGGCGATGTGCGCGCCGCGCTGTGCGGGCTGACCTGGGGCGCGGAAGACCTGCCCGCCGCGATCGGCGCTGCCACCGCGCGCGAGGACGATGGCCGCTATACCCCGCCCTACGAACTGGTGCGCAGCCTGACGCTGTTCGGCGCGCACAAGGCCGGCGTGGCCGCGATCGAGACGGTCTTTCCCGCCCTGGCGGACCTCGATGGCCTGGCGCGCTATGCCGCGCGGGCGCGCCGCGATGGCTTTACCGGGATGATGGCGCTGCACCCCGCGCAAGTGCCGGTGATCAATCAGGCTTTCACCCCCACCCCGGCCGAGATCGACCACGCCCGCCGCGTCGTCGCGCTGTTTGCCGCCGATCCCGCGCTGGGCGTGGTGCAACTCGATGGCCGGATGATCGATCGCCCCCACCTCAAGCAGGCAGAGGCGATCTTGGCGCTGGCAGCGCGCAGCCAGCGGTAACGAAACCCTGGCGTGCCAGGTTCAGCCGACCGTCACGCCTGCCACCTGCCACGCGCCATCGACGTGTTCCAGCGTGACCGTCTCCACCACCTCGCCCTTCTTGGCAAAGTGGCTGCGGAATTTCACCACTTCATAGCCGTTGGGGGGTGCAGGCAGGTTCTGTTCGCTGAGCAATTGACGCGATTGCACCATGCCCAGGTCGGCATGGACCTTTTCCGAAACGTTCGCCCAGACCTGCTGCGTGTTGGCCTTGCGGAAACGCATGGTGGTCATGCGATAGGTCTGGGCCCAGTCGTGCTGGTCGGCAAGCTCGAGGAAACGGCGTGCCGTGGCGATAATCGCGGGATCGCTGGTTTCGACCGTGGCGGCGGGTTGCGGATCTGACGATGCATTCATCAGCGGCAGCGCCACAAGCGCGGCCAGTCCCATCAGCAATGACATGGCGATACTTCCTGTCTTGATCCAGCCGCGACGAGCCATTCGTCCGGCCAAGCCAGGCTGTTCCATATCGCCGGGGTGCGGGGCTTCCCCCAATTCGCTGTCCCCTGAATTTTTGGGGGGCTCTCCCTCGGCATCGAAAAGCAGCCGCGCCGCTTCCCGGCTGCTCGACACCGCAAGCTTGCGCCGTGCATCCCGCAGGCGCTCGTTGATCGTGTGCACCGAAAGATCGAGGCGGCAGGCGATCGATTTGGCATCGTGCCCGCGCACCATCAGACGCAACACCTGCCTTTCCTTTTCGGTCAGCGAGTCAACGGCGTGGGTGATCGGCGTGGTCATGGCCGGGCCACGACTATGGCAGGCGATCCGCGCCAACCACCCCTAAATTCTTGTACTGCCGTTCCCGCGTGCAACCAGTGGTGATCCGGGCGCGCGGAAAGGATCAGGCGAGAAACCCGCCCAGCCGCCCACGGATGACGTCCTCGGCCTCGGCCACCATGCGGCTCAGCAGCTGCGCGCAAGTCGGGATATCGTGGATCAGGCCCTGCACCTGCCCGGCCCAGACCAGCCCCGCCTCGACATTGCCGGTTTCCAGCGCCTCGCGCCCCTTGGCGCCCGATACCAGCGGGCGGATATCTTCGAACACCGCCTCGGGCCGGGCAGAGATGTCCACCACGCGATCAGACACCGGCGTTGCCGCCACGCGCCCGGTGTTGTGAAACCGGCGGAAGATCAGGCGCGTATCGCGCTCGCTGTTGGCCACCAGCAACTGCTTGATCGCGTCATGGATCGGCGCCTCTGCCGTCGCGCAGAACCGCGTGCCCATGTTCACCCCTTCGGCGCCCAGCGCCAGCGCGGCAGCCAGCCCGCGCCCGTCACCAATGCCGCCGCTGGCCAGCATCGGAATGCTGATCTGGTCGGCTGCGGCGGGGATCAGGATCAGGCCGGGGATATCATCCTCACCGGGGTGGCCGGCGCATTCAAAGCCATCGATGCTGATCACGTCCACGCCCATCTTCTGCGCAGAAACGGCATGGCGCACGGCGGTGCACTTGTGCAGCACGGTCACGCCGTGGCTTTTGAAATCCTCGATATGCTCGCGTGGGTTGTGACCGGCGGTTTCCACGATCTTGACCCCGCTATCGATGATCGCGCGGCGATACTCCGCATAGGGCGGCGGGCTGACCGAGGGCAGGATCGTCAGGTTCACGCCAAACGGCTTGTCGGTCATGGTGCGGCAGCGTTCGATCTCGCGCCGCAGATCATCGGGCGTCGGCTGGGTCAGCGCGGTCAGGATGCCAAGCCCCCCGGCGTTGGATACCGCGCTCGCCAGTTCGGCGCGGCCCACCCACATCATTCCCCCCTGCACAATGGGGTGGGCAATGCCCAAAAGCTGCGTAATCCGGGTCTTGATCGCCATGATTGCACCTCACATCGGAACGGCACGGCCCAGCGCCGTCCCTAACGGGACGCGCCGTGGCCAGGATTGGGGAACGGGGGCTGGGCTTCAGGTAAAGCGCGGCGGACGCCGTTCGGCAAATGCGGCAATGCCTTCGGCCGCTTCGGCCCCGGCGCCGGCATCGGCAATGCGCACCACTTCCAGGTCAAGCTGCGTGGCCAGGTCGTTCTGCATGCTGGCCGCGAGCAGGGCGCGCGCGCCGGCAATCGCGCCAACCGGCCCCTGGGCGAGCCGCTCGGCCACGGCCAGGCCTTCGTCGAGCAGCGCCTCGGCCGCGACCACGCGGGTCACCAGGCCGATCTGCGCGGCCTCGTCGGCGCCGATGCGGCGGTTGGTCAGGATAATTTCCTGCGCGCGGCGCAGGCCCACCACGCGCGGCAGGGTCCAGCTCATCCCGCCATCGGGCGTCAGGCCCACCATGCCATAGGCAGCGGTGAAATGCGCGGAGGGCGCGGCCAAGGCCACGTCGCCCAGGATCGCCAGGCTCAACCCGGCGCCAGCGGCCGGGCCGTTGACCAGCGTGACCAAGGGCTTGCCCATGCGCGCCAAGGCCAGCACCGAACGATGCACCGAGCCGGCCAGGGCAAACAGGAACGCCGATGGCCCCTCGCTCGCGCGGCCGAACGAACCCACGTCACCGCCGCCGCAAAAGAGCTTGCCCGTCCCGGTCACGACCACGCAGCGCACGCTGGCATCGCCTGCCACGCTCGCCACCACCTGCTCCAGCCGGGTGGCCGTGGGCATGTCGAGCGTGTTGCCCGCCGCCGGGCGATTGAGCGTCACGATCGCAACCGCGCCGCGGCGCTCCACCAGAACCAGATCGTCGCTCATGCGCAGGCCTCCATCGCTTCGCGCCCCAGCCGGGCCAGGCGCGGAAAGGCTTCCGCGCGCTGCGCCGCCTGGGCATTGGCCGCCGTGCCGCGCAGCACGCGGCCCTTGATGCCATGAAAGATCGCCGCCAGCCGAAAGAACTGGAACGCGACATAGAAATCCCAATTGGCAATGCCCGCGCGCCCGGTGCGCGCGCAATAGCGGGCGATATAGTCCGCCTCGCTCGGCAGGCCCAGCGGCTGCGGATCGGCGCCGCCCAGCCCGGCAACGATATCGCCCGGCATGCGATACATCATCGCGTGATAGGCAAAATCAGCGAGCGGATGGCCCAGCGTCGAAAGCTCCCAGTCGAGCACGGCGAGCACGCGCGGCTGCGTGGGGTGAAAGATCATGTTGTCGCAGCGGAAATCGCCGTGGACCAGGGTGGTCGTGTCATCATCGGGAATGGCCGTGGGCAGCCAGGCGACAAGCGCATCCATATCAGGATCGCGCCCCGCCAGCTCGTCTTCCAGGTATTGCCGGGTCCAGCGGCCGATCTGCCGGGCGAAATAGTTACCGGGCTTGCCATAATCGCCCAGCCCCACCGCGACATGATCCACCCCGTGCAGGGCGGCGATCACCCGGTTCATCTCGTCGAAATAGGCGGCACGCTCGTCCTTGGCCACTTCGGCAAAGCTCGCGTCCCAGAACACGCGCCCGTCCACCATGTCCATCACGTAAAACGCGCTGCCGATCACGGCATCGTCGTCACACACGCCCAGGATGCGCGCCACCGGCACGTCGCTGCCCGCCAGGGCCTGCTGCACCCGCGCCTCGCGCTGCACGTCGTGCGCGCCTTTCAGCACGGTGCCCGGGGGCTTGCGCCGCAAGACATAGCGCGCCGCGGGCGTTTCCAGGCGATAGGTGGGGTTGGATTGGCCGCCGTTGAACTGCGCCACGCGCAGCGGCCCGGCAAAGCCCGCGACATGGGCGGAAAGCCACGCCGCCAGCGCCTGTTCGTCCAGCGCGGTCCGCACCGCACCGACGCCGGCATTGGCTTGGGCAATCTGCGCCGCATCAAGCTGCGCGGGCGGTGCCGATTGCTCAGTGCGCATGGGCCTGCTTCCAATCGCGCTTGATCTTCTTGGCCAGGCTCCACTTGTGCACTTCGGTCGGGCCATCATAGATGCGGAACGCGCGGATTTCGCGGAACACCTGCTCCACGATGGTCTTGTCAGTCACGCCAGTGCCGCCCATAACCTGGACGCAGCGATCGGCCACGCGCATCAGCGCCTCTGACACTGCTACCTTGCTCATGCTGCTTTCGGCCGTGCCCAGGCTGCCGGTATCGAGCACGCTGGCGCACCAGTCGATCATCAGTTCCGCCTGCTTCAGGTCGATCAGGTTTTCGGCCAGCATGAAGCCGACGCCCTCGTGATCGATCAGCGGCTTGCCAAAGGCCATGCGGCGGTTGGCATAGTCGCTGGCGATCTCGTTGGCGCGCTGGCAGGCGCCCAGCCAGCGCATGCAGTGCGACAGGCGCGCGGGCGAAAGGCGGATCTGGGCATATTTGAACCCTTCGCCCGCCTGGCCCAGCATCTGGTCGGCCGGCACACGCAGATTATCGATCGTGACCGTGGCATGGCCACCTGGCATCGAGCTGTCGATCGTATTGGGCACATGATCGATGCGGATCGCCGGATCGGGCAGATCGACCAGGAACATGCAGGCGCCGCCTGCGCTGTCGGCCTCTTCCGATCGCGCCATGACGATGCCCACCTGCGCGCCATCGGCCCCGGTGATGAAGCACTTGGTGCCGTTGATCACCCAATGGTTGCCATCCTTGCGACAGGTGGTGATCATCATCGACGGGTCAGACCCGGCGCCCTGCAGTTCGGCCGGCTCGGTCATGAAAAAGGCCGATCGCGCATGGCCTTCGACCATGGGCTTGAGGAAACGCTCGCGCAGCGCGGCGTCGCCCACCTTGCCCAAAAGGTACATGTTGCCCTCATCAGGCGCGGCCGTGTTGCAGGCCAGCGGCCCCAGCGGCGAAAGACCGCTGGCCGCCAGGACCACCGCCGTCTCGCGCTGGGTCAGATGGCCGCCGTCGGGCATGATGTGCGGGGTCAGCACGCCGGCCGCACGGGCCTTTTCACGCAGTTCATGCACCAGCGCATCGGTCGGCGCGCCGTGATGGTCGCGGCGCGGGTCTTGTTCATAGGGCGCGACCACCTCGCGCACAAAGGTTTCCACCTTGCGCGCCAGGTCTTGCGCCGCTGCCATGCCGATCCCGCTCATCACCCTCTCCTTGTGCTTTTGGTCTGGTGTCTGCGCGCTCAGCGCGGGGCCATGCGGATCGCGCCGTCGAGGCGGATAACCTCGCCATTGAGCATGGAATTGCCCACGATCGCTTCCACCAGCTTGGCATATTCGGCCGGCTGGCCCAGGCGGCAGGGGAACGGCACCTGCTGCCCCAGCGAATCCTGTGCATCCTGCGGCAGGCTGGCGAGCATCGGCGTCCAGAAGATGCCCGGCGCAATGGTGTTCACGCGAATGCCAAAGCGGGCCAGTTCACGCGCGATCGGCAGCGCCATGGCAGCCACGCCGCCCTTGCTGGCGGCATAGGCCGGCTGGCCGATCTGGCCATCGAACGCGGCAACGCTGGCAGTGTTGACGATCACCCCGCGCGCGCCATCGGCATCGAGCGGTTCAGCGTCAAAGATGCGCGCGGCAAACTTGGACAACACGTTGAACGTGCCGATCAGGTTGATGTTGATGATCTTGGCAAAATCAGCGAGCGGCAGCGGGCTGCCATCGCGGCTCAAGACTTTGGCTGGCGGGGCAATCCCTGCGCAGTTGACCAGGATGCGCGCCTTGCCGTGCACGGCTTCGGCCTGGGCGATAGCATCGCTCACCGATGCTTCATCGGTCACGTCCACCGTCTTGAACAGGCCGCCGATTTCGGCTGCCTTGGCCTCTCCGGCTGCCGCGTTGAGATCGAACAATGCCACCTTGGCACCGCGCGCGCTGAGCATTTCTGCTGTCGCGGCACCCAGGCCCGATGCGCCGCCGGTAACGATGGCCGCAAGGCCGTTGATATCCATGAACCTGTCTCCCGAACTCTGTCGATTTGCTGTTGTCTTTAGGATGCTTTGCCGCGCGGCCGCACTGGCCGAAACACTAGCGCGCCTATCCCGCCCCAGTCATCCAGCCAGGGCCCGTGCGATCACCATGCGCTGGATATCCGATGTGCCTTCATAGATCTGGCACACCCGCACATCGCGATAGATCTTGGCCACGCCGTATTCCTCGAGATAGCCATAGCCACCCAGCGTCTGGATCGCGCCCGAGACCACCGCCTCTGCCGTTTCAGAGGCGACCAGCTTGGCCATCGAGGCTTCCTGCAGGCAGGGTGCCCCGGTCTGTTTTACCGCAGCGGCGTGCAGCACCAGCTGGCGCGCCGCCTCCAGCCGCGCGGCCAGGTCGGCCAGGCGGTGGCCCACGGCCTGGTGGGCGATGATCGGCTGGCCAAAACTTTTGCGATCCTTGGCATAGGCCACGGCAATGGCCAACGCGGCGTCCGCCATGCCGATGCACTGCGCGGCAATGCCGATGCGCCCGGCCTCCAGGTTGGACAGCGCGATGCGATAGCCCTGCCCCGGCGCGCCCAGCACCATGTCGTCGGGCACGAACACATCATCGAACCGGATCGCGCAGGTATCCGATGCCCACTGCCCCAGCTTGTGCTCCACCTTGTCCACGACATAGCCGGGGCTGTCGGTGGGCACGAGGAAGGCGGTGATCCCCTTCTTGCCGGCGGCCGGGTCACTGGCGGCAAAGACGATCGCCACCTTGCCGATGCGGCCGTTGGAAATGAACTGCTTGGCGCCGTTGAGCGACCAGCCGCCCTCCACCCGCGTGGCTCGCGTGCGCAGGGCCGAAGCATCCGATCCGGCGTCGGCCTCGGTCAAAGCAAAGGCGCCCGTGGCGCGTCCGGCCACCAGATCGGGCAGGAAGCGTTCGCGCTGCGCGGCACTGCCATAGGCCAGGATGCCGGCCACGATCAGGCTGTTGTGGATCGAGACGATCGTCGAAAGCGCCCCATCGCCCGCCGCAATCTCGATCAGCGCCAGGGCATAGGACACCGCGTCGAGCCCCGCGCCGCCTTCGCTTTCCGGCGCGGTCATGCCCATCAGGCCCAGTTGCGCCATCTGCGCGAACAGTTCGGGGGGATAGCCACCCGCTTCCTCGAACGCGCGGGTGTTCGGGCGCAGCTGCTCCTGGGCAAAGGCGCGGACCATCTCGCGCACGGCCATCTGGGTTTCGTCGAGAATCATGGATACTGACCGGACTATTGTTTACTCACGAGTAGATTGCCTTCTGTCCGGTATCATGTCAACACGGCGAAGCAGCCCATGGAGCCAAAAAGTTGCCGCCAGCCGATTCCCCATTTCAATCCCCGCAACAGCGCAGCAAGGCGCGCGCCGCCAAGCGCGAGGCCGTGCTGCGCGCGGCGGTGCAGATGTTCAACGAACGCGGCTTTCACCAGACCTCGCTGGATGACGTGGCGGCCAGCCTGGGGATCTCCAAGCCGACGATCTATCACTACCTCGGCAACAAGGATCAGGTGCTGCTCGAATGCGTGACGATCGGCCTGTCGCAACTGCTCGAAGCGGCAGAGCAGGCGCGCCAGACCGATGGCAACGGGGCCGAACGGCTGCGCCTGTTCCTGACGCGCTATGCCCAGGTCAACATGGACGATTTCGGCCGCTGCGTGGTGCGCACCGGGGCGGAGGCGCTCGGCCCTGACAGCCGCGCCCAGTTCCAGGCGCTCAAGCGCAAGATCGACAGCGCCATGCGCGAACTGATCGAGGAAGGCGTGGCTGATGGCTCGCTGGCGCCGACCAATACCAAGCTGCTGGGCTTTGCCTTGGCCGGCGCGCTCAATTGGCCGGGCCGCTGGCACGATCCCCAGGGCGAACTGCCCCCGGCGCGCATTGCCGAAGAACTGGTTGCCATGCTCGCGCAGGGCTTTCTGCCGCGCTAGACGGTGCGATTGTCCCGGCGCCACAGGCGCGGATCAGCGAGGTGGATGGGCAGCGACAGCGCCAGTGGCAGGGCGATCCACGGCCAGGGCGCACCGACCAGCGCGGCGCGCAGGCCCAGCACGATCAGGGCCGCCGGGCCAAGCATCACCAGCACCAAGGCCAGGCCGCGCCCGCGCGCGAGCAGCCAGGCCGCCTCCACCACCAGCGCCGCCAGCATCACGTCGGCGGCATGGCCACTGGCGAAATAGGCGCCCATCCCGCCTGCCCTAGAACGGGCCGTTCAATTGAACGACCTGCCAGTTAAGCATGCCAGCCACGCTCACCCACGCCAGGTAAGGCAGCAGCAGCGCGGCGGCGAGCCGCGAGATGCGCAGGCAATAGAGGATCAACACCGCGATCGAGCACCATAGCGCGACCAGCTCGAAAAAGGCCCAGTCCGGCCGCTGGACGCGAAAGAACAGCAGGCTCCACAAGATGTTGAGAAAACCGTTGAGGGCAAAGAGCCCGATCACCGTGTCAGACGTGCGCACATCACGCGCGGCGCGCCAAGCATTGACCCCGGCGGTTGCCGCCAAGGCAAAGATCACTGTCCAGGCGATCGGAAACACCGGGCGCGGCGGGGTGAACGCCGGCTTGTGCAGCGCTTCATACCATGGCCCAAGGTCGGTGATCGTGCCGCCCAGCAGCGCGACCACCAGCGCCGCGACCACGGCGATGCCCACGGGCATGGCCCAGGGCCGGCTCATGGCGCGGGACTTTCGGTGGCGGGCCGGGCCAGGCCGAGCAGGTGTGCGCAATCTTTCAGGAAAATGCGCAAGTGCGCCATGGGTCGCTGCCGCACCAGTCGCTTGTTCATATAGGCCTGCCAGGTCAGCTGTTGCACATCGCGATCGGCGCACATCGCCACAAAGCGCTCGCGGCGCTTGTCGCTGGAATACCAGAAATACTGCATCATCCCGAGAATCCAGAACACGCGGCCATGCGCGCGCAGGAACGTGCGCCGCGCCTGCCGCAAGACCGCAGGATTGCCACAGGCGAGGAATTCCAGCGCGGTCTGCGCGGCAATGCGCCCACCGGCCATGGCGTAATAGATTCCCTCACCCGAAGCCGGCGCCACCACCCCGGCGGCGTCGCCCGCCAACAGCACGTCGCGCCCGTTGTCCCAGCGGCGCAGCGGCTTGAGCGGGATCGGCGCGCCTTCGCGGCGGATCGTCTCGCACCGCGCAAGGCCCATATCCTGGCGCATCAGCGCCACCGACTGGCGCAGCGAAAAGCCCTTGCGCGCCGAGCCCACGCCAATGCTGGCGGTTTCACCATGGGGAAAGACCCAGCCATAGAAATCGGGCGAGACGCGGCCCTGATAGAGCACGTCGCAACGCGTGGCGTCGAAATCCTGCCCACCAGCGACGCCTTGCGCTGTGGCCGGCGCGCGGATCACCTCGTGATAGGCAAAGACGCAAGGGTTGCGTTCCGCTCCCGGCACATGCGCGCGGGCCACGGCCGAGCGGGCGCCATCGGCCCCGATCACCAGCCGCGCGCGCACCTGTTCCACCGCGCCGCCGCGCGTGGCGCGATAGCGCACGATCGCCCCGCCGTCCGCGTCGCGCTTCAGGCTGTCATAGGTGCCGGTGCGGCGCACGGCGCCGGCGGTGGCGGCACGGTTGCGCAGCCATTCGTCAAACACCTCGCGGTCGACCATGCCGACATAGCCGATCTCGCCCACCGGCATGTCCACCGCGCGGCGCGAGGGCGCGACCATGCGCGCGGCGCGCGCCCGCGCCACCAGCAGCGATTGCGGCACCTCGAACTCTTCCAGCAGGCGCGGCGGCACCGCGCCGCCACACGGCTTGATCCGCCCACCGCGATCAAGCAACAGCACCGACCGCCCGGCGCGCGCCAGATCCCAGGCCGTGGTGGCGCCGCACGGGCCGCCGCCGATGACCACAACATCGAACTGTTCGTCCTGGTTCATATCGCCACAGACCTCAGGCTGGCGACCGGCCGGGCCACGCCGCGCGTGCGCATGGCCAGGAGCGCGGAATAGAGAAACAATCCCGCCTCGGCGGCAAAGATCAGGGCAAAGGCCTTGCCCGGCGTGCCAAAGGCACCGCGCGCCACATCGACGCCCAGCGCGCCGATCAGCCCGCCCAGGCCAAAGGCAATGGCCTGCGCCGTGCCCCACACGCCCATGCGCACCCCTTCGCCCTGGCGGCGGCCGGCGCCGGCGAGGCCCATCATCGATCCGATGGCGGACACGGCAAAGGCGCCGTTGCACAGGCCCAGGAGGGCAATATTGGCCGCGATCGGCCAGCCCGGGCCAACCCAGGCAGCCATCGCCAGCCCGGCCAGCGCCACGGCCGAACCCAGGCAGCCGACCATGGTCCAGGTGCGCAGCTCGATCGGCAGGCGCCCGCGAAACGCGCTGCCGCCCACGCCGGTTGCGATCATGCCGATCAGCACGCCGCCGTTCTGCCATCCCGACAGGCTGGTCGATTGCCCCGGCGTCATGGCAAAAACCAGGCCGGTGAAAGGCTCCAGGATCAGATCCTGCATGCTGTAGGCCAGCATCGACACGAAGATGAACAGGGTAAAGCGCCGGGCCTCATCGTCGGCAAAAATTTCGCTCAACGCCTCTTTGAGCGAGAGCGGCGGCCCGGCCAGCGGCGCCGTAGTGGCGCTCAGCAGTGGCCCGCGCCCCTCCAGGCGGAACGTGGCCAGCACCGTGACCAGCAGCGCCGCGCCCACCACGCCTGCGGAAACGGCGGTCAGCCGCTGTTCGGAATAGGGATCGAGCAGCGCCCCGGCCGTACCCGCTGCCACCACGATGCCAAAGACCATCATGATCCAGGTCACGGCAGCGGCCGCCGCGCGCCGTTCGGGCGCCACGCCCGTGGCCAGCAGCGCCAACACCGAGGTGCCCGCCGCGCCCACGCCGGCGCCGATCAGGGTAAAGGCAAAGACCGACAGGGCAATACCCTTGACGCGCGATTCATCGAGCATGGTCACGCCATGCACCGCCAACAGCGCGCCCAGCCCCAGCGTAACCATGCCGGCCAGTATCCACGGCGTGCGCCGCCGGCCAATATCCGATCCATGGCCCCACAGCGGGCGCGACAGTTGCACGCCATAGTGCCAGGCCACCAGCCCAGCCGGAATGCCGGCGGCGAGGCCATATTCCAGCACCATCAGGCGGTTGAGCAACGAGGTTGCCAACATGGTGATCGCCCCGATCGCCGCCTGCACCGCGCCCAGGCGCAGGATGGACCACCAGCCGAACGCGTGCTGTCTCACAGGTATCCTCCCAGGCCGAGCGCGGCGGCCATCATGCCAAAGACATAGAGCGACACGCCGGTGGCGTTGTACCAGGGCGCGCGCGCCGCCGGATCAGCCACCAGCCGGGGCATCAGCGCGAGTTGCGCCGCCAGCAGCACCGCCACGGCCAGCGCCGGCACCGCCAGATGCCAGCGCCACAGCAGCAGCACGACCACCCCCTGCGGCACGGCCATCACCACGCTGGCCAGCAAGGCCGCGCGGCGTTCGCCCAGGATCACCGGCAAGGAGCGCAGCCCGGTCAGCCGATCACCGACCACAGCCTTGAAATCATTAAGTGTCATGATGCCATGCGCGCCCAGGCTATAGAGCGCCAAGACCGCCAGCACCCGGCCCGAGGGCAGCGCCCCGGCCATCACCGCCGCCCCGGTAAACCAGCTCAACCCTTCATAGCTGAGCGCCACCACCGCCGGGCCGATCCAGCCGCTGGTCTTGAACCGCAAGGGCGGCGCGCTGTAGGCCCAGGCGCAAGCGAGGCCCAGCGCCGTGGCCGCCAGCACCCATGGCCCGGTGAGCGCCGCCACCAGCAGCGATACGCCGCTCCAGATGATCGCGATGGCCAGGCCCCAGCGCCCGGCGATGCGGCCGGAGGGGATCGGGCGGTGCGGCTCGTTGATGGCATCGACATGGCGATCGAACCAGTCGTTCACCGCCTGGCTGGTGCCACATACCAGCGGGCCGGCCAGCGCAATGCCCGCGATCAGGAAAGACCAGCGCGAGGCAACCGGCACGCCCGATGACAGCACGCCGCACACCATCGCCCACATCGGCGGAAACCAGGTGATCGGCTTGAGCAGGGTGACAACGTCCCGGAGCGCCGGAAGTGGCGCCATCGCGGGAAAGGCAGCAGAGCGAGCCATGGCCGAAGACTACGCCCATGGCGCGCCATGCGTCAAATTAAATTGACAGAATTTATGTCAATCTTCCGCGTCAGCCATGTTGCCCAAGCCATAGCGATGCAGCTTGGAATAGAGGCTCTGGCGGCTCAGCCCGAGGATCTCGGCGGCCGAGGCGCGGTTGTTCGAGGTATATTCCAGCGCCGCCTCGATACACAGCCGCTCGATCAGGTCGGTACTCTCGCGCACGATGTCGCGCAGCGACATGCGGCCGACCAGTTCGGTGAGCTGCTCGACCGAACGCGGCGAGTCGCTGGTGGTCGGCAGATCGCGCAGGCGGCGGCCGATCGGGCGGATGACAAAGCCATAGCAGATTTGGTCGCTGCCAGTGCGCACGGCCGAAAGCTCGACCGGCTCGCCTTCAAAGCCATCGCTGGCGCCCACCACGGTCACCACGTTGCGGGCGCTGTCGTGCTTGGTCAGCTGGCCCTCGATCAGGTCCAGGTCGATACCCGGCCGGCCGACGTAATCGCCCAGCGGCTGGCCGCGCAGCTGTTCGGCGCTGGCCGCCGCCACCAGCTCGACAAACGCGGCATTGGCCTCGCGGATGATCATCGCGGCGTCGGTCAGGACAAAGGCATCGGGCATGGCCTCGATCACCCGCACCGTCACCCCGGCATCCGGCCGCGCCGCGCCAACCGGGCTGGACAGCCGCACCAGAATGAACTGGCCGCCCCGCTCGCGGAAACCGCTGGCGGAAATCTGCACCTTTTCGCCATCATGGGCGAGCGCGGCATCGAGCGGCTGCAGCCCGTGCGACACCATCGCCGATCCCAGGAAGGCAATGATGTGTTCGCGCGCGGCATTGGCAAACAGCGCGGTCAGCTTGCCACCCTGCAACGATCCGGGACGGCTGTGGAACGCGCGATGCGCGGCCTGGTTCGCCTCGCGGATGCGGAACCCGTCGGCATCGACGATCAGTACCGGCTCTACCGACTGTTCGAACAGCAGGCGATAGCGCGCCTCGATCTGGCGCAGGCGGATATAATCGCGTTCAAGCGACTGCTGCGCCTGCAACAGGCGCTGCTGCAGCGCGGCTTCGTCGCGCATGTCGCGGCCAATGGCGATGCATCCTTGGCCGCCCGCGCCCAGGCTGACCGTGACGAAGCGCACGGGAATGTCCCCCTCGCCCGACAGCAGGTTGACCTGGCGCCAGTGCTGGGTCACGCCCTTGCGCATCCCGGCGAGCATTTCCATCACCTTGGGCCGGCTTTCGATAGTGACCGTGTCCAGCCATTCGCGGCCAACCCAGCTGCCTGCTTCGGGAAATTCGCGGGGATCGGCCGATACGTCAACGATGCGGCCATCCGCGTCCAGGATCAGCGCAATCTCGCCCGAGACCATCGCCAGGCGGGCAGCGGCATCACCGGCCAGCGCGGCAAAATGCCGGGTGGCAGAGGTGAAAGGCAGTTTGCCTTCGATGCTGTTCCTGCGGCTGGACATGGGCGTGGCCAGCTATGCGCCGAAGCGGGCGGGCAACGCCTGCATCGGCACTAGGCGCTCGGCCAGATCAAGCGCGCCACAGGCATCCTGTGCGCTGCCATCGGCACCGACCTCGTCGACGAGCGCGGGATTGGCGTTCACCATTCTTCCACCAATGAGAATCTTCAGATCGGGCGATCGCGACACACTGCGCATGGCGGAAATCAGGCTCGCAAGCTTTGCGTTAGGACAATCACAACTGATGGTCAAGCCGACCAGATCCACGCTGTGATCGGCAATATTCTGGAGCAATTCCTTGCGTTCCGGGTCGATCAGAACCTCTGTCTGCCAGCCGGCACGGGCAAATACTTCTTCCACCATCAGCGCGCCAAAGCTGTGCGGATCGCCAGGCATCGGCGCAAACAGGGCCGAGCGCGTGCGAAACGGCACGGCGCGCGGCGGCGGATAGCGCATGGTCACCTCGCGCATCACTTCCTGCAGCCGCCACAGGCCCATCGTCACATCGACGAAATCGCAATCATCGTCTTCCCAGTGCTTTCCCAGGCGCCGCGCCGATGGCGCCAGCAAATCGACGAACACAGATTCGACGCAGGCCCCGCGCGCCAGGATGCTTTCCACCAAGGCCAGCAGTTCATCCGCTTCGAGCTGCAGCGGCAGCGAGGCAAAGCGCGCCGCCTCGGCCGCGTCCACCTTGGCCGTGCCTTGTGCGGCGATGCGCGGCACCGGGCCATGGGACTGGGCCATGAGCAGGCGGGGAATGATATGTTCGCTGATCAGGGCATCAACGGCTGCGGGGGGGAAGGCCCGCGCACTATCGCGCGCCTTGGCCATGGTTCGGCCGGATGCGGCGTTGCGGCCGTCCTTGGCGCGCGGGGCCCCTTCCCCACGACCGGCCCGCTTTGCCGCGCCTGCACCTAAAACAGTAGCCATGTCAGACCCCTCCGGTCCGGTTTGGCGCAGATCGCGCCTTGCCCGGACTGCGGCATCGATACGGCCACTGCTGTTCGGGACCATGAGCGTACGCCCTTTTCGGCGATCTGACAAACGGCAAAGTGTCATATTTTCTTGTCGTCAAGTTTGATTGACACTTGTGCGAAGTGAGGCGTAGTCTCCCCTCAACAACAAAGGTGAGCATCGACACATGAGAGGGGATGCGATCAGTTCCGGCACCACAAGTGCGAACGGTCAGGGCCGCCAGCCACGGCGCATGCTCTACACCGCGCAAGAGCGGGCGCGCCGCGACTCGACTCGCTGGACCCTGGTGCAAGGCCTGCTCGCCCCGTTCCAGTTCTTCGTCTTCCTCACCAGCCTCGCCCTCGTCCTGCACAGCCTGGTGACGCACACCGGCACGGCCGCCGCCGATACCTCGGTCGTGGTCAAGACGCTGACGCTCTATGCCATCATGATCACTGGCTCGATCTGGGAAAAAGTCGTGTTCGGGCGCTGGCTGTTTGCTCCGGCATTCTTCTGGGAAGACGTGTTCTCGATGCTGGTGATCGGCCTGCACACCGCCTACCTGGCGATGCTGCTGGGCGGCAGCGGCACGTTCGAACAGCGCATGTACGTCGCTCTTGCCGGCTATGCCGCATACCTCGTCAATGCCGGACAATTCCTGCTCAAACTGCGCGCCGCCCGGCTCGATGCAGAGCGCGACGGTCAGCCCGGCCTGGCCCATTCTCCGATGGCCACATCATGAGCGGCGAAACCGGCCTTGCCCCCGCAATCGCCCCGACCGACACCGGCTGCGCCGATGCACCCGTGCTGCGCGAACGCGGACAGCGCGCGGTGTTCTGCGGGTTGACCGGGATCGTGTGGCTGCACCGCAAGATGCAGGATGCGTTCTTCCTGGTGGTCGGCTCGCGCACCTGCGCCCATCTGCTGCAATCGGCGGCCGGGGTGATGATCTTTGCCGAGCCGCGCTTTGCCACCGCGATCATCGAGGAACGCGACCTGGCCGGCATGGCCGATTGCCATGACGAACTCGATCGCATCGTCGCGCAACTGCTTGCCCGGCGCCCGGAAATCCGCACCCTGTTCCTGGTCGGCTCGTGCCCATCGGAAGTGATCAAGCTCGATCTGGGCAAGGCCGCGCAGCGGCTCGATCGCACGCTCGGCACCGATCGCGGCGCCGGCGTGGGCACCCGCGTGCTGCACTATTCGGGCAGCGGGATCGAAACGACTTTTACCGAGGGCGAAGACGCCTGCCTCGCCGCCCTGGTGCCGCATATGCCGGCCGCCAGCGCCGGGGCCGCCCCGGCGCTGCTGGTGGTCGGCACGCTGCCCGATGTGGTCGAAGACCAGTTCCGCCGCCTGTTTGGCGAACTCGGCATCGGAAATGTCGGCTGGCTGCCCGCACGCCAACTGGCCGATCTGCCGGCGGTGGGCGCCCATACCCGTTTCCTGCTGGCGCAGCCGTTCCTGGGCGAAACCGTGGGCGCCCTGCAGAATCGCGGCGCGCGCCACCTGCCCGCACTGTTCCCGTTCGGGGCCGAGGGCACGACCGAGTGGCTGCGCGCCGCCGCCGATGCCTTTGGCGTGTGCCCAATGCAGTTCAACCGCGTGGCGGCACCGGGCCGCGAACGCGCCAAGCGCGCCATTGCCCACAGCCAGGATCGCCTGCGCGGCAAGCGCATCACCTTCCTGCCGGATTCGCAGCTGGAAGTGCCGCTGGCGCGCTTCCTCGCCACCGAACTCGGCATGGTACCGGTGGAAGTGGGCACGCCCTATCTGCATCGCGAGTTGATGGCGCGCGAGCTGCCGCTGCTGCCCAGCGCCACGCGGATCAGCGAAGGCCAGCATCTCGATCGCCAGCTTGATCGCGTGCGCGCCGATCGCCCCGATCTCACCGTCTGCGGCCTGGGCCTGGCCAATCCGCTCGAAGCCGAAGGGCTGTCCACCAAGTGGGCCATCGAACTGGTCTTCTCGCCGATCCACGGGTTCGACCAGGCCGGAGACCTTGCCGATCTTTTCGCCCGGCCACTGCGCCGCCGCGACGTGTTGAGGGTATAGCGCCATGCAGCTCGCCGTCTGGACATACGAAGGCCCGCCCCATGTGGGGGCCATGCGGGTGGCCACGGCGATGGACGGGGTGCACTATGTGCTGCACGCGCCCCAGGGCGATACCTACGCCGATCTGCTGTTCACCATGATCGAGCGGCGCGATCGCCGCCCGCCGGTTACCTATACCACGTTCCAGGCGCGCGACCTGGGCAAGGATACCGCCGCCCTGCTGCAGGATGCGATCCGCGAAGCGGCTGTCCGCTTTGCCCCGCAGGCGCTGCTGGTGGGTGCATCGTGCACGGCCGAGCTGATCCAGGATGATCCGGCGGGCCTGGCCGAAGCGCTGGACCTGCCCTGCCCGGTCATCCCGCTGGAGCTGCCGAGTTATCAGCGCAAGGAAAACTGGGGCGCCGCCGAAACATTCTATCGCATGGTCCGCCAACTGGCCGATCCGGCCGTGCGCCCCGCCCCGCGCGAGGGGCGCCGGCCGCTCGCCAATCTGCTCGGCCCCTGCGCGCTGGGCTTTCGCCATCGCGACGATGTCGTCGAAGTGGTCAAGCTGCTCGACAGCATGGGCATTGGCGTCAATTGCGTCGCTCCGCTCGGCGCCGCGCCGGCTGATTTGCGCACCCTGGGCCGGGCCGATTTCAACGTGGTGCTCTATCCCGAAATCGGCATGGAAGCCGCGCGCTGGCTGGCCCGCACGTTTGGCCAGCCGATGATCGACGTGGTGCCGATCGGCATGGGCGCCACGCGCGATTTCATCCAGGCGGTGGCGGCGCTTGCCGGCGTCGATCCCGCTCCCGCGCTCGCCAATCCCACCACGCGCCTGCCGTGGTGGAGCCGCTCGGTCGATTCGACCTATCTCACCGGCAAGCGCGTCTTCATCTTTGGCGATGCCACCCATGCCATTGCCGCCGCCCGTATCGCGCGCGACGAGCTGGGCTTCACTGTCTGCGGGCTGGGTTGCTACAATCGCGAATTCGCCCGCGAGATGCGCGCCGCTGCGGCCGACCACGGCCTCGATCCGCTGATTACCGACGACCACCTGGCGGTTGAGGCCGCCATCCACGCCGCCGCGCCCGAACTCGTGCTTGGCACGCAGATGGAACGCCATATCGCCAAGCGCATGGGCCTGCCCTGCGCGGTGATTTCCGCGCCGGTCCACGTGCAGGATTTCCCCGCGCGCCACAGCCCGCAGATGGGCTTTGAAGGCGCCAACGTGATTTTCGATACCTGGGTGCATCCGCTGGTCATGGGGCTGGAAGAGCACCTGCTCGCCATGTTCCGCGACGATTTCGAATTTTCCGACGCGGCCGGCCCTTCACACCTTCATGCCCAGCCCGCCCCGGCACAGGTGGCAGTGGCACCGGCGCCCACCATCGTTGCGCAGGCCGATATTCCCTGGACCAGCGATGCCGAGCGCGAGTTGCGCAAGGTGCCGTTCTTCGTGCGCGGCAAGGCCCGCACCAACACCGAACGCTATGCCGCCCTGGAAGGCCGTGTGCAGATCGACATCGCCACGCTCTATGATGCCAAGGCGCACTATGCCCGCTAGCGCCGCCCCGCCCGTGCGCGTCGCCATCGTGACGCTGGACAACCACCTCAAGGGCGCGGTGGAGCGGGCTGGCGTGCGCCTGGGCGATAGCAACATCGCCATCACCCTCCACGCCGCCGCCGATTGGGATCGCGAAGCCGGCGCGCTCGATCGCGCCAAGGCCGCCGTCGAGCGCGCCGATATCGTCATCGCCACGATGCTGTTCCTCGATGACCACATCCGCGCAATCATGCCCACGCTGGTGGAGCGGCGCGAAAGCTGTGATGCGATGGTCTGCCTGATGTCGGCCGGGGAGCTGACCCGGCTGACGCGGATGGGCGCCTATCGCATGGATGCCCCGGCCAAGGGGCCGCTCGCCCTGCTCAAGCGGCTGCGCGGCTCGACCAAACCAGGTGGCAAACCGGGCAGCAATTCGGGCGCCGGGCAGATGCGCATGCTGCGCCGCCTGCCCAAGATTCTGCGCTTCATCCCCGGCACCGCGCAAGATGTGCGCGCCTATTTCCTCACGCTGCAATACTGGCTCGCCGGGTCGGACGACAACGTCGTGGCGATGGTGAGCAGCCTGATCGACCGCTATGCCGCCGGCCCGCGCATCGGCCGGCGCGGCACCATGGCCGCAGCGCCGCCGCGCGACTATCCCGATCTGGGCGTCTATCACCCGCGCACCGCGCAAAAGATGTCGGAAAGCCTGGCGCTGCTGCCCCCGCCCGCCAAGGGCACGCGCGGCACGGTGGGGCTGCTGCTGCTACGTTCCTATCTGCTGGGCAACGATGCCGGGCATTATGACGGGCTGATCGCCGCGATGGAGGCAGCCGGTCTGCGGGTGATCCCGGCCTTCTTCAGCGGGCTTGACGCACGCGCCGCGATGGAGCGCTTCTTCCTGCGCGACGGCGCGGTGACGGTCGATGCCATCGTCAACTGCACCGGCTTTTCGCTGGTCGGCGGCCCGGCCTATAACGACGCGGGCGCGGCGGTGGAAACGCTCTCGCGCTTTGACGTGCCCTATATCGCCGCCCACGCGGTGGAATTCCAGACGATCGAGGAATGGCGCGAGCGGCGCACCGGCCTCGTCCCGCTGGAAGCGACGATGATGGTCGCGCTGCCCGAACTCGATGGCGCGATCTGCCCCAGCGTGTTTGGCGGGCGCAGCGCAGGCCATGGGCAAATTCAGGCCATGCGCGGGGACGAAGAACGCGCCGCGGCGCTGGCGACCAAGGTCGCCAAGCTGATCGCGCTGCGCCAGACCGCGCGGCGCGAACGGCGCCTCGCCATCACCATTTTCAACTTCCCGCCCAATTCCGGCGCCACCGGATCGGCCGCGCACCTTGCGGTGTTCGAATCGCTGCATGCCACGCTCCGGCGCCTGGCCGATGAAGGCTATGCCGTCGCCGTGCCCGAAAGCGTCGCCGCGCTGCAGGATGCAATCCTGCACGGCAATGCCGCCCGCTATGGCAGTGATGCCAATGTCGCCGCGCGGATCAGCGCCGATGAACACGTGCGCCGCGAACCCCACCTCGCCCAGATCGAGGCGCAATGGGGCCCCGCGCCGGGCAAGCTGCAAAGCGATGGCGGCCATATCCAGATCCTGGGCGCGCATTTCGGCAATGTCTTCGTCGGGGTGCAACCCGCGTTCGGCTATGAAGGCGATCCGATGCGCCTGCTGTTCGAGGGCGGCTTTGCCCCGACCCACGCCTTCGCCGCATTCTACAGCTATATCCGCCACGATTTCGCCGCCCATGCCGTGCTGCATTTCGGCACCCATGGCGCGCTGGAATTCATGCCGGGCAAGCAGGCGGGTCTGAGCGGGGAATGCTGGCCCGAACGCCTGATCGGCGATCTGCCCAATTTCTATCTCTATGCCTCCAACAATCCGTCCGAAGGCATCCTGGCCAAGCGCCGTTCGGCCGCCACGCTGATCAGCTATCTCACCCCGGCCCTGGCGCGTGCCGGGCTCTATCGCGGCTTTGCCGAACTCAAGTGCAGCGTCGAACGCTGGCGCTGGTCAACGCCGGGGGCAGAGCAGGACGCCCTGGAAGCGCTGATCCGCGAACAGTGCGCCACGCTCGATCTGGATTGCGGCGCCATCGCCGATCTGGCGCCCGCGCTCTATGAACTGGAACGCACGCTGATCCCCACCGGGCTGCACGTGCTGGGCCAGGCGCCGCAAGGGGCAGAGCGCGCCGAACTGGTCGACGCCATGGTCGAGGCCGATGCCCAGGCAGACCGCGCCGGCATCGAAAGCGCGCTCGATCGCAGTGACGAGATCGGCGCGGTGATCCACGCGCTGGACGGTGGCTATATCCACCCGGCGCCGGGCGGCGACATTCTCGCCAATCCGCAAGTGCTGCCCACCGGCCGCAATATCCACGGCTTTGATCCCTTTGCCATGCCCAGCCGGTTTGCCTGCATCCAGGGCCGTGAACAGGCCGAGTGCATCATCGCCCGCCATGTCGAAGGTGGCCAGCCGTTCCCCGAAAGCCTGGCCATGGTGCTGTGGGGCACCGACAACATGAAAAGCGAAGGCCTGCAGATCGCCCAGGCGATGAGCCTGATCGGCGCGCGCCCGCGGATCGACAGCTATGGCCGCGTGGTTGGCGCCGAACTGGTGCCGCTGGCCGAACTCGGCCGCCCGCGCGTCGATGTGGTGATCACTCTTTCGGGCATTTTCCGCGATCTGCTACCGATGCAGACGCGCATGCTCGCCGAAGCCTCGCTCTTGGCGGCCAGCGCCGACGAGCCGCTGGAGCAGAACTTCGTGCGCAAGCACAGCCTGGCCCACCAGGCGCAGCATGATTGCGACCTGGAAACGGCGGCGCTCCGCGTGTTTTCCAATGCCGAAGGCGCCTATGGCGCCAACGTCAACCAGATGATCGACGGCGGCGTTTGGACCAGCCCCGATGACCTCGCCAATGCCTTCGAAACGCACAAGGGCTATGCCTATGGCGTCAAGGGCCCGCCCACGCAGCGGCGCGAATTGCTGCACAGCGCGCTGCGCGATGTCGATTTCGTCTATCAGAACCTCGAAAGCGTCGAAGTCGGCATCACCGATCTCGATCAATATGTCGATGGCCTGGGCGGGGTCAGCCGCTCGGTGGCGCGGGCCAAGGGCAGCGCGGCCACGGTCTATATCGTCGATGCCACGCAGGGCGCTGCCAAGGTGCGCACCCTGGCCGAACAGATCGACCTGGAAACCCGCACCCGCACGCTCAATCCTAAGTGGTTCGAAGGCATGCTCAAGCACGGCTTTGAAGGCGTGCGCAGCATCGAACAGCATGTGACCAACACCGTCGGCTGGTCGGCCACCACCGGCCAGGTCGCGCCGTGGGTCTATCAGCGCATCAGCGAAACCTTCGTGCTCGATCCGCAGATGCGGGCGCGGCTCTCGCAGCTCAATCCCAACAGTTCCGCCCGCGTGGCCGGCCGCCTGCTCGAAGCCTGCGAACGCCACCTGTGGGAACCCGATCAACAGACGCTCGAGGCCCTGCGCATGGCCAGCGACGAGCTGGAGGACCGCCTCGAAGGCGTGTTCGCGGCGCAATGAGGAAACCGGCATGACTCTGATCGACACCCCTACGCGCTTCACGCCGTCAGATGGCGAAGGATCGGTGCAGGTTCGCCTCGATCCGCAAGACCGCATCGGCACGGCCAAGGTCTTTGCCGTCTATGGCAAGGGCGGGATCGGCAAATCGACCACCTCGTCCAACCTGTCAGCCGCCTTTTCCAAGCTGGGGCACCGCGTGCTGCAGATCGGTTGCGATCCCAAGCATGATTCCACCTTCACCCTCACCAAGAAGCTGATGCCCACGGTGATCGACGTGCTCGAACAGGTGGAGTTCCATTCGGAAGAACTGCGCCCGGAAGACTATATGTTCGAAGGCTATAACGGCGTGATGTGCGTGGAGGCCGGCGGCCCGCCGGCGGGCACGGGCTGCGGTGGCTATGTCGTCGGGCAGACGGTCAAGCTGCTCAAGCAGCACCACCTGCTCGATGATACCGACGTGGTGATCTTCGATGTGCTGGGCGATGTCGTCTGCGGCGGCTTTGCCGCGCCGCTGCAGCATGCCGAGCGGGCTCTGGTCGTGGCCGCCAACGATTTCGACTCGATCTTTGCGATGAACCGCATCGTTGCCGCCATCGGCGCCAAGGCCAAGAACTACAACGTGCGCCTCGCGGGCGTCATCGCCAATCGCTCTGCCGCCACCGACGAGATCGACCGCTTCAGCCAGGCCATCGGCATGCGCCGCCTCGCCCATTTCCGCGATCTCGACGCCATCCGCCGCAGCCGCCTCAAAAAGTGCACGCTGTTCGAAATGGAACCCTCGCCCGAAGTCATCGCCGCGCAGCAGGAATACCTGCGCCTGGCGCAGATGCTGTGGGACGGGGTGGACCCGATCGCGGCGGCACCGATGAAAGACCGCGATATCTTCGATTTTCTGGGGTTCGAATGATGAGCACGCACCCAACCTCTCCCTATGAACTGCAACGCGAACGCCTGGCGCACTATTTCGATGGCAGCGCGCGCAAGGCGTGGATCGACCTGACCTCCAACGCCAAGGTCAGCGGCATCCGCGCCACGGTGCGCGCCGGGCGTGATGCCATGCGCGCGCAGTTGCTCGGCTGGCTGCCGCAAGACCTGCGCCGCTGTGCCGTGCTCGATGCCGGCTGCGGCACTGGCGCGCTCAGCGTGGAAGCGGCCTGGCGCGGCGCGGCGGTGACGGCGGTGGACGTCGCCGGCGGGCTGGTCGATATCGCGCGCCAGCGGGCCCCGGCGTTCCTTGGCCATGGCCGGATCGACTGGCACGTGGGCGACATGCTCGATCCGCCGCAGGCCTGGTCAGACACCGGCACGTTCGATCACATCGTCGCGATGGATTCGCTGATCCATTACAAGCTCGATGACATGGCCTGGGCGCTCGAACGGCTGGCGGCGCGCTGCACCGGCTCGATCGTCTTCACCTTTGCCCCGCACACGCGCCTGTTGGGCATGATGCATGCCGTGGGCCAGGCTTTCCCCCGCGCCAATCGCTCGCCTGCGATCGTGCCGATTGCCGAAGCCGCGCTGCGCGCCCGGCTGGCCCGGCTCGATGGCTGGCGCGTGGGGCGCAGCGGGCGCATTTCCAGCGGCTTCTACATTTCCAACGGCATGGAACTGGTGCGCCGGTGATGGCCCGCCGCACGCCCCTTGCCAGCAGGTGGAGCCGGGTGGCGCTGACCTGGCTGCCGTTTGCCGATGCGGCCAGCGTCGACATTCCGCTGTCACGGCTGCTGCGCCTGTCGCTGTTCCAGGTCAGCGTGGGGATGATGACGGTGCTGCTCAACGGCACGCTCAACCGCGTGCTCATCGTGGAACTGGGCATCCATGCCTGGCTGGTCTCGCTGATGATCGCCATTCCCCTGCTCGCCGCGCCGTTCCGCGCGCTGATCGGGCATCGCTCCGACGTGCACCGCTCGGTGCTGGGCTGGCGCCGCGTGCCGTTCATCTGGTTTGGCACGCTGATGCAGTTTGGTGGCCTCGCGATAATGCCCTTTGCCCTGCTGCTGATGCGCGATCCGCACCTGTTTCCGGTCGGCCTCGCTGCCAGCGCGCTGGCGTTCCTGCTGGCCGGGACCGGCATGCACACCACGCAGACCGCCGGCCTTGCCCTGGTCGGCGATCTCCTGCCCGATGATCGCCGCGCTCGCGCCGTCGCGCTGCTCTATCTATCCCTGCTCGCCGGGATGATGGTCTGCTCCACCATCCTGGGCGGGCTGCTCAACCATTTCACGCCCACCCGCCTGGTCCAGGTGATCCAGGCCTGCGCCGTCACCACTTTCGTGCTCAACGTGGTGGCGCTGTGGAAGCAGGAAGCGCGCAGCCCCGCGATCGCTTCGCCCGAAACGCCGCGCCCGCCCTTTGCCCAGGTATGGCGCCAGTTTGCCGCCCAGCCGCTGACCATGCGCCTGCTCGCCACGGTAGGCCTGGGCGCGGCCGCCTTTGCCATGCAGGATCCGCTGCTCGAACCCTATGGCGGCGAAGTGCTGCGCCTGTCGGTGGGCGCCACCACCAGCCTGTCGGGCGCCTGGGCACTGGGCGCGCTGGCCGGCTTTGCGCTGTCGGCGCGGTGGCTGGGCCACGGCATCGATGCGCTGCGCATCGCCGGCTATGGTGTGGTGCTGGGCATTGCCGCGTTCATGCTGGTGATCTTTGCCGCCCCGCTGCAAAGCCCGCTCACCCTGGGCCTGGGCGCGCTGGTGATCGGCGCGGGCGCCGGGCTGTTTTCGGTCGGCACACTGACGGCGGCGATGGGCCAGGCCGGCAGCGATACCGCCGGTCTCGCGCTCGGCGCCTGGGGCGCGGTGCAGACCACCGCCGCGGGGCTCGCCATCGCGTTCGGCGGCGTCTTGCGCGATCTGGTGTCGAGCTTTGCCGTGGCCGATGGCCTGGGCCTGACGCTTGCCCACCACGCCACCGGCTATGGCGTGATCTACGCAATCGAAATTGCCCTCTTGCTGGTCACGCTGGTCCTGATGGGGCCGCTCGTCGGCCAGTTGTCGGGCGCGCGCGCCACGCTTTCACCTGCCGGAGCGCGTCGCTTTGGCCTGACCGAGTTTCCGACATGAGCAGCCGGGAAGGAGAACTCCCATGAGACACGGCAATATCGTCGGCACAGTGGATGCCGCGCAACTCGCGCTGATCGCTTTCGTCCTATTCTTTATCTGCCTGATCTTCTGGCTCAGGCGCGAAGACCGACGCGAAGGCTATCCGCTGGAAGACGCGTTGACCGGCCGTGTCGATAGCGACGGTGGCCCGCTGTCCACCGCCAGCGCCAAGACCTTTGTCCTGCCCTTCGGCATGGGCACGGTCACGGTGCCCCTGCCCGCCAGCGAAAACCGCGAACCGGTGGAGATCAAGGCGGAACGCCGCGAAAACTTTGGCGGCGCGCCCTATTCCCCGGTGGGCGATGTCTTTGCCGCTGGCGTCGGGCCGGGCGCCTATGCCAACCGCGCGCGCTTTCCCGATCGCGATGCCCATGGCAACGCGCGCATCGTGCCGATCGGCAGCGTGCCGCAGATCACCGTGGCCAGCGCCAGCACCGATCCGCGCGGGCTGTCGGTCTATGGCGCCGATGGCGCACGGGCCGGCACGGTGGCCGATCTGTGGATCGACCGCGCCGAGCACATGATCCGCTACCTGGCGGTCGATACCGGCACGCGCATCGTGCTCGCGCCGATGGCCATGGCCGTGATCCGCCGCGAAGGTGTGATCATCAGCGCGATCAACGCTGCCGATTTCGCCAATGCCCCCTTCCCCGAAAACCCTGGTGAAATCACCCGGTACGAGGAAGAGCGCGTCGTCGCCTATTTCGGCACCGGCTATCTCTATGCCAATGCCGACCGGCTGGAGCCGTTGCTGTGAGCGAATATGATTTCGAGCCGGTGCGCGGCCTTCCCGGCGATCTGCCCCCGGGCGAATGGATCGTGTGGCAGGCCGCACCGCACTGGCAGACGTTCAAGCGCAGCGCGCTGTTCGCGCCATGGCTGGCCGGCTATTTCGCGGTACTGGCGCTGCTGGCGCTGGCTAGCGGCAACCTGATCGGCGCAGGCGCGATTCTGGCGGCCGGCGCGGTGCTGCAAGCCTTGCTCACCCTGTTTGCCGTGCTGGTGGCGCGCACCACGGTCTATACCCTCACCAACCGCCGCGTCGTGCTGCGCGTCGGCATTGCGCTGGGCAAGTGCATCAACCTGCCGCTTTCGCTGATCGCCTCGGCCGATCTGCGCGGCCATGGCCGGGGCCATGGCGATATTGCCCTGACGCTCAAGGGGCAGCATCGCCTGGGCTATGCCATGCTCTGGCCGCACGCGCGGCCCTGGCGCCTGGCCCGGCCGCAGCCGATGCTGCGCGCCCTGGCCGACGCGCCGCGCCTGGCCGCCGCCCTGGCCCAGGCCTGCGCCCAGGCCGCGCCGCATGGCATCGTCCGCGCCGATACCACCGAGCCCGCGCAGCCGATCAGCGGCCCGATTGCGGGAGCTGCCGCATGAGCCACGCCCACTCCCACGAAAACACCGTGCCGCGCCCGGCGCTGGCCATGGCCGGCGCGCTGGTGGCCATCACCCTGGCACTGACTACCCTGGTCCGCGTCGGCGTGCTCGATCGCGAGGCGGTGCCGGCGGTGGAGCGCGCGCAGGACAAGGTTGCCGCAGTCGAAGTGCGCCACCTGGTCTTTGCCGATCGTGGCGATGGCGCCGTGGTGGTGGACGATACCGACAGCGGCCGCACCCTGGCCGTGCTGGTGGGTGAAAACGATGGCGGCGGCTTTGTGCGCGGGGTGATGCGCGGCATGGCGCGCGACCGCCGCATGCACGGCATCGGCCCGGCCGCGCCATTCGAGCTGACGCAGTGGGCCAATGGCGCACTGACCCTGCGCGATCCGACTACCGGCCGCGCGGTGGAACTAGGCTCGTTCGGCGCTACCAACCGCGCCGCCTTTGCCCGTTTCCTCAAGGGCAGCCAGGCATGATCCGCGCCCGCGCCTTTACCGTCCCTTGCCGCATCGCCATCGAGCAAAGCCCGGCGCATTTCCACGCCCATGTCGAGTTGGAAGGCGATCTGGCGGTGCATCCCGGTGACCGCGTGCGCGTGCATGGTGATCCGGTGCGGGTGCTGTTCGGGCAAAGCGTGGTGTTCGAACGCACCGCCACCGTGGTGCGCGCCGGCCCGGTCCTGCGCGCCTGGACTCGCCTTGCTGCCTATCTTGGCCTGACCGAGCTTTACGAAGTCAGCTTCACACCTGGGAGCCTCAGATGAACGCCCACACCGCCAAGCATCCTGCGGTGGCCGCCAAGGCCGATGTTCATGCCATGGTGAGCCACGAAACCGTGCTCAGCCCGCGCTTCTACACCACCGATTTCAAGGCGCTCGACGCGATCGACGTGTCGCTGGTGCGGCGCGAATGGGATGCGCTGATCGCCGAGATGGTGAGCGACCCCAACAAGCACCACTTCAAGCGCGAGCAGGACTTTTCGGGCATCATCGCCGCGCTCGAACCGGGACTGCGCGCCGAATTTACCGATTTCCTGGTCAGCTCGCTCACCTCGGAATTTTCCGGGTGCATCCTTTATGCCGAAATGGCGCGGCGCACCAGCAACCCCGATATGAAGACGCTGTTCAAGCTGCTGGCCCGCGATGAAAGCCGCCATGCCGGTTTCATCAACGAGGCCTTGAAGGACGAAGGCATCGGAATTGACCTGAGCTTCCTGACCAAGGCCAAGAAATACCATTATTTCAAGCCGAAGTTCATTTTCTATTCGGTCTATCTGTCGGAAAAGATCGGCTACGCCCGCTATATCACGATCTATCGTCAGCTCGCCGCCAAGCCGGAATTGCGCTTCCACCCGATCTTCGCCTGGTTCGAGGAGTGGTGCAACGACGAGTTCCGCCACGGCGAAGCCTTTGCCCTGCTGCTGCGCGCCGATCCCAAGCTGCTGCGCGGCGCCAACACACTGTGGGTGCGCTTCTTCCTGCTGGCGGTCTATGCCACGATGTATGTGCGCGATCATGCCCGCCCGGTGTTTCACCAGGCGCTGGGCCTCGATCCCACCGATTACGATTACCGCGTCTTCACCATCTGCTCGCAGATCGCGCGCCAGGTCTTTCCGGTGGAACTCGATACCGACGATCCGCGCTTCCGCCGCGCGATGGACCGCCTGCTGGTGGCCAGCAACCGCATCGCCGCCGGCAAGGCGCGCGGCGGCCTGGCCGGCGCATGGCTGCGCGCCACCGGGGCGATCGGCGCGGGCGCCAACTTTGCGCGCATGTTCCTGCTTCGCCCGCGCCGCAATCGGCTGCCCGCCACGGTCCGGCTGCAACCGGCATGGTAAGCTGGACCGGCCACGTCCTGCCTGTCCTGGCAACGATCCTGATCTGGTTCTTTGCAACCGGGCTGGTCGCGTGGCTGGATAATCGCGCGCGCCACACTTTTGCCCACAGCCTGCTGCTGGCCGGCTGCGCCGCGATCGGCGGCATCGTGATCATCGCGCTGTCGATGCAGCATGCCACGCTGCTGGGCGTCTATGCCTCGCTCGCCGGGGCGATCCTGATTTGGGCCTGGCACGAGATAAGCTTCCTGACCGGCGTGGTCACCGGCCCGCGGCGCGAACCATGCCCGCCCGGTGCGCGCGGCTGGCAGCGCTTTTCCCATGCCGTGGCAGCCGTCGCCTGGCACGAAGTGGCCCTGGCGCTGAGCGCGGCAGGCTTGATCTGGATGAGCCGCGATGCGCCCAACCAGGTGGGCGCCATGGCCTTTGCCCTGCTGCTGGCCATGCGGCTCAGCACCAAGATCGCCATTTTCCTGGGCGTGCCCAACATGAGCACCGATATCCTGCCGCCGCACCTGGGCTATCTCAAAAGCTATTTCGGCAAGCCGCGCCTGGGGCTTGAGCTTTATGCCGCGATTGCCGCCTGCCTGGCGCTGGCCGCCTGGCTGGCCGCCATTGCCCTGGCCGCGCCCGCCAACAGCGCTGATGCTGCCGGCGCGAGCCTGCTCTTTGCGCTCGCCGCCCTGGGCGCATTGGAACACCTGTTTCTGGCCCTGCCGCTGCGCGACGGGGCCTTGTGGGGCTGGGCCTTGCCCAGGCGCCATGCTGCCAATTGAACGCACAAGAACCAAGAACACGGACGAGAGGACCGAGCGCGATGGATTTTGAAACCTATTTCCAGGGGGAACTGGCAAACGTTCGCGAGGAGGGCCGCTATCGCATCTTTACCGAGATCGAGCGCCACTGCGGCCGTTTCCCCCACGCCACGCGCTATGTCGATGAAACCACCCACCCGATCACGGTGTGGTGCTCCAACGATTACCTTGGCATGGGGCAGCACCCGCTGGTGCTCGATGCCATGCACGCCGTGCTGGACGAATGCGGCGCGGGCGCTGGCGGCACGCGCAACATTTCGGGCACCAACCATCACCACGTCGTGCTCGAAAGCGAACTGGCCGATCTCCACGGCAAGGAAGCCGCACTGCTGTTCACCAGCGGCTATGTTTCCAACTGGGCGGGCCTGGGCACGCTGGCGGCCAAGATCCCCGGCTGCGTGGTCTTTTCCGATGCGCTCAACCACGCCTCGATGATCGAGGGCATTCGCCATTCGCGCAGCCCATGCCATATCTGGCGCCACAACGATGCCGCCCATCTTGACGAACTGCTCTCCCAATATGGGCCAGACGTGCCCAAGCTGGTCGCGTTCGAAAGCGTCTATTCGATGGATGGCGATATTGCCCCGATCGCCGAGATTCTCGACGTGTGCGAGGCCCACGGCGCGATGAGCTATATCGACGAAGTGCACGCGGTGGGCCTCTATGGCCCGCGCGGCGGCGGCGTGGCCGAACGCGAAGGGCTGATGGACCGCATCACCGTGATCGAAGGCACGCTGGGCAAGGCATTCGGGGTGATGGGCGGCTATATCGCCGCGTCGGAAAGCCTGTGCGATTTCGTGCGCACCTTTTCCAGTGGCTTCATCTTCACCACGGCCCTGCCCCCGGCGCTGGCGGCCGGCGCAGCGGCCAGCATCCGCCATCTCAAAGGCAGCGAGATGGAGCGCGCACGCCACAAGGAACGCGTCGCCACCGTGCGCCGCCGGCTCGATGCCATGGGCATTCCGCACCTGCCCAACCCCAGCCACATCATCCCGGTGATGGTGGGCGACGCGCGCAAGTGCAAGCGCATCAGCGACTGGCTGATGGACAACCACGGCATCTATGTGCAGCCGATCAACTATCCCACCGTGCCGCGCGGCACCGAACGCCTGCGCATCACGCCTTCGCCGGTGCACAGCGACGGCGATATCGATCGTTTGATCGATGCCTTGAGCGACATCTGGTCGCAATGCGAACTGGCCCGCCGCTCCGCCGCAGCGTGACGAGAATGCAGGAAAGGGGCCCGCAACCAAGTGGTTGGCGGGCCCTGCGACCTTGCTATCCTGCCAGCACATAGCGCGCGCCAGCCAACCCCTTTATCGGCTCGTCGCAAAGCGGCAAAACCGTCAGCATCCGTTCACGCGCCCGGCCATAGCCACGACGCATCACAGTGAGTGGATCAAGCCGATGGCACAGCCTCTTTCCCGCATCATTCTTGCAACCGGCGCCGCTGCCATGGCGGTCTTGCCGCTGATGGCTGGCAGCGCCTCTGCCCAGCAGGCCGGCAGCTATTCCGATTATCCGCCTCCCCCGCCCCAGCAGGGCTATGGCGCGCCGCCGCCGCCTCCGGGCGATCAGGAGGGAGAGGATCAAGGCCCGCCGCCGGGCTATTACGATCAGAACGCACCCCAAGGCTATAATCAGCAGGGTTACAACCAACAGGGGTATGACCAGCGCGGTTATAACCAGCAACCGCCCCAGGGCTATGCGCCCAATGGCACCACCACGACGCTATCGGTGCAGGTGCAAAGCTATGACCAGGGCCCGCCGCCCGGATACGATGGCACGCGCCCGCCGCCACCGCCACCTGGCTACAGCGCCGCCGTGATCGACCAGGCACAGGCAGAGCGTGACGCGCGCTATGCCGCCGATGCCGAGGCCTGGGCTCGCGACAACTGCGTCAAGGCACGCAGCAATGCCACGGCCGGCGCGGTGATCGGCGGGATTTTCGGCGCGCTGGTGGGCAATGGCCTGTCGAGCCGCCACGATGGTGGCTTTGGCACGCTGGCCGGCGCGGCCGTGGGTGCCGTGGGCGGCGCCGCGATCGGTGGCAGCACGGCCAACCAGACCAGCCCGGGCTGCCCGCCGGGCTTTGTCGTGCGGTCGGGCGCGGCGCCCTACAGCTATGACACGGTGTATTTTTCCAACTATTACTATGCCGCGCCGGGCTGGTACCGCCCGTGGGTCTATGTCGGCGATCGTTGGACCTATCGCCCTTACCCCTATCACGATTACTATTACCGGGCCTATCGCCCCTACCATCCCTATGGCTGGGGCAATCGCGGCTATTACGGCCGGCCGGGTTACTACGGCCGCCCCTATGGCCGTCCGGGCTACCGCCACTTCTGACGGCGCCACTTTCGAAGCCGGTGCGTGGGCCACGCACCGGTTTCAGCTCATGCAGTATCCCCCGTCCATCATGAACTCGCTGCAGGTGACAAAACTTGCCGCGTCAGAGCAGAGATAGACCACACCGCCGGCCATTTCCGCGGGCCGGCCGAGCCGCCCGATCGGATGCGCGGCGACAACGCCCTGCATCGATACCTCAAGCGAGGGCACCGCACCCAGATCGACATAGCGCTGCATGATCGATTGCAGCATCGGCGTGTCGATCCCGCCGGGATGCACGCTGTTGGCGCGGATGTTGTAGCCGAGCGCGGCAAATTCGGCGCCCATGCATTTCGACAGCATCTTCACCGCCGCCTTGCTGGTGCAATAGGCACCGTTGAACGGCGCGCCCTTGATGCCGCCCACGCTGGAGAAGTTGACGATGGAAGCGCCGCTGGCGCGTGCCTTGCCGCCCGCCTTCAACAGCGGCAGCAGGGTCTGCACCCCGATCACCACGCTTTCCACGTTGACCGAGTTGACCCGCCGCCATTCTTCCAGCGGGGTTTCCTCGATGCTGGCGACCACGCTGATGCCGGCGACGTTGACCAGGGCATCGATGCGGCCATAGGTTTCCGCCGCCAGAGCGGCCACAGCCTGCCAATCGGCCTGGCTGGTCACGTCATGCGCCAGGGCATGATCGGCCACACCGTCATCAGGCGCGCTGACGTCGGTGGCGATCACCGTGGCCCCTGCCGCCTTCATCGCGCGCACCACCTCGCGGCCGATGCCGCCGCGCGCACCGGTCACCACGGCGACCACGTTGTCGAGTTCAAATGCCATGGCGTCTTTCCCTATTGCGCGGTCCAGCCGCCATCGATGACGAGTTCGGCCCCGGTCATATAGCTGGCGTCAGCACTCGCCAGGAACGCGGCAGGGCCGGCGAGTTCTTCCGGTTCGGCCAGGCGGCCATTGGGCGTGGCAGCTTCCATCGCCGCGACCAGATCTTCGGGCTTTTCGGCAAAGCCCTTGTCCACCCAGCGCTGGAACCCGGCGTTGAGCAGCGGGGTACGGACAAAGCCGGGATGCAGCGAATTGGCGCGGATCGGCATGCGCTTTTGCGCAAATTCCACCGCGATGCCCTTGGTGAACAGGCGCACCGCGCCCTTGCTGGCGTTATAGGCCGACACTTCGGAATAGCCGACCAGCCCCATGATCGAACTGACGTTGATGATGCTCGCCCCGCCGGCCACCTCGGCGCCGCTGCGCGCCATCAGCGGCACCAGCGCGCGCGTGCCCAGGAACACGCCATCGACGTTGATCGCCATGATCTTGCGCCAGGCGTCTAGGCTGAGGGTTTCGACCGCGCCGGTCAGATCGGTGCCGGCATTGTTGACCAGGATATGGCAGCCGCCCTTAGCCTCCATCTGCGCGGCGATGCTGGCCCAATCGGCTTCGCTGGTAACATCGGCGCGCAGATAGGCCGCATCGCTGCCCAGCGCGGCCAGGGCCTGCGCCACGGCTGCGCTGTCGGGCGCGTCGAGATCGCTGATCGTCACTGCCGCGCCTTCGCTCGCCAGGCGCGTGGCAATCGCCAGGCCAATGCCGCGCAGGCCCCCGGTAACCAGGGCGATGCGCCCGTGCAGACGTGCCATCGTCATACCCCCATCATCCCGGCCGTGGTGGCGCCGTCGATCGTCAGTTCCGCGCCCGAAATGAAGCTCGCCTCGTCACTTGCCAGATAGGCGACCAGGCCTGCCACTTCCTCCACCTGCGCCATGCGGTTCATCGGCGCCATGCCTTCATAGATCGCGCGCACGGCGGCCGGATCGGGCTGGCTTTCCATGATGGCGCGGATCAGGTCGGTTTCCACCACGCCAGGCAGGATCGCGTTGACGCGGATGCGATAACGCTTTTGCCCGCAATAGACCGCAGCCGACTTGGCCAGCGCCACGACAGCGGCCTTGGTGGTGGAATAGGTGACATAGTTGCCCAGCGGGCGCGCCGCATTCATCGACGAATTGATGATGATCGATCCCGTCGCGCCCTGGTTGCGGGCCATGGCGCGGATCGCGTGCTGCACGGTCAGCATCACGCCGGTCTGATTGATGCCCACGATCTTGGACCAGCCTTCGATCGTCACGTCCTCGATATTGGCATCGCCCTGCTCGGTGCCGGCATTGGCAAACGCAATGTCCAGCCGGCCATGCTCGGCCAGCAGACTCTCGATCAGGCCCGGCCAGGCGGCGGCATCTTCCACGCGGTGGCTGGCAAAGCGGCCGCCCACCTCCTGCGCCAGTGCCTCGCCCAGTTCGGCGCGCGATCCGGTAAACACCACCTTGGCGCCTTCGGCCGCCAGGCGGCGCACCGCGCCTGCGCCGATCCCGCTGGTGCCGCCGGTTACCAGCGCCACTTTTCCTTCCAGCCTCCTGGACACGGCCATTCTCTCCCGCATTTTGGTCTTGATGGGTGATCATGCCGCGATCCGGGCGCGCGCGAAACCTATGCTTTCAGCAAGGTGACTTGCGCCGCGTCGCCGTCCTAGACCATGCTGGCATGTAGGCCGGGCAGTCACGATCCGGCGCGAGAGGACAGGATGGCACCCACCATGGCAGCACCCGATACCGCAAGCGCAGACACCGTGGCCCAGCGCCCTACGCCCGAAAGCTGCGGCCTGCCGGTCAGCGAGGGGATCAGCTGGCTGGAACTGATGGCCGCCGATTCGCGGCCCGCGCCCGAGGTGCTGACCACGCCCAGCTATCAGAACCGCGGCAGCACGCCGATCGCCGCAGCGCGCTATACCAGCGAGCATTTCGCCCAGCTGGAACGCGAGCGGATGTGGCCGCGCGTGTGGCAGTTCGCCGCGCGCGAGGAAGACCTGCCCGAGCCGGGCGATTATGTCGTTTATGAAAACGCCGGGCGCAGTTTCCTCATCTCGCGCCAGGACGATGGATCGGTGCGCGCCATGCACAACGTGTGCCTCCATCGCGGCCGCAAGCTGCGCACCGAAGATGGCACGGCCGATCGCTTCGTCTGCCCGTTCCATGGCTTTGCCTGGAACAAGGACGGCAGTTTCAACCACATGCCATGCAAGTGGGATTTCGCCCACCTCGATGAAAACAAGCTGGCGCTGCCGGCGGTAGAGGTGGGCCAGTGGGGCGGCTACATCTTCCTGCGGGAAGAGCCCGGCGGGCCGAGCCTGGAGGAGTTCCTTGCCCCCCTGCCCGATCACTTCAAGCGCTGGCGCCATGAAGAATGCGTGACGGTGATGTGGGTGGGCAAGGAAGTGCCGGCCAACTGGAAAGTCACGGCCGAAGCCTTCATGGAAGCCTGGCACACCGTGGTCACCCACCCGCAGCTGCTGCCTTTCACCGGTGATTGCAACAGCGCCTACTGGACCTGGGGCGATCATGTGAACGTCAACCTCGTGCCGTTCGGCACGATGTCGCCGCACCTCGATCCGGCGGGCAAGAGCGAGCAGTGGATCGTTGACCAGTTCGTCAAGTACAACGGCCGCAGCGGCGACAACTATGATACCGCCGCCGATCCCTATGCTGTTGAAGTGCCCGAAGGCATGACCGCGCGCGAGGCGCTGGGCGCCAAGATGCGCGCCGCCTATACCGCGCAGACCGGCTATGACCACGATCACGCCACCGATGCCGAACTGCTCGATGCGCTGGTCTATAACGTGTTCCCCAACTTCGCCCCGTGGGGCGGGTTCATGCCCAACATCGTCTATCGCTGGCGCCCCGGAAAGACGCCCGATACCTGCATCATGGAAGTGCGCATCCTGATGCGCGTGAAGAAGGGCGAAAAGCATCCGCGCGGCGTGCCGATGAAGTTCCTGCGCCTCGACCAGAAATGGACCGAGGCACCCGAACTGGGCATCCTGGGCGACGTGTTCGAACAGGACATGGACAACCTGCCCTATGTGCAGGAAGGCCTCCACGCCTCCAAGACCGGCAAGGTGCAGCTGGGCAACTACCAGGAAATCCGCCTGCGCCAGTTCCAGCAGACGCTCGATCAATACCTCGGCATTCCCGAAGGCAGCGATGGAGCCGCTGCGTGAGCGAACCCGCGCAAAGCCACCCGCGCCGCATCGATTGCGTGCTGGTCTGCGGCGGGGTGTGGCACGATATGGATTTCGCCCGGCTGGAACTCCTGAAGCTTCTGGCCGACGATCCCGCCGTGCGCACCCGTGTGTTCGAGGATTACGAGAACATCGCCGCGATCGAGGCGGCCGATATCCTGATCACCTATACCTGCGACGTGACGCCCTCGCTGCCCGCGCAGGAAGCGCTGCGCGCCTGGCTGGCGCGCGGCGGGCGCTGGTATGCGCTGCACGGCACAAATTCGGTGCTGCGCCTGCTCGACCAGGGGCCCAACGCCGGGCTGTGGGATGCGCCGCGCTGGGCGCCGCTGTTCATGGACATGCTGGGCAGCCAGTTCATCAGCCACCCACCAATCGCGCCCTATCGCGTCGAAGTGGCCGATCCCGCCCATCCGCTGGTTGCCGGCGTGGAGCCGTTCGACACCACGGACGAGCTTTATTACCTCGAAACCCACGGCAACCTGCACGTCCTGCTCGATACCTGCTGCACCGAGCCGGGCACCGGCTTTGTCGAGGCCGCCGCCGCGCCCGGGCGCCATCCAGTGTTCTATATCAAGGACCACGGCGAGGGCGCGGTGCTCTACCTTACCCTGGGCCACTGCCGCGGGCACTATGACCTGCAACCGATGCTCGACTGGTGGCCCAGCGTGGACCGCTGCGCCTGGGATTTGCCGGTATTCCACGATCTGCTGCGCCGTGGCGTGGCCTGGCTGAAAGAACCGCTGGGCTGATGCGGCGGGATCAAAGCGGGACCCCGGATCAAGTCCGGGGTGACGGTAACATGTTAGGATAGCTTTATTTTCTCGTCACCCCGGACTTGATCCGGGGTCCCGCTGTAATTATCAAAACCGCAACCAGCCTACACCTCGACCATCGTCCCCATCGCCGGGTCAGACCAGCTCGGCTTGCCGGTCTCGACGTGGCCGGCAAAACGGCGGCGAAAGCCATCGGGGCCATCCACGGCCAGATCATACCAGTGATGGCTGGCAGCAATCGGCACCCGCACCGTGCGGGCCTGGCCGGGCGCCAGCACGATGCGCTGTGGCGTGGCCGAGGCCGAGCCATAGGCCAGGTGCCGCAGCGACAGCGTGACCGGCGCCGCGCCAGGATTGGCCAGTGCCACCAGCAGCGTATCGCCCGCTTCCTGCACCGATACACGCGCGGGCGGCGGCAGCGGCCCAGCCAGATCGCGCACAAAGCCATTGGGCCCGCGCACCGTCAGGCGGCACGGCCCGGCAGCCAGGCCGGGCGGCCGATCGCGCAAGGTGGCACCGGCGGCCACGGTATAGGTCCACGGGCCGGCGGTGCCGCCGCGATCATAAACCTGGAATACCGCGCCTTGGCGGCCGGTATTGGCAAATTCCAGCTGCCAATCGGCGCCGCTGCCCACCTCGCCCACCGCCAGGCGATAGGGCAGTGCGCGCGCCGGGCGCTGGCCGGGTTCCTGCTGGGGCATGGCCTGCTCGGCCGGCGGATGCGGCTGCGGCAAGGCGGCCTGCGCGGCCACGCGGGCGCGATAATCGCCGATCGCGGGCAATGCCTGCAAGGCATGCAGCGCCGCTCCATCGGGATCGGCAAAATCGAACATATCGACCAGATCGCCGGTCACCGCGCGGCGCCAGGGCGAAATGTTGGGCTCCATCACGCCAAAGCGCCGCTCCAGGAAGCGGATGACCGAGGTGTGATCGTTGACCCCGGAATGGACAAAGCCACCGCGCGTCCAGGGCGACACGATCATCAGCGGCACGCGAATGCCCAGGCCCACCGGCTCGCCCTTGTAGGCCTCGCCATGCGTGTCCACGCTGCTCAGCCCCTGGGCACGGTTCACCGCCGGCACCGGGCCCGGCACATGATCGAAAAAGCCGTCGTTTTCATCATAGTTGATGATCAGCGCGGTCTTCGCCCAGACCTTGGGATTGGCCACCAGCGCTTCGATCAGGCGCGCGGTCAGGCTTTCGCCAAAGGCCGGCGTCGCCTCGGGATGCTCGGAATAGCGCGCCGGCGCGACAATCCACGAAACCTGCGGCAGGGTATCGGCGGCCACGTCCTTGGCAAAGGCAGAGACCAGGTATTGCGCCTGCGAGGTTTCGGCCGTTTCCGCGCTGGAGCCGGCAACCCATGCCCGCCCGCGCCGATAGAGCGATGACGCACGATCGAGCCCGCGGAAATTGGCGAAGTACGGCAGCGAGTTATCGCCAAAATTCTCGTATTCCTGATAGACCTGCCAGCTTACCCCGGCCTGTTCCAGCCGCTCGGCATAGGTCGTCCAGCGCGCCGCGCCGGGGAAATCGGCCTTGTCGCGCGCCATGTCGGCGGTCCAGTTGCCATCGTCGGCATTGTCCACCGCCTGGGCGCGATCGTCGCCTGCGCTCAGCCCGCTGGTGCCGGAAAACAGGAACATGCGGTTGGGGTTGGTCGGCCCGTGGATCGAGCAGAAATACTGGTCGTTGATGGTAAAGGCATCGGCCAGCGCGTGATAGAACGGGATGTCCTCGCGCACGAAATGGCCCATCGATTGCGGCGTCTTGTGCTTGATCCAGCTGTCGTATTCCGCCCAATCGGCAAAGGCGCCCTTCCAGCTGTGGTCCAGGCTTTTCAGGCCCTGGGCATTGCTGATCCGGCCATCCATGCGAAACGGCAGCACCACGCCCTGGCGATCGGGCGTGGGCTGGTGAAACACGCTTTTCCCATTGCGCAACAGCAGCGGGCGCGGATCGCCATAGCCGCGCACCCCGCGCAGGGTGCCGTAATAGTGATCGAACGAGCGGTTTTCCTGCATCAGGATCACCACATGTTCGACATCGGCCAGCGTGCCGGTGCGCCGTGCGGCCGGCAGCGCCAGGGCCGTGGCAATGGATTGCGGCAAGGTTCCGGCCGCCCCGGCCGCCGCCACCGCTTTCAGGAAACTGCGGCGCGCCGGCCGATACGTCATCATGCTTGCCTCAATAAACAGGCGGATGCCGGCGCTGCGCTCGCCGGCATCCGTACTCTGTCAAAACCGCTTGCGCAGCGTGATCGAGGCCTGGCGCGGCGCCCCCACCAGCATCGACTGCAGCGTACCACCGGGGTCGGTGAAGGCCAGACCGTTCTCACCGAGCGTCGCGATATACTTCTTGTCGAACAGATTTGTGACGTTCCCCTGGATTTCCAGATTATGCAGCGGGCCGTCGGCGGCATCGAAGTGATAGCCCAGCGAGACATCGACCAGCACGCGGCCGGGCACGCTGGCATCGTTGGTATAGGTGTAATAGCGCTTGGACTGGTAATTGGCGCCGATCCGGCCGCTGATCACGCCATCGTCGTAGGCGATTTCGGCGTTGGCGAGGTGCGCCGGAACCGTCGCCACCTGCTTGTTCTTGGTGGGGTAGAGCACGCCGCTGAGCACGTCGTCGTCGTACCGCGCATCGGTATAGGAATACGAGCCATAGAGCGACAGCGCCCGGGTCAGGTGATAGGTGCCGGCCAGTTCCACCCCGTTGGTGGTGACCGAACCCACGTTGGACAGCACCGTGGCGCAGCCCACGATGATGGCGCAGGGCTGCACCGAAAGCAGCCGGTTCTCGAACTTGACGTGATAGCCCGCGATCGAGCCTTCGAAGTGATCGAGATGGAAGCGCAGGCCGCCTTCCACCGTCTTCGAGGTTTCCGGCTTGATCGTGTTCTTGATGGCCTGGAAACCGGCCTGGTTCGTCATGAACGGATCGGTGGTAAAGGCGCGCATGTTCTCGGCATAGCTGAGGAACGCCTCGACCTGGGGATTGAACGTATAGTTCACGCCCGCCTGCGGCAGGAACAGGTCACGCGCCTTGAGCCGGCCCGAGGTATCGCGCGCCGCAGCGCTGGATTGGCTGGCGGGATCGTACTGGTTGTCGACGATCACGCTAAGTCCCTTGAACCCAGCGTTGATCTTGAAGTTGTCAGTGGCCTGGAAGGTATCCTGGACAAAGAACTGCGCGGTGGTGATCTTGAAGTTGTACTTATACTGCGTGTAGAACGGATTTTGCGGCCACTCACGGTTGTCGATGCTCGACGTGGTCGAGTCCGCCAGCGGGAAGAACTGCCGCGCCGTGGTATACTTGTTGGATTCGTACCAACCGCCCAGTTCCAGTTCGTTTGTGCCGATCTTGTAGGTCAGCGCCCCGGTCAGGCCGCCGCGCGCAATCTTGTACGAGGTGGAACGGATCGACAGCGCCGCGCCGCCCGGCGTTGGGGTATAGGGCGTCCACCACGTGCCGATGCCCTTGTTGTGGTGATAATAGGGCGAAATGCGCAGCGACAGGCCACTGCCAAGGTCTGCCGTCAGGCTGGCGCCGGCCAGGAAGTCCTTACGCAGGCCATAGCCGTTGTAATAGGTATCATCGGCGCAGATCGTCTGGCTGTATCCGGCGTAATTGGCGCAATACTTGGAATAGTTGACCAGATCCGATTGCAGGTTCTTGGCAATCGCCAGAGCGGTCTTGTAATCGTTGCGGATATAATCCCAGTTCCAGCCATATTTCTGGATCAAGGCCGGCGACATATCCATGTAGTCGTCGTCCTTGAAATCGGAATAGTTGGCAAAGGCCGTCAGCTTGGCACTCGTGCCCAGCGGCACCACGATCTTGCTGTTGACCGACCAGGCCTGCTGCTTGCCTTCGCCCTTCCACTTGGGCGCATCGAGCCACGATCCGCTGACATAGGCCTTGACCCCGCCACCCAGATCGCCGGTGTTGAGCCGGCCGAACAGGCGATAGGCGTTTTCGCTGCCATAGCTGGCCTGGGTATCGACGCCGAAATCGTCGGTCGGCGTCTGGCTGAAGAATTGTACCGTGCCGCCCAGGTTGGAACTCGACGGCGTATCGAGCGCGCCCGAACCCTGCGCCAGCGTGGAACTGCCGATGTTTTCCGAGGCGATGGCGCGGCTGATGTGCAGGCCGTTGAAATTGCCATAGCTCATGTCGCCCAGCGGCACGCCATCGAGCGTGAAGCCAAGCTGGTTCTGGCTGAAGCTGCGCACCGAAAAGCGCGTGGACCATTCGTTGGTACCCAGCGCATTGGCCGATTGCACCGAAACGCTGGGCAGCTTTTCCAGCACCTTGAGCGGGCTGGTACCGGGCGTGGCGGCCTTGATATCAACCGCGGTAACGGTCTGGACCTGGCGGGTTTCGCCACGGCCATAGACAACGATGGGACTGCCTTCGTCATCGCCCCCGGCAGCAGACGCCGGCGTTGCCGCATCGGGTGCTGATTGCGCGAGGACGGGTGAAGCGGCGCCGGCGAGCGCAAGCAGAGCAACGCCGGATAGATGCTTATAACGCATATGAATTCCCCCATGTGTTGTACTGAATGATCACGGGAACGCGGGCGTTATGCGCTTGTGCGGACTCACCGGATCAATTCAGCCAGGTCCTCCTGTCAAAAAAGTTATGCAAAGCGCAACTTATGGTCAACAAACGCTTTGCTTATGCTGCGGCACCTCCATCTGTTGCGTTGCCGAAACGTTTCTGCACAAGACGAGATAGGCCAGCGCCGAGACCGGCAAGCCGATCAGCATCGAGATGTCTGCCCCGCCCAGGGCGCGCGCGACCGGCCCTGTAAAAACATGCGTGCTGAAGAACGGCACCATGGCCAGGAACCCGGCAAGATAGGCGATCAGCCCGCGCGCATTCCACCGCCCATAGATGCCGTCTGGATCAAATATCGCCGCAATCGAATAATGCCCTTTTCGCACGATGTAGAAATCGACCAGATTGATCGCCGTCCATGGCGTGAAGATATACAGCAGCACCGACAGCAGCAGTTCGTAATCGTGCATGAAATCCTTCGATGCGGAAAACGATAGCGCCGAAGCCAGCACCGTGACGATCACCAGCGACACCACCCGTTCGCGGATCGTGCTGCGCAGCGTCATGAAGGAATCGGCAATCGACAGCAGCGTGAGCGACGCCCCGTAAAAATTGAGCGAAGTGGCCGTGATCAGCCCGGCAAAGGCCACGACCAGCAGCACCATGCCGAACCCGGGTACGATCTGGTCACCCACCATGCGCGCGGCGGCAATCACGCCATCCTGCGGCAGCGCGGCAGCGGCGATCGCGCCCACCGCCATCATCCACACCCCGCCCAGCATGGCGCCGCCAAATGTCCACCAGAACGCCGCGCGCACGCCTACTTCGGGCGGAAGATAGCGCGAATAATCAGAAACATAGATCGACCAGCTGAGCTGATACGCGGCCGCGGCAAAGAACTGCAGCAGGAACGGGATCATCACGAAGCGGTGCGGATCGAACTGCCCAGCGGGCAATGGCACCAGCCAGGCTGCGCCGGCAGTAAACACCGCCAGGATCGCGATCAGGGCAAAGGCCAACGTGCGCTGCGCCCGGTGGATCAGGTCATAGCCGATCAACGCCACGCCCATCGCTAGAATGGTGAAAACCGCCATCGTCGGCCGGGCCGGCAGGCCTGCCAGTTCCTGCACCGTCTGCGCCGCCAGCACCTGGTTGAACGCGTTGTAGCCAACGTAGGTGATCAGCGCGACCACCCACACCAGCAGCGCCCCGCGATAGCCGAACTGCGGGCGCGACTGGATCATCTGCGGCAGGCCCAGCTGCGGCCCCTGCGCCGCATGGAACGCCATGAAGAACGTGCCCAGCGCGCAGCCGCCCACGATCGCCACCAGCGACCAGAACAGGTTGAGCCCCATGGCAATGCCCAGCGCGCCGGTGGCCAGCGTGGCCAGGTGCGCATCGCCGGCAAACCACACCGGCCACAGATGCCAGACTTTGCCATGCCGCTCGGCCAGCGGCACGAAATCGATCGAATGCGCCTCTATCCGCGAGCGCGTAACCGGTTGGCTGGACATGGCCCATTTCCCCCGTCTTGGCGGGTCGTGCCTGTGCACGCCCGTGTGTACACGCGATGCTGGGGGGCTTGGCCGGGGGCCGCAAGGGGGAAATGCGCAAGGCTCACTCGGCCTTGGTGGCGCGGGCAAAGCGGGTGCCACGGCGGGCGGCGGTGGCGGTGATGCCAAACGCGCGGCGCAGATCGCGGGTCAGCGCCGATGCCGAATCAAAGCCCGTGGCCAGCGCCACGTCGAGCACGCGCAGGTCGGTGGTTTCGAGCAGCACCCGCGCCCGTTCCAGCCGCAGCCGGCGATAGTGGCGCTGCGGCGAAACGCCCAGATGCGCCAGGAACAGCCGCTCCAGCCGGCGCACGCCCACGCCTGCCTGGCGGGCGAGGTCGGCCGAGCGCAACGGCAGGTCGAGTTGGGCCTCCATCGCGGCGATCGCGCGCAGCAGGTGCGGATCGCGGATCGCCAGGCGCTGGCCCGCCGCCATGCGCTGCCCTTCGCCGGCCGGGCGGATGCGGTCGTGGATGAACTGTTCGGCCACGGCATTGGCAAAGGCCAGGCCATGAGCGCGGGCGATGCGTTCGAGCATCATGTCGAGCGCGGCGGTGCCACCGGCACAGCTGAACAGCCGCTCGCTCAGCGTGTAGAGCGCATCGGCCACCGCGATCTGCGGCCAGGCCTCGCGAAACCCGCTTTCCGCCTCCCAGTGGATCGCCACCGGCCCCGGCCCGGCCACCCCGGCCTGGGCCAGCAGCACGATGCCGGTGTCGATCGCGCCAAACCGCCCGCCACCGCGCCCAAAGCGGCGCAGCACAGCCAGCCCGGCGCGCCCCAGGCCGCGTTCGGGATGAAACCCGGCGCACACGATCAGCGTGCCCGGCGGATCGAGCGCAGCCAGCGGCGCATCGACCACCACGCGCATCCCGCTCGATGCCGCCACCGGCTCGCCATCGGCGGAATGCAGGCGCCAGGCAAACAGCGGCTGGGCGGCCAGGCGATTGGCCACGCGCAGCGGCTCCACCGTGGAAAAGAACGCCAGGGCGGAAAAGCCCTCCACCAGCAGGAAATCGATTCGTTCAGGCAAGGGGATCGCGGGTTCGGTCATCGCCGCGCAGGAAAACACACCGCGTCGCAAATTGCATTATCTGTGTCGTTTTCAGCGTCAAATTTTCGCGGCACCTGCCGCATGCTAAGCATCATCAGCACGGGGGAGTTGCGATGCAGAGCGACGTGTTCATCACTTGCGCGGTTACCGGTTCGGGCGACACCGCCAGCCGTCATCCCGACCTGCCGATCACGCCGGCGCAGATCGCGCAGGCCTCGATCGAGGCGGCCAAGGCCGGCGCCGCGATTGCCCACATCCATGTGCGTGATCCGCAAACCGGGCAGGCCAGCCGCGATGTCGCGCTCTATCGCGAAGTGGTGGAGCGCATCCGCGAGTCCGATACCGACGTGATCATCAACCTGACCGCCGGCATGGGCGGCGACGTGGTGTTCGGCGCGGGCGAAAACCCGCTGCCGCTCAATCCGGTGGGCACCGACATGGTCGGCCCGATGGAACGGCTGGCCCATGTGGTGGAACTGCTGCCCGAAATCTGCACGCTCGATTGCGGCACGATGAACTTTTCGCTGGGCGACTATGTGATGACCAACACGCCCAGCCACCTGCGCGCCATGGCGGCCAAAGTGCAGGAACTGGGCGTGCGGCCCGAACTGGAAGTGTTCGATTTCGGCCACCTGGTCTTTGTCAAAGACCTGATCAAGGAAGGCCTGCTCGATGATCCGGTGATGATCCAGCTGTGCCTGGGCATCCCCTATGGCGCGCCCGATGATCCCGGCACGACCATGGCCATGGTCAACCAGCTGCCCGCGGGCGCCACGTTCTCGGCCTTTTCGATCGGCGCGCGGCAGCTGCCGTTCGTGGCCATGGCCGTGCTGGCCGGCGGCAACGTCCGCGTCGGCCTGGAAGACAACCTCTATCTCTCGCGCGGGGTCAAGGCCTCGAACGCCGATCTCGTCACCCGCGCCCGCACCATCATCGAGGCGATGAACGTGCGCGTGATGGGCCCGGCCGAAGTGCGCGAAAAGCTCAAGCTGCGGAAGGTGGCGTAATGGCGGCGCCCTCCATCGCCCGGGCGGGGCTGGTCGGCGGCGGCGTGATCGGCGCCGGCTGGGCGGCGCGGATGCTGCTCAACGGCATCGACGTTGCGATCTTCGATCCCGATCCCGAAATCGAGCGCAAGGTGACGACCGTGCTCGCCGCCGCGCGCCGCGCCTGGGACAAGCTGGTGCCCGGCGCCCTGCCCGCGCAAGGTCACCTGCGCCTGGCCAGCAGCGTGGAAGACGCCGTAGCCGATGCCGATTTCGTGCAGGAAAGCCTGCCCGAACGCGAAGACCTCAAGATCGCGATCCTGGCCCGCATCGATGCCGCCACGCGGCCCGACGTGGTGATCGGCTCGTCCACCTCGGGCCTTTTGCCCACACGCCTGCAATCGGGCATGGCCCATCCCGAGCGGATGGTCGTGGGTCATCCCTTCAACCCGGTATACCTCCTGCCGCTGGTTGAAATCTGCGGCGGCGCCCAGACCTCAACCCAAACCAGGGACCGCGCCGCCGCCTTCTATTCCGCCATCGGCATGCACCCGCTGCATGTGCGCAAGGAAATCGACGGGTTCATCGCCGATCGCCTGCTCGAAGCCTTGTGGCGCGAGGCGCTGTGGTTGGTGAACGACGGCGTGGCGACGACCGAGGAAATCGACGACGCGGTCCGCTTTGGTGCCGGGCTGCGCTGGTCGTTCATGGGCACGTTCCTGATCTATCGCATGGCCGGCGGCGAGGCCGGGATGCGCCATTTCCTGGCGCAGTTCGGCCCTGCGCTGAAACTGCCGTGGACCAAGCTCGAAGCACCCGAACTGACGCAGGAGCTGATCGACGCGGTTGCCGCGCAGTCTGACGACCAGGCCGGCGACATGTCGATCCGCGCGCTGGAGCGCCAGCGCGACGATTGCCTGATCGCCGTGCTTTCGGGCCTGCGCGGGCAGGATTACGGCGCTGGGCAAACCCTCGCCAGCTATGCCCGCCGCCTGATGGAGCAGGCCCCCGCCCCGCTCGCCAGCAGCATCGACGAACGCCGGCCCCTGGCCCTCCACGCCACCGACGTGGCGCCGGAATGGATCGACTACAACGGCCACATGACCGAGCATCGCTACCTCCAGGTGTTTGGCGATACCACCGATGCGCTGCTGCGGCACATCGGCGTGGATGCGGCCTACCTGGCGCAGGCCGGCAGCTGGTTCACCGTGGAAACCCACATCCGCCATCTGGGCGAAACCCATGCCGGGGATCGCCTGGTGGCCGCCACGCAGATTCTGGGCGCCGATGCCAAGCGCGCCCACGTGTTCCACAGCCTGTTTCGCGGCAGCGACGGGCAACTGGTGGCCACGGCCGAACAGATGCTGTTGCATGTCAGCAAGGACACCGGCCGGGCCGGGCCGGCCACCGGCGTGCCAGCGGCGCGCATGGCGGAACTGGCAACGGCGCAGGCCGATCTGCCGGTTCCCGATGGCGCCGGCCGCCGGATATCGCTGGGCTGAACAGAAAGGAAAGACCGATGCGCCGCCTGATGATCGCGTTTCTTCTGGCGGCGACGGCCGCAACCCCGGGCCTGGCCAAAGCTCCAGCCCAGCCCGCCGCAGTGGTCCCGCCGCTGCCCGATCGCTTCGACGATTTCGGGCCGGCGGTCCAGGCCTTGACCCTGCCAGGCGGGCGCGTGGTCCATTTCACCGACAGCGGTGACCTGGGCGGGCGCAGCGTGGTGTTTATCGGCGGCACGGGCACCAGCGCGCGGGCCAGCGGGATGACCGATTTCCTCAAAAGCCTGCGCGTTGCGCTGAAGCTGCGGTTCATCACCGTGGAACGCAACGGCTTTGGCGATACCGCCTATCAGCCGGGGTGGACCTATGCCGATTATGCCGGCGAGGTGCGCGCCGTGCTCGACCACCTGGCGGTGCAGCGCTTTGCCGGCGTGGCGATTTCGGGCGGTGGGCCCTATATGGCCGCCGTGGCCGGGGCGATGCCCGATCGCGTGATCAGCCTGCACATGCTGGCCACCGCGGCCACCAATCCGCAGGGGCGGCAATGCGGCGTGCCGCTGGCCACGCTGGCGCAATCCCTTGCCGGGCAAGTGCAGAACCCGCAAAGCTGGTGGGCCTTTCCCGCCACCAGCCCGACGCGGCGCATCCCCGGCTTTGCCGATCGCGCGTTCGAGGAAGGCGCGCGCACGTTCTTCATTCGCGGGCAAATGGGCGATCCCCTGCCCGAAGCGGCCGAGATGCAGCGCTATTGCGGCCCGGCGCCCGATGTTTCCAGGGTGACCGCGCCGGTGCACATCTACCAGGGCGGTGCCGATCCGCTGGTCACGCTGGACCAGGCGGAATACTGGCACCACCATTTCCCCAACGTGGTCGCCTTCCGCGTCTATCCCGGCGAAGCGCACGACGTGCAATATCGCCACTGGGACCAGGTGCTGATCGAACTGGCCGGCATCACCGGGCAAACCGTGGTGTGCCAAGGCGGACACAGCGCCGCCCTCGCCGATGCCAAAGTGCCCGCCGCGCTGGCCAAGGGTGCCAGCCTGGGATTGTGCGCATGGCAGGCAAGAAATTGAAGGTCTAGCGCCAGGAACTGTCGTCGCGCGGCAGGCGGCCATGGTCGTCCACCACGCGCACCTGGTGCGGCGGCGCATCGGCCCAGGTCCAGAACACCACGTTGCGATCGTCGGCCTGGGCGCGATGGGCAAAGCTGGGCACGATCACGCCCGCCGCGCCTTGCCCCACCAGCCGCGTTGCCAGGTGCCAGGTGGGCGGGATGTGCCCGCGATCGGCCAGGTCTTCCCAGGCGCAGGCCAGATCAGCCGGCACCACGGCCAGCGCCGCCAGCGTGGCCGTGTCGGTCAGGTCCACCAGATCGGCGCAATCCACGTCATACGAACACAGCGTCAGCGGCTGCGCCTTGAAGGCAAAGCCCTGCTGCGCTTCCAGCCAGGCGGTTTCCGGGCGCAGCGCGGTATAGAGCGCGGGCATGCCCACGCGATTGAAGCGCCCGCCATGGCGCGCCGCGCCTTCTCCCGAAACCGGATCAAACGCCCAGCGCGGATGATGCGCGCGATAGACGGCGCCGCTCAGGCGGCTGAACGGCAACGGATCGGCCACGATCAGGCAAAGCCGCCTTCGGCCATGCGGCTGAGATAGCGCTTCACCGCTTCCCCCCGCCCGGCGTGGACCAGATCCTCTGCCGTCTGATCCCCGAACGAAGGCAGCGGCTGCGACCGATACCAGGCAAAGGCGGCCAGTTCCGAACCGGCCCAGGGGATCACGCGGTTGACGATCTCCACCATGTCACGCAGCCGCTTCTGCGTGGCGGGCGATGCCACGCGGCTGGCCTTGGACACGCTGTCGCGTGACAGGCCCAGGGCATGGGCCAGTTCGGTCTTGGTGATGCGCAGGCGGCCCGAGACGACATCGGGCGAAACCGCCCCGCCTTGCCCCACCATATCTGCCAGAAACGCCGTAGCCACGTCTGCCTCACCAATTGCCGCGATATAGGGGCAATATACGTGGCAATGGCGGATTTGCAAGATGGGGTCGGCTTAGGTTTCCACCACCCCCAACCCCCTCCTCTAAAGAGGAGGGGGCTTTAGAGCGGCGTGTCAGCTCCCCCTCCTCTTCAGAGGAGGGGGTCGGGGGGTGGTGCGAACCCTAGCCCTTCGGCTCATATCGTTCCAAAAACACCCGCGTCACGCCGTTGGTCCAGCCAAAGCCGTCCTGCAGCGGATATTCCCCGCCACCACCGGGCGCGTGGGCTTCCACGTCATACTTTTCCAGCATCTTACCGGTGCTGTCATAGGCGGCCTGCACCGTGCCCAGCCACGCGCGCGCGATGATCGCAGCAAGATCGCCCTCGCCATAGCGCAGCAGGCCTTCGTGGGCGATCCATTGCAGCGGTGCCCAGCCGTTGGGATCGTCCCACTGCTGCCCGGTGCGCAGCGGCGTGGTGCGCAAGCCGCCCGGCGCCAGCAATTGCGCGCGCACCAGCCGCGCCACGGCCTGCGCCTGATCGGGCCGGGCCAGGCCGACGAACAGCGGATAGAGCGTGGCGGCCGAAACGCGCGGGCTGGCCTGGCGGGTTTCGCGGTCCCAATCGGCAAAGCGCCCCTGCGCCGGCAGCCACAGCCAGCGCTGGATGGCACGGGCGCGGGCATCGGCCTGGGCAGCGAAATCAGCGGCGCAAGCCTGGTCCCCGGCTTCGGCACAGCGGCGGGCGATAGCCTTTTCCTGCGCCCACAACAGGCTGTTGAGATCGACCGGCACGATCTGGGTGGTGCGGATCGTTTCCAGCCGCGCCGGATCGCCCAGCCAGCGGGAGGAATAGTCCCACCCGCTTTCCGCCCCGGCGCGCAGATCGGTATAGACCTGATCAGCCGGCCGGCCCGACGTGCGGGCGGTGGCCACATCCTCGCGCCAGGATTCATCGCGCGGACCGGGGGCATCGTCCCAATAGCGATTGAGCAGGCTGCCATCGGGCATGCGCACCACGCGGGCCGATGCACCACTTTTGCGCGCAGCGGCCGCGCCTTTCATCCAGAACGCATGCTCGGCCCGCAGCGCCGCCAGATGCCGCGCTGCCGTGGCGGCATCGTGGCGCGGATCGAGATCGGCCATCAGCGCCAGGAACGGCGGCTGCGAGCGGCCGAGGTAATAGGTGCGCGTGCCGTTGGGCACAAAGCCATAGCGCGCCACCAGGCTGTCGAAATCATCGAGCATGCCGGCGATCAGCGCATCCTGGCCATCGGCCTTGAGGCCGAGCATGGTGAAATAGCTGTCCCAGTAATAGATTTCGCGAAAGCGCCCGCCCGGCACGACATAAGGCTGCGGCATGGCCAAGGCGGATGAACCCGGCGGCGGGGTGAGCGCCGGGCGGGTCAGCTGCGGCCACAGCGCGGCGATATGCTCGCGCAGCGATGGCCGCGTCCCCGGCTCGGCCGGCACCACGAAGTGCCGGTTCACAAAGGCGCGCAGCGCCGCCGGGCCCTGCGGCTGCTCCGCCCGCCAGGCGGCCATCACCGCATCGGGCGCCTCGCGCGGGGTGGCATCGGCAAAGGTCTTGCTGTCGGGATAGAGCCGCGCTGCCTGCACCGCTTCGAACAGCGGACCGAACAATACCTGCGGCGGGGGCTGTGGCGAAGGTGCCGCCTGCCCCATCGTGGCCAGTGCTACCAGCGCGAGTGCGAGGGGGCGCAGCCTCATGCCCGGCCCGCCCGCAATTGGGCCGCGCTCTTGGCCACCGCCGCCTTTACGGCATCAAGGTGGCGCAGGTTTTCCGTTTCGCTCATGCCGTCCAGCATCGGATTATGATCGCCGGCGCGCAAGCCCTGCCCGGTCATGACGGCAAACCAGCTGGCATCGCGGAACAGCTCTTCGCCGCGCAGCATAAGGCGCCCGCTCGATGTGAACTGCTCCACCTTGTAAGCCAGGCTTTCGGGCAGGGCCGTCGCCTGGCAGTGCTGCCACAGCGGCTCGTTGCGGCCTTGGGTGAAGTGGTAGTGCAGCACCAGGAAATCGCGCACGTCTTCCATTTCATGCGCGAACACGCGGTTGTATTGCTCGGCCAGCAGCGGCGCGCAGTCCTGGCGCGGGAACAGCGACAGCAGCTTGCCGATCCCGGTCTGGATCAGGTGGATGCTGGTCGATTCCAGCGGTTCGAGGAACCCGCTGGCCAGGCCGATCGCCACGACATTTCCGATCCAGGCGCGACGGCGGCGGCCAGGGGTAAAGCGGATCAGGCGCGGATCGGCCGTGGGCGTGCCGATCGCGGCGATCAGGCTGTCGCGCGCGGCATCGGCGGTTTCGAACCGGCTGGAAAAGACATAGCCATTGCCCACGCGGTGTTGCAGCGGAATGCGCCAGCGCCAGCCAGCCGCCGCCGCCGTGGCGGTGGTGAACAGCGGCGCGGCCGGATCGGCGGCGGTGGGCGCGGCCCAGGCGCTGTCGCACGGCAGCCAGTGCGACCAGTCTTCAAACCCAGCCGCCATCTGCCCTTCGATCAACAGGCCAGTGAGGCCCGAGCAATCGATGAACAGGTCGGCCGCCACATGCTCCCCCCGCTCGGTGGTGAGCGCGCGGATGAAACCGGTCTCGCCATCGCGGTCGATCGCCGTCACGCGGCCCTCGTGGCGGCGCACGCCGCGCTCTTCGGCCATGCGCCGCAGGAACGCGGCGTAGAGGCCGGCATCGAAATGATAGGCATGGCCCAGCGTTGACAGCAGCGAGCGTGGATCGCCGCTGCTTCGCGCAAACACGCCGGCCCGCGCCAGTTGCGTGGTCAGCGAAAGCTGCTCGATCTCCACCGCGTGCCCGCCGTTCCACGCGCGGATCAGGCGGTGCGGCAGCATCTGCGCGTCACCCGGCAGGCCATAGGTGCCGAACGGATGGAAATAGGCGCTGCCATCGCCCTGCCAGCCGCGAAATTCGATGCCCAGCTTCCAGGTGGCGCCGGTTGCCTGCATGAACGCCGCTTCGTCCAGGCCGATCAGCTGGTTAAACCAGTGGATCGTCGGGATCGTCGCTTCGCCCACGCCGATCGTACCGATTGCATCGGATTCGATCAGGGCAATGGCCACGCCCTGCGGCGCCAGCGCCTTGGACAAGGCCGCCGCCGTCATCCACCCGGCGGTGCCGCCACCCAGGATGGCGATCGACGCAATCGGCGCGCCGCTCATCGCGGGCCGCAGCCCGTCATGCCCGGCGCCGGCCGTTTGAGCGCCAGATAGACCGTGCTCCACAGCTGCGCAGCGTTGGATTCATCGGCATCGCCGCCGCGCGCGCCAAAGGCTTCCACCTTGTAGCGGCCGCCCGTCACGCTCCATGACCACAGCTCGGAACTCTGCACCGCACGGCTGGCATCGATCGCCTGCCACAGGGCGCCTTGCGCGCCGCGCACCTTGGCGCAGACCGCGCCGGGCAGATCGGTACGCGCGGCCTGCCGCGCCAGGCCAGCGGCGGCCAGCGCCTGGTGCCACGACCACACCACCGTGCCGTGATAGGCATTGCGGCCAAAGCGCGCCTGCAACGGTGCCGGGGCCAGCGCCGGATCGGCCACGACCATGCCCGCGCCGGTCATCAGCCCGGCGGGAAAGGGCCGCGCCATGGTATCGGCGGCCAGGGCCACCTGATCGGCATCGGGCCTGCCCATCAGCAGGGCAAAGCCTTCATCAGAATGGATAATCGGCACCGGCTGGCCCGCCCCGTCGAGCGCAATGGCGTGATAGCGCAGCGGGGCATTGCCCAGCGCGGCCAGCGCGGGGGCCGCCGGCACGCCTTCCTGCCGGGCATAGGCATCCACCCGCGCGCGCGCCGTGGCGGCATCCACGCTTTGCAGGAACAGGCGCGGCGCCTGATCGTGCCAGACCTGCGCCATGTGCCCCACGCGCGCCAGCATCGCGCGATCATCGGGCGTGGCATAGGGATCGAGCAGGCCGGCCTGGGCCATGGCCGCCGCCGCATCGAGCGCGGCCGGCACCAGCACGGCGTTGACATCATAGGGATAGCGCCCGCCGCCCAGGCCATCGTTGCTGTCCCGCCATTCGCCCGCATCCATGCCGGGTTTGAGCGCGATGAGGTTTTGCCAGCGCGGATCGCGGGCAAAGGCGTCGGCCGCCTGCACCACATGGCGCAGGTTGCGGATCAACGCCGCGCCCAGCGCGGTATCGCCATCGCGCTCGGCCAGGAACGCGGCGGCGCGCGCCTGGCCGCGTGGATCGTCCACCATGTAGGCACGCGCCACCGGCGCCAGCAGAAACGCGCTGTCGATCATCGCATAGTTGTAGGTGGGCGCATCGCTCGCGCCCTGCCCGGCGGCAAGATGATCGAGCACGGCAAATTCGCCGATGTCTTCCTCGTGCGCCACGTTGCCATCGGCCGACAAGCGGGTGAGCACCGAGCGCAGGCCGGTTTCCACCGCCGGGGGCGTCAACACCGGCATGAGCAGCCGCACCGACATCAGCGTATCCCGTCCGAAATAGGTGTTGAACCGCCACGACCCGGCCAGGAATTTCTCATGATAGCTCAGGAATTGCAACGCGCGCCGCGCCGCCGGATCGGCGGCGGCCTGCGGAGTGAGCAGGGTTGGCGCGGTATAGGGCGTGAGCGCGGGGTCGCCGCTCAGCGCGGTGATTGCCAGGGTGATGCGCCCATCCGGCCCGGCCAGGATCGCGCCATCGGCCACGCGGCCATGGGTTACGATCAGCGCCAGGCGATAGCCGGCATGGCCATCGAGCCGGTCCCGCTGCCAGACCACGCTGTTGCCATCAACGCGCGGCGCCACCAGCACTTGCGCCGGCGCCTTGCCCAGCGCCTGGTAATCGCGCAGCACCCGCACGCTCGACAGCACCGCCTGCTTGAGATCGAGCCGGGGCGTGGTGATCTGTGCAGCCAGGCGCACCCCGCGCAAGGGACGGCCGTGCGCATCGGCTTCGTGCACCGGCACCGGCGGCGTGGTCAGCGTCCAGCGCGCCGGCTGGGCAAGCTTGCCGAACCACAGCCCGGTGCCGCTGTTGCCCGCGGGAAACGCCACGATCAGGCGCGGATCGCTGCCCGAACGCAGCACCACATGCGCCGCGACATCGCCCGCTTGCACAAAGGAATTGAGATTGAGCCCCTCCTCCACCACCGGCGCCGGTGCCGCCCCGGTCAGCAGCAGCAGGGCAAGCGGGGCCAGCACGCGGGTGGGGATCATGGGGTGTCCTTTGAATAGCGCATCAATCGTTCCTCCCATCGTCACCCCGGGCTCGACCCGGGGTGACGATGGAGAAGATAGGGTGTGCCGGGGGCCATGGGAGGGCAGCCCCCGGCACGAGGGGGCTTCAGAACCGGTAGGTCAATGAGGCCAAGGCGTTGCGCCCGGCAATCGCGCGGCCATAGAAATAGCCGTTGACGATCGTCTGCGTCTGGCCCTGGCGCGGATTGCCTTCGGTAAAGCCCTTGGCGTTGGTCAGGTTGTCGATGCTCACCGCCAGGTTGAGCTGGTCGGTCAGGTTGAGGTTGGTGCCGATCGTGAACACGCTGTAGCTGGGCAGCGCCACGCCATTGCCGGCGTCGGCAAAGATCTTGCCCACGTATTTCCAGCGGCCATAGATTTCACCCAGCCCATGGGGCAGCGTGAACGACGGCGTCACGGTCAGCAGCTTTTTCGGCGTGCGTTCGGGCGTGTTGCCTTCGTATTGCGGCTGCGCCGCGCCATCAAAGCGCAGGTTCACCAGGCGCGGCACCTGATACACCCCGGTGGCGGTGATGCTGAAGAACCGCGTCGGCCGCAATTCGGCGTCAAGCTGCACGCCGTTGGTGGTGTTGTCGGCCAGGGCGTTGACGGCAACGGCCGGATTGGCCGGGTCGATGAACTGGTACGACTGGTTCTTGAACAAGGTGCGGAAGCCAACGATCGAGGCCGACAGGATCGACGTGCGCAGGCGCACCCCGCCTTCATAGAGCGTCAGGTCGGTCGGGCCGTGGGCACCGCCGGTATCGGCCCCGTTGGTCTGGAAACCCTTGGCCCCGCGCAGATAGAGCGAGACATTCGACGTCAGCTCGTAGTTGATCCCGGCGGTATAGGCCCAATCGCTGAAACTGGCGGCGACATGGGTATAAGTGCCGTCAAACGTGCTGCCCACGTCACGCGCCAGGCCCGGCGTGCCGGCCGGCACTGCTTCGTTGACCATGGCGGTGTTGCCGATATTGGCGGAAATGTGCTGATGCTCATACCGCGCGCCAAAGTCGATGTGCAGCTTGTCGTTGAGGGTCAATTCGTCGTTGAAATAGCCCGACAGGCTTTCGACGTGGCTGTTGTAGATGCCCTGGCCCCAATTGCCATAGCTGAGCATGCCGTTGTTGGTCAGCTGGCCCAGCACCTGGCCGCCCTGGTCCAGCGCCACCACGTCATAGATATGCGAATTGTCGCGCACGTCGTTGATCAGGGTGGCCACGGCCGATTGGTCGTTGCGCTGGCGCACGTCGTAATACATGCCGCCCACGGTCAGCGAGTTCTGGATCGCATCGCCGCGCGCATCCCAGGTCACGCCGAAATTGCTGCCGAAATCCTTGGTCGCCAGCGTCTGGTGGTTGAGCACGGTCTGCTGCAACAGGCCATTGCCGTTGAGCGCGTTGAGCGTGCCGGTATCCGAGGCGGCAATCACGTTGCCGGTCAGCGTATCGCGAATGCCGAACAGCGTGGTGCCCGGAAACGCCGCTGCGCCCGCCGCCAGAGTGCTGGCAATGGGCGAGGTGCCCGGCGTCAGATAGTTGACCGCCGAGGCCAGGCCCGCCGTGCCCGAGCCGCTGCCCGGAAAGATGCCGTTGAAATCATACTTGCCATCAAGATAGCGCGCACGGGCAAACAGCTTCACGCCATCGGCCACCGGCTTTTCCATATCGATGCGATAGGTCCACGAGGTGGTGTGGATGCCATCCTCGCCGCTGAACGTGCGCAGGCGATTGCCCGTGGCCGAGGCATCGGGCACCGCGATCGAGCGGAACGCCTGGCCCAGCACATTGTCATAGCGCAGGTCGGTGCCCGGCACGCTGCCGATCTTGCCCGATGCATCCACGGCAAACGGCATGTCGGCATAATAGGGATCGTGCTCGTCCCGGCGTTGCAGCGTCAGGCGCACGAAGCCATCGTCGTCGAAGCGCTTCTCGATCTGGCCCTTCACCTGATAGCTGTTGTAGCGGAACGGCGAATGGCGCTGGCCGCGCTGGCTCCAGTAATAGCCGCTCAGGCTATAAGCCAGGCCATCGCTGATCGGGCCCGAAAGATAAGCGTCGGCACGGAAATCGGAATAGGTCGTGCCGGTGGCGCGCACCGCGCCGCCCAGCTTGTCGAAATTGAGCTTGCGCGAGATGAAGTTGATCGTTGCGCCCGCGCCATTGGGGGCCAGCACGCCCGAGGTGCCGCCTTCGACCGCTTCCATGCGATCGACCGACAGATCCTGCTGGAAATAGAAATCGGCGCCGCCGCCGCCATAGAGGATCGGCAGGCCATCCTGCTCCAGCGTGATGAACGTCTGCCCGCCGCCGCGCAGGCCGCGCACCGAATAGTTGTTGGAAGCCGGCCCAGCCGTCGCCTCGACAAAGATGCCCGGCACGAGTTCGAGGGTTTCGGCGGTGGAACGCGGCGCCTTGCGCTGCAGTTCGGCCGCATTGGCCAGCGTCACGTTGCTGGAAGAGTTGAACTGCGTGCGCCGGCCCGAGGTGCTGCCGGTGACCACGATGACATCAGCGGGCGAGGCTTCGACCGGCGCGGGCGCCTCGGCTGCGGCGGGGGCCGGCGCAGGATCGATCGTCTGCGCGGCAGCAGGCGTGGCCATCGGGCGCGGCTCGCTGCGCAGGCGCGGCTGCTGGCCCGACATCCGCGCATCGGGCATGCCCGCATCGGCAAGAACCGCCGTGCGCCCATCGAACGAAACCAGGCGCATGTGGCTCGATGCCGCCAGACGGCGCAGGCCATCGGCCACGGTATAGCGGCCCTTGAGCGGGGCGATGCGGCGGCCCTGCGTCGCCGTGCCCGGCGCCAGGATCTGGATGCCGGCCTGATGGGCGAAGATCACGATGGCGTCCTTGGCCGGCTGGCCGGGAACGTCGAACTGGCGCACCTGTTCATCCGCCTGGGCTGGCGCTGCGGCGATCACCGCCGTGGCGGCGAGCATGGATGACGAAATGCAGAAGCGATGGATCGATCGCAAGGTATCCTCCCCTGAAGGTTTGTCACGCCTTTGCGGCGTTCGGCCCTACAGATGACTGGCCAACGATTTTCCGTCGGCTCGGTCCCAAAAAAATTTCGAATGTATCTATTTCAGGATGCGGATAACGCCATCGCCGCGTTCCACCCGGCCACCGACCATCGCCGCGCAGGCCTGGGCAAAGCCATCCATGTCGTTGGTTTGGAACGAGCCGACCACGCGCCGGTCGGCGAGTGCCGGGTCCACTTCCAGGCGATCTTCGTGATAGGCGTTGAACCGCTGCGCCGCCTGGGCCAGCGTCACATCATCCAGCACGATCTGCCCTTCGCGCCAGGCCAGTTCCTGCTGCGCGGCATCGGGCGCGATCGCGCTGACCGCCAGGCCCACGCCATCATCGAGCCGCGCGCGCTGCCCGGCCTTGACCAGTTGCGGCTCGCCGCCTTCGCTCCACACTTTCACCGTGCCTTCGGTCACCACCACATCCACGCCAACGCCAGCGCGGCGGACGTTGAACGCAGTGCCCACCGCCTGGACCCGCACGCGGCCGGCAGTGACGGTAAAGGGCCGGTCGGGCGCCTTGGCCACCTGGAACCACGCCTCGCCCTGCGCCAGGTCCACGTCGCGGCGGCGGCGGGTGAACGACACACTCAATTCGCTGCCGCTGTTGACCACGGCCATCGAGCCATCGGCCAGCGGCACACGGCGCATTTCGCCGATGCGGGTGCGGATGCCCGAACCCTGCGGCCACAGTGCCAGCGCGCCCGCGCCGATCAGGCCGCCGGCCACGCCAACCCCGGCCAGCGCCATGGCCTGGCGACGCGTGGTGCGCCAACCAGGGGTGGGAACATCTTCCTCCGCGTCAGCAGCACCATCATCGCCGCTACCATCCCCCGTGCCCAGCGCGCGGCAGCGATCAAGCAGGACCATGCCCGCCTGTGCCCGCAACAGCGCGCCGCGATGGCGCGGGTCGGCCGCCAGCCAGGCGTCCAGCGCGGCCGCTTCCTGCGCGTCCAGTTCGCGATCGAGCGCGGCCGCCCATTGGCAGGCCTGCGCATCGATCGGATTGGTGATGGGATCTTCGTGGTCGATCATGGCCGGTCTCCCTGCCGCGCGGGGCGGGCAAACAGCGGGCGCCGCCTGCGGCGCGTGGGCATTTCGGCGCGTTCGCCCTCGGTCAACTGATCCAGCACACGGCGCAGGCCGCGCGCCACTTCGTTTTCGACCACGTTCTCGCTCAGGCCCAGCGACGCGGCGATCTCGCGCTGGGGCACGCCGTCGATCTTGCGCATGCGCAGGATACGGCGGCTGCGTTCGGGCAGCGCATCGATCAGGCGCTCTACGCGCTCAAGCGCCATGCGCCCGGCCACGATCCGCTCGGGACTGCATTCCTCGTCCACCGCCCCCTGTTCCAGCACTGCCAGGCCGCTGGCCGCCTCGATCCGCACCACGCGTTCGCGGCGCACCTGTTCCAGCACGATATTGCGCGCGATGCGAAAGAAATAGCGGCGCGGATCATCGATATGATCGACGCTGGAAAGCCCGGCCAGCCGGCAATAGGATTCCTGGATCACGTCATCGACGTCAATCGCCGGAAAGGCCGTGCGCAGCCACGTGCGCAGCGCGCGCTCGTGCGGCAGCACATGGCGGCTGACCCAGCCGATCAGGAACGAAGACATTGCAGGCATCACTGCATCGATGCACCGCGCAGGCGTTTCCGTCATCCCGCGCGCAAAAATATTTTCGCGATGCGTCAGGCCGTTGGCCGCGCCACCATCAGCACGTCGGTGCCCTGATAGATCGGATCGGTGCGATCGAGCCAGGCCAGCGCGGCGTGGATATCGTCGCGCGAGCGGGGCTTTGCCTCGGCCCGGCGGCCCAGTGCCGCCACGCAGGCGCGGGCCATGGCCGCGCTTTCGGTCAAGCCCTGGATGAACGGGTGGCGATGCAGCAGGAACGGCAGCGACAGCACATGCACGCGCGACAGCGCCGGATCTTCCGGATCGAGCACGTGGCCTTGCGCCGGCGCCAGGCCTTCATGCCAGTGGCGGTCTTCGGCCAGGGCCTGCGCGCAGATGTGAAGGCGCAGCGTGGGAAAGGGAAAGTCTTCCAAACCCAGCGGCGCCTGGCCGCGCGCGTCGATCACTTCGTCAAACCGCTCGACCGCGTCGGGGGTGCCGATCGTCCAGCCACCATCGGCCGCGCGCGCCATGCTGGCATCGCGGCCGATGCGCTGCACGGTCAGGACGCCGGCTTCGTGCAGCGCCAGCAGGCGCGCCACCGAAAGGTGCGGTACGGCGGCGTAATTATCGACGAACACGCGTTTCAGCCCGCGCGAAAAGCGCGCCAGATCAGCGTCGCTCAAGTCCGGCACGATCGTGGCAAAGGCTTCGTGCATGCGCAGGATGGCATGGCGCCAGGCGATCGTCTGCGCGCGGGCATGGCTGTCGCGCGCCTGGGCCAGGTTGGCGCGGGCATGGACAAAGGGATCGCTGCCCATGCGCGCGGCAAAATGGCGCGTGGCAAAGCTGTCAGCGTCGCACGTCGGCAGGTCGATCGTGCGGGCATAGTCGGGGTCAACCTCGGCCAGTTCGCGGGCGAACAGGGCAAACGCACGGTCAAGATCGCTATCGGCGCCGTGCACGGTGGCGGCCAGCGCAGCCAGCGTGCAGTGGCGCAGCGGCGGCGCCTGTTCCGGCACCCAGAAATCCGCCTCGGGCAGCAGGCCGTGGCGCGACAGGAACGTTACGGCAAAGGGCTGCTCTACGACATAGCGCAGCGTACCATCGCCCGCCTCGTGGAATTGCCCGTGGCGCACGGCCAGTTCCACCGCGGCATCGATCGCGCTGAGCGAACTGCCAATCACGGCCACGCGCCGCCCGCGTGCGATGCGGGCGCTCGCCCCGGCCAGCCGCGCGCCTACGTCGGGCTTGCCATAGCCGCTGGCCACGATCACCGCGTCGAAATCGGCGGCATGCCGCTGGCCCCGCTGCGTCCAGATCACCCGCGCGCCATCGGGGCGGGCGACGATATCCTGCACTTCGGCATGGCAATGTAACTCTGCCGTGCAGGGGCCGGCCTCGGGGGCCATCAGACGGCCCAGCTGGTCGGCGTAATAGGCGCCCAGCGCCATGCGTGGGAAAAACGCGCGCGGATCGTGCGCCATGCCCGCGACGCCCAGCGCGGCCTGGCGGCGGGGGCTTTGCCGCATGGCCCAGGCATTGAGCGTTTCACCCACCGGTGGAAGTTCAAAGCCAGCGATATTGGCCAGCAGATGCGCGCCATTGTTGCGCGCATTGAACGGAATGCCCTGCCCCGGTTGGCCGCCCGCCTCCAGCAGCGTGACGCGGCAGGCCGGCCCCTGGCGCTGCAACGCATCCAGCGCATAAACGGCTGTCGGCCCGGCACCGACAATGGCGATGGAAGGGAGGCTGGAAGACGCGGGAAATGGGCCGGATGACGACGGCGCGCAAGGCAGGGGTTGCATGATAGGCGATGAACGGCACGGGCGCCCGATCCGTTCCGCCCTGCCCGGCGAAATCGTGCTTTCCTTGACATGGGTTACGAGATTGCCATCTCGCCGGGCACGGCGCCTCGCCGCCATTGCCGCCAGCCCAGCACAGCCAGCACCACCAGCGCGGCATAGAGCCCGGCGGTGAGCCACAGGCCCTTGAACACGAACATGCCGACATAGACGAGATCGGCCGCGATCCACAAAAGCCAGTTTTCCGCGTGGCGCCGCGCCGCCCAGAACTGCGCCACCAGGCTGAAGCTCGACAGCGCGGCATCCATCCACGGCAACGCCGCGTCGGTATAATGGCTGGTAAACCAGCCGATCGCCACCGCGCCCAGCGCGCCCCAGCCCAGCCCGGCCAGCAGCGCCAGCGGGCGCAGCGGCACCACGTCCACCGCGTCGCTTGCCCCGGCGGCCGGTGCGCCCGGCTTCCGGCTGCGCGCCCAGGCCACCCAGCCATAGATCATGGCCAGGCCGAACAGCGCCTGCAGCACCATGTCGGCATAGAGCTTCACATCGAGGAACAGCTTGAAATAGAGCGCGCAGGCCAGGATGTTGACCGGCCAGCACACCATCATCCGCCGCGCGGTCAGCCAGATCCCCAGCAAGCTGACTGCCACGGCCACCAGTTCCAGCGCGCTCATGCCTGATCCTCTTGCGCAATTGCGGAGAGCAGCGCCTGCCCCTCTGCCCCGGCGAACCAAGCGGCATGGCCAATGAGATAGCCCTGCCAGGCCAGCGCGGCATCGCCCGGGCGCTGCACCTGCCCGGCGAAATAGTCCACCTCCGCCAGCGCGAATTCGACATGCGCCAAGGGCAAGAGCCGCGCCAGCAGCGCGCGATCGGCCTGGTCGAGCGGCGCTTCCTGGGCATAGCCCGCCACAAGCGCGCGGGCCTGCGCCATTTCGGCAAGGGGCGCGGTCCCCTCCCCCAGTTCCAGCCAGCGCACCACGCTGCGCTCCAGCGCGATCGCCAGGTCGAGCAGGGCAAAGCCGCGATCTGCCAGCCCGAAATCGAGCACGGCAGCCACCGTGCCGCCGCTCGTCCAGGTCAGGTTGGAAGGGTGCCAGTCGTTGTGTGTCCACAGCGTGGGCCGGGTGCGCAGCGCGCTGGCCACGCCGGGCGCATCATGCAGCGCCAGCACGCCGGCCAGTTCATCCTGCCAAGCGCGCCCTGCCACCCAGCCGACCAAGGCCGGCCGCGCGGTGACATAGGCGCGCGCGGCGGCTTGCGGATCAGCGCTGCCCAGGATCGTCGCGCTGCTCACCAGTGGCTCGGCCGGGCGCGCCGGGGCGGCATGATCGGCGGCGGCGCGGTGCAGGCGGGCCAGCGCAGCACCGGCGGCATGGGCCTGGCGGTCATTGAGAAACGGCGTCCACGAGGGCCGATCGCGATAGAGATCGTCGCCCGGCGCCAGGGGATGGGCTTCCCACACCCACTCACCCGCCGGCAGCACGGTGTGCCCGGCGGCATCGGCGAGCGGGCGCAGCACCGGCTGCCCGCGATTGGCCAGGTGGCGCATGAAGGCATGCTCAGCGCCCAGGCCCGCCACGCTGCGCATGGCGCGGTGATGCCGCTTGAGGAACACCGTGCCGTGCTCTGCCTGCGCCAGCGCGGCGGCCGAGAACGGGCGCGGGCTGTGCCAGTCCAGGCGCCGCAGTTCACCCCCTTGCGGCAGGCGCGCCAGCACCTGCGCCGCTTCAGCCAGGGTAATCGGCGGCCAGGCCGGCGCTTCCAGCGCCGTGCCCATGCCATGCACGCGGTGTTCGCCCCCGCTCAAAACTGCCGCGCCAGGGTGACCATGAAGGCCCGCCCGCTGCCGATGTAATAGCTGGGCGCCGCGCCCGCGATCAGCGTGCCGCCGGTGCCGATGGTGTCGCGCGCGGCCGGCGTCACCGCCTGCACCCCCGACAGCACATGGGGATCGGTCATGTTGATGGCGTTGAGACGCAGATCGGTGCGCTTGCCGTCGAGCCAGCCGGCCAGGTGTACGCCGATCGACAGATCGAGCGTGGCATAGCCGGGAATGCGCTCGTCGTTCATGAACGTGGCGAACTGCGGCCCGAGGTATTTCATCGCGAAACTGCCGAACAGGCGCGTATCGTCATAGGTGCCGCCCAGCGCAAACTGCCAGGCCGGGCTCGATACCGCGACCTTGCCCGCCGTGGGCAGGAAATCGCCGCCCGCCGGCAGGTTGTCCTTGATCCGCGCGCGCAGCCACTCGCCCGAGGCATAGAGGCTCATCCCCGCGAGCGGGCGCCAATCGACTTCGGCGTCGACGCCCCAGCTTTCCTGCCGCCCGGCATTGAGCGTGGTGTTGACCATTGCGCCGTTGACGTTGGCCATCGTCGCCACCAGGCGGTTGCGGAAGGCATAGTGAAACCCGGTGGCCGAGGCGGACAGATTGCGCCCCTGCCAGCGCCAGCCCAGCTCCTGCGCCAGCGAATATTCGTTCTTCAGCGCGGTGGTGCCGTAGGTGGCAATGCCGCCATAGCCATCATAGGTATCGTAGAGCGTGTATTCGTCGGGCGCGCGGAAGTTGGTGGTAATATTGGCAAAGACCTGCTGCCGATCGGTCAGCCGCACATGCAGCGCTGCGCGCGGCAGCGCGGCAAAGCTATCGAAATGCAGGCGGCCCTGGTTGCCGGGCAGATTGTTGCGCCCGGCGTGGAGCAGGTCCACTCCCTTGAAGCCCAGGTCCAGCGTCACGCGCGGCGACAGGGCCACGCTGTCGGCCAGGAAGAACGCCTTGGCCACGGTGATCGTCTTGGTATCGCCGATCGAGAACAGCCGTCCATCGGCGGTGCGCACGGCGTGTTCGTCGCGCGCCCAGCCATCGACCGGATCGCCATTGGCGCCCAGCGGGGTAAAGCTTTCCACCACGCGGTCGCTGCCATAGTCGATCCACAGCCCGGCCGTCAGCGTGTGGGCGCCGCGCGCCAGGGTCAGCCGCGCGATCTGCCCGGCGCGCATCTGTTCGCCCAGCCAGTTGCCCAGCACGTTGACCGTGCCGCCATTTTCCAGGCCAGCGAGCTTGAGCGGCGCGTCAAGCGCCTGGGTGCCCAGATAAGTACCGGGGTAATAGCCATCGGGCCCGAGCGAGGCGCCATAGGGCGAGTTGCCATAGCCGAACTGGAGATAGCTGGTGGTATCGAGCGTCAGCCCCGTGCCCAGCACCAGATGCACCGGCGCTGCGAAATAGAGGTTGCGGAACGGCTGGCGATAGAGCCGCCAATAGTTGAGATCGCCCGCGCCATAGCTGGCCGACAGGTTGAACCCGCGCCCCTGCGCCTGCCAATCGGCCAGCGTCGGGCTGAGATAGGTGGAATTGCTGGCGTCGTTATAGGAAACCGACAGGCTGGCGGTGTTGCCATTGCCCCATTCGCCGGCGATCTTGGCGTCGATGTGCTGGCGCTTGTCCACGCCCGGCCCGCGCCAGTTGTCGGCGCTGTTGTTGGAATAGGACAGGAACGCGCGCACCGGCGCCTGGCCCAGGTTGCCGCTATCGACCCGCACGAACACCCGGCGTTCGTTGAACGAGCCGAGCGAGGCATCGGCCATGACCCCGAAATCGCGGTGCGGCGCGTCCAGGCTCAAGGCCAGCAACCCGCCCACGGCATTGATCACCGGCGCGGCGATATCGGCCGAGCCCTGGCTCAATTCCACCCGCGCCACATTCTCAGGATCGGCAAACTGCGCCGGATAGGCAAAGTAATAGCCGATGTCGTTCTGCGGCGCGCCTTCCATGGTCACGCCGATGGCATCCTGGCCCAACCCGCGCAGGGTAAGGCTGGACGAGGTGGACAGGCCGAACGGATCGGTGCCGGCGACATTGGCGCCGGGCAGGATGTTGACCAGCTGGAACGCGTTGAACGTGGCGGCCTGCTTTTCGATGAACGCCGCGCCGATCGTGCTGACCGCCTTGGGCGCGTCGGTATCGGGCAGCAGCCCTTCGGGATCGGGATGGCCGATGACGCGGATCGGGCGGGCGCCGTCACCAGTATCAGCATCATTGGCCGCAGCGGCATGGGCGGCCACGGCGGCCGTGCCTGCCATCATCGCCAGCGCCATGGCCGCGCCCCGCATGGCCCGCTTGCGCGTCGTGCCGATCATCCCTGTTATACTTTCTTCTGCCTGCAAAGGGGGCGCGCCTACACCCTTATGCGCGGCGGCGAAAGCATGGCCTTTTGGCGGGGGGCAAGTTTGCCGCAGGGTTCAGGCCGGCGCCTGTTCGTACCAGCCGCGCGTGGCCTTTACCACGTGCACGATCGACAGCATCACCGGCACTTCCACCAGCACGCCCACCACCGTGGCCAGCGCCGCACCCGATTGCAGTCCGAACAGGGAAATCGCGGCCGCCACTGCCAGTTCGAAGAAGTTTGACGCACCGATCAGCGCGGCGGGCGCCGCCACGCACCAGGCCACTCCCAGGCGGCGCGACAGCCAATAGGCCAGCGCGGCATTGCCATAGACCTGGATCAGGATCGGCACGGCCAACAGCGCGATCACCACCGGCTGCGCCACGATCGCCTGCCCCTGGAAGCCGAACAGCAGCACCAGCATGGCCAGCAACGCGACCAGCGAAACCGGGCCAAGCGCGGCCAGCAGCCTGCCGAGCGCCGGCTGTCCGCCGCGCGCCAGCACAGCCCGGCGCAACACTTGCGCGGCAATCACCGGCACGACGATATAGAGCACGACCGACAGCAGGAGCGTGGCCCAGGGCACCTGCACCGCCGCCACGCCCAGCAGCAGGCCGACCAGCGGCGCGAACAGGAACACCATGATCACGTCGTTGAGCGCCACTTGCGACAGCGTATAGGTCGGCTCCCCATCGCAGAGGTTGGACCACACGAACACCATCGCCGTGCACGGCGCGGCCGCCAGCAGGATCAGCCCGGCGATATAGGATGGCCCCTGCCCGGCCGGCAGCAGCGGCGCGAACAGCCAGCCGATGAACAGCGTGCCCAGCAGCGCCATCGAAAACGGCTTGACCGCCCAGTTGATCAGCAGGGTGACACCCACGCCTTTCCAGTGCTGGCGCACTGCGCCGAGCGCCGCGAAATCGATCTTGAGCAGCATCGGCACGATCATCAACCAGATCAGCCCTGCCACCACCAGGTTGACCTGTGCCAGCTGCGCGGCGGCAATCGCGGCAAACAGCCCGGGCAAGACCTGGCCCAGCGCCACGCCTGCCACGATGCACAGTGCCACCCACAGCGAAAGATAGCGTTCGAACGTGCCCATGGTTCAGATCACCCGCTGCCCGGCAGCATCGACCACAACCTCGCCATCTTCCTTGGCAAAGGCGCCCAGCTGCGCATGGGGCAGCAGGTCCAGCACCGCTTCGGACGGGCGGCACAGCTTGACCCCCAGCGGCGAGACTACCAGCGGGCGGTTGATGAGGATGGGATGGGCCATCATCGCATCAATCAGGGCGCTGTCATTCAGCGCGGGATTGTCGAGGCCCAGTTCGGCATAGGGCGTGCCCTTTGCACGCAACAGTTCGCGCGGCGTGATGCCGGCGCGGACGATCAGCTGCGCCAGCAGATCGCGCGCCGGCGGCGTCTTGAGGTATTCGACCACGTGCGGCTCGATCCCGGCATTGCGGATCAGCGCCAGCGTATTGCGCGAGGTGCCGCATTCCGGGTTGTGGTAGATGACGATGTCGACGCTCACGCCGCAGATCCTTTCAGCAACAGGGGGATAGCGCGGCGACCAGCGGCGCGCACAGCGCGGCATTGCCCGCGCAGCAATCGGTGACCAGGAACAGCATCACGGCGCGCAGGCCATCGAGGTCTGCCCGATAGACGATCGTGCGCCCTTGCCGTTCTGACTGCACCAGCCCGGCGCGGGCGAGGATGCCGAGATGCGCCGACATGGTGTTTTGCGGCACGCCGAGCAGGCGGGCGATTTCGCCCGCCGCCAGCCCGGCCGGCTCGTGCCGCACCAGCACGCGAAACACGTCTAGCCGCGTGCCCTGCGCCAAGGCACCCAGCGCCGCTATGGCCGAATGACTATCCATATTTCCAGATTAATGGATATGTTTCGCGTTGACCAGTCCCGGTGCGCTAGGAAATCGCCGGCGCCAGGCGATCGACCAGGATGGCGCTGGCCTGGTTCAGCCCGATCAGTTCCACCGCGATGCCATGATGGCGCATCTTGGAAACCACGTCTTCCAGCGCGCCCACGGCGGTGACGTCCCACAAGTGGCTGGCGGTCAGGTCGATCCGCACGCGCCTGGCATCATCGCGCAGGTCAAACCGGTCGGCAAAGATATCCGCGCTGGCAAAGAACACCTGGCCCGTCACGACATAGGTGCGGGTATCGCTGGCCGCGTCATAGCTGTCGCGCACTTCCATCATCCGCGTCACCTTGAAGGCAAAGAACACCCCGCTCAACAGCACGCCCACGGCAACACCGGCGGCAAGATCGTGGGTGGCCACGGTCACCAGCACGGTGGCGACCATGACCACGCCCGAAACCTTGGGATGGCGCGCCAGATCGCGGATGGAGCCCCACGAAAACGTGCTGATCGACACCATGATCATGATCGCCACCAGCGCCGCGACCGGCACTTGCGCCACCCACGGGCGCAGCGGCACCATCACGACGAGCAGGAACACCCCGGCAACCAGCGTGGACGGCCGCCCGCGGCCACCATAGCGCACATTGCCCACCGTCTGGCCGATCATGCCGCACCCGGCAATGCCGCCAAACAGCCCGGCGGCAAGATTGGCCAGGCCCAGGCCGGTGCACTCGCGCGCCTTGCTGCTCGATGTTTCAGTCAGATCATCGACCACGCTGGCAGTCATCATCGATTCGAGCAGGCCCACCGCCGCCATCGCCAGGGCATAGGGCATGACGATGCGCAGCGTTTCCCACGCCATCGGCACGCCGGGCCAGGTCAGCGAGGGCAGAGTGGCAGGCAGGCGGCCGAGGTCGGCCACGGTGTGGACCGGCATGGGAAACGCCATGCTGATCGCGGTCAAGGCCACGATGCAGATCAGCGGCGAGGGGATCGCCGTGGTGATGCGCGGCGCCAGATAGATGATCGCCAGGCCAGCCGCGATGAGGGCATAAGTATGCCACGTCACATCGAGCATCTGCGGCACCTGCGCCGAAAAGATCAGGATGGCGAGCGCGTTGACAAAGCCTGTCCGCACCGAACGCGAAACGAAGCGCATCAGCACGTCGAGCTTGAGCAGCCCGAACACGATCTGGAAAACGCCGGCGAGCAGCGTGGCGGCCAGCAGATAGTGCAGGCCATGGGCATGCACCAACGCTGCTGCAACCAGCGCGACAGAGCCTGCCGCACCCGAAATCATGGCAGGGCGGCCGCCGGCAAAGGCAATGACGATGCCGATCACGAACGAGGCGAACAGCCCCACTTCCGGGTCGATCCCGGCGACGAAGGAAAAGGCGATAACCTCTGGAATAAGCGCAAAGGTGCCGACCATGCCGGCAAGGATGTCGCGCCGGGCGCTGGTGGCGCTGTCCCACCATTCGGCGCGATAGCGCGCAAAACTGCTGTTGTTCATGCTGTAAAAAACCGAGGAGGTCGCAACGGGCGATCAGGCGGCCGATCTGGCGGGCAGCAGGGGCTGCCAACGGCCGGCCACAGGGCTGAATAGCGCCCCGGCGACAAGCATTGTCCGGCGGATTGGCGGCCGGAATAGCCACCCGGGGTTGCACCGGGTCCATGCGATTGGCGCCTCCCTATCGCCGCGCGGCGCCCAGGGCAATGCCCTGCGTGCAGAGAAAAAATCATGGCCCGATCTGATCGGGCCTGCCCCAAAGGCCATGGAATATGCCGCAGGCAATACCCATAACGCGGGCTGACCCCCGCCGGGCGCCCGCTGCCCGGCTGCCCAGCCCCAGGAGAATTTCCCCTGTCCGACATTCTTGCCACCGCCCGCCGTCGCCACACGGCCAAGGCCTATGACCCCGCGCGCCGCATCAGCGACGCTGATATGGAAACGCTGGAAAACCTGCTGCGCTTCAGCCCGTCGAGCACCAATCTCCAGCCTTGGCACTTCATCGTGGCCGGCACGGACGAAGGCAAGGAACGCGTGGCCAAGGCCGCGCAGGAACGCTTTGCCTTCAATGCCAAGGCCATCCGCGACGCCTCGCATGTGGTGGTCTTTGCCAGCCTGATCGATGCCAGCGCCGAACACATCGCCCGCATTACCGCCCAGGAAGAGGCCGATGGCCGCTTTGCCGCCGATCCCGAAGGGATGAAGGCGCGCGCCAATGGCGGACGCATCACCTTTTCGGGCATCCACAAGTTCGACACGCGCGACCAGCAGCACTGGCTGGACAAGCAGGTCTATCTCAACCTCGGGCAGTTCCTGCTGGGCGCGGCCGCGCTGGGCATCGATGCCACGCCGATGGAAGGGATCGACACGCGCCTGCTCGACGCTGAATTCGGCCTGCGGGACAAGGGCTTCACCAGCCTGTTCGTGGTCGCGCTGGGCTATGCCGACAAGGATGCCGATTACAACGGCCGCCTGCCCAAGTCGCGCCTGCCGATCGAAACGATCATCACCCGCGTCTGAGTGAGCGGGCGGTAAAAGCCTGCGCGCTGGGGCAAGCCCCGGCGCGCAGGCTTTTACACACACCCTTGCGCAAGCGCCCGCGATTGCCGATGGACGGCGACCGGGCATGACACACACGCAAGGCAAACTTCTTCCCCTCTGGCGCGGCGGCGCCGTGGTGCTGTTCGCGCTCTGCGGCCTGGCAGGCCTGGCGGCGCCCGGCGCGGGCGCCCCGCCAGTGACGGTCCAGCCCCACGCGGCCCAGCAGCCCGCACCGCCACCGGCCTGGCAGCACCGCAGCTGGACCGCGCGCGATCATGCCCCGCGCTTTGTGCAATCCCTGGCGCAAGACCGCGACGGCTTCCTGTGGGTGGGCAGCGTCGAAGGGCTGTTCCGCTTCGATGGCACCACGTTCGAAGCGGTGCCGCCGCCGCCCGGCCACCCCCGCGCCGCCACCGCCGTCAGCGCGCTGGCCGCCGCGCCCGATGGCAGCATCTGGCTGGGCTATGCCGGGCGCGGCGGCGTGGCGGTCTATCGCGACGGGCGCCTGCACGATGCTGGCCGCCCCGGCGATGCCGCCGAAATCACCAGCATCACGATCGGCCCGGATGGCGAGCCGTGGATCGCGGTGGGCGATGGCGAGCATGCGGTCTATCGCCACACCGCCGGTGGCTGGCAGGCGATGATCGCCCCCACGTTCGACACCAACGAGGCCGAACCGCAGCTGCTTTCGCGCCAGGGGGACATGTGGTTCGTCACCTGGGGCGGGCAGCCGTTCCGCTGGCCGATTGGGCCTGGCCCGTTTCACCCCACGGCGGTGCCGCTCACCGTGTCGGGCGGCGGCGCCATGATGCAGACGCCCGACGATGCGCTCTATCTCATCGATTCCCAAGGTCTGCGCCGCGTGCCGGATCGCGGCGCCGCCGCTCGGCTTGTCGTGCCGGGCACCGCGCTGCCGTCGGCCAACTTCTATCGCGCCGTGGCCGATCCGTTCGGGCGGATCTGGGCCACCACCGCGATCTCGGGCCTGGTGGCGATCTGGCCGCGCAGTGGCGCGGTGGAGCGGATCGGCGAAGAGCAGGGCCTGACCTCTGATCGCGCATCTCCGATCCTGGCTGATCGCGATGGCAATGTCTGGGTGGGGACAGAGCGCGGGCTTGACCGGTTTTCTCCCTCACCGCTGCGCGTGCTGCCGAATATGGCGCCGCGCGGCGGCAGCGGTCTCCTGGCCACGGCCCAGGGTGGCCGCGTCTATCTTGCCAACGATGCGGCGGTGTACCAGATCGATCCCGACCAGGCGCCGCGCCCGCTGGCCCAGGTGCCACCGTGGGTCATGGGCCTGTGCGCGGGCGCCAATGGCGATGTCTGGGCGATCAGCCCGGATCATGCCCAGGTGGTGGCCGGGCCGCACCGTGGCCAGACGCTTCCCATGCCCCGGCACGTGCTGGAAGTGAAGGATTGCGCCGCCGATGCCAGTGGCGCGCTGTGGCTTTCGCCCAGCGGCCTGGGGTTGTTGCACCAGGTGGGGGCACGGCTGGAACCGGTGGCGCTCGACCCCCGGCTCGGCCAGCCGCAAAGCCTGGCCTTCGACCGGCAGGGGCGCCTGGTCATGATCCTCGATCGGCGCACCATCGCCCGGCTCGATCATGGCGCGCTCAGCACCTGGGATGGCAGCAAGATCGGGTTCGAGCGGCCCGGCACGCTGAGCGTGCGCGCTGACGATGTGCTGGTGGGCGGCACCACGGGCCTGCTGCGCCTGGATGACAAAGGTGTGCAAATCCTCGACGCGCGCGATCATCCCTGGCTGTTCGATACGCGCGGTGTTGTTTCCACCGCCGCTGGCCAGACCTGGCTGATCGGCTATCACGGCCTGTCGCGGGTCAGCACCGCCGCGCTCACCCAAGCCTTTGCCAACCCGACGCGGCCGATTCCGCACGTCACGTTTGATGATGACGATCGCCGCATTGCCCTGCCCCAATCCGGTTCGGGCGAACAGATCGTGCGCGATGGGCAGGATCGCGTCTTTGCCCTCACCCGCCAAGGCGTGCTTGAAGCATTGCCCTGGGCCAATCCCCTGCCCGAAACCCGCTTTTCGCTGTTCGTGCGCGCGCTAGGCGCCAATGGCCACGAATGGCCAGCGCGGCCGGGCCTGGCGCTGCCGGTGGGGACGACGCAGGTGACCATCCGCTATGGCGTGCTCGATCTCGCCACCCCGGCGCAGCGGCGCTTTCGCGTGCGGCTTGGCGGGCTGGACGATGGCTGGGTGGCCAATGGCACCGCGCAAGACATCTCCTATGCCAACCTGGCGCCCGGCACCTATCGCTTTGACGTGCAGACCACCGACCGTGAGGGCGCCTGGCAGCCGCAGGGCGCCGCGCTGACCTTCACCATTCGCGCGGCATTCTGGCAGACCACCTGGTTTCGCCTCGCCGTCGCCGCGCTGGTGCTGTTCGTGGCCCAGGCGCTCTATCGCCAGCGCACCCGCGTGCTGATCGCGCGCGCCAAGGCCAAGCGCGAGGGCCAGATCGCCGAGCGCGAGCGCATCGCGCGCGAATTGCACGATACCCTGCTGCAAGGGGTGCAGGGCCTGATCCTGCGGTTCCAGGCGGTGGCCGCGCGCGGCGCACTCGATCGCACCACGCGGGCCGAACTCGATGCCGCACTCGAACGCGGCGATGACGTGGTTGCCGCCGCGCGTGACCGCGTGATCGACTTGCGCTCCCCGGCGCCCAATGCCGTCGATCTGGCGCGCGCGCTGGCGCCGCTATGCAGCGATGGCCATGTCCCGCCCGTGATGCTGCGCTGCAGTGGCAAGCCGCGCACGGTGGCGATCGCCGTGGCCGAGGAGTGCGTGGCGATCGCCCACGAAGCAGTGGCCAATGCCCGTCGCCACGCTCAGGCCCAGACCATCACCATCGCGCTGCATCACGGCCGCCGCATGCTCACCCTGCGGATCAGCGACGATGGCGTCGGCTTTACCGGCGCCACGCAAGATGCGGCGGGCCACTTCGGCCTGATCGGCATGCGTGAACGCGCCGCCACGCTGGGCGCGCGGATCGAAATCCGCAACGGCGCCACCGGCGGCGTGGTGGTGCAGTTGCAGGTGCCTGGCCGCCGCGCCTATCGCGCGTAGCGATCGGTGGCGCGGATCAGCTGATCGAGAATGCCCGGCTCGGAAAAGGCGTGGCCCGCCCCTTCGACCAGGTGAAACTCCGCCTCGGGCCAGGCCTGGTGCAGCGCCCAGGCATAGTGGGCTGGGCACGGCATGTCATAACGGCCATGCACGATCGTGGCGGGGATATGGCGCAGCCGCTCTGCCCCGGCGAGCAGCTGGCCTGGCTCCAGCCAGCAGCCATGCGTGAAATAGTGGGTTTCGATCCGGGCAAAGGCCAGGGCGAAATGGCCATCATCGTGCTGCGCGCTGTTGGCCGCATCGGGCAGCAGGGTGATCGTCTCGCCCTCGTACAGGCTCCATGCCCGCGCAGCGGCAATGCGCTCTTCCATCGGCCCGGTGGTCAGGCGGCGGTGATAGGCGGCCAAAATGTTGCCGCGTTCCTCGGGCGGGATCGGCGCGACAAAGCGGGCATATTTGTCGGGAAACATCTGCGACACGCCGAACTGATAGAACCAGTCCAGCTCTGCCTGGGAACACAGATAGATGCCACGCAGCACCATGGCGCTGACGCGGTCGACATGCGCCTGGGCATAGGCGAGCGCGAGGGTGGAGCCCCACGAGCCTCCGAACACCAGCCACTGCTGCGCGCCGACCATCTCGCGCAGCCGCTCGATATCGGCCACCAAGTGCCAGGTGGTGTTCGCCTCAAGCCCGGCATGGGGAGTGGAGCGGCCACAGCCGCGCTGGTCGAACAGCAGCACGTCATAGCGCGCCGGGTCGAACAGGCGCCGGTGGGTGGGCGAAATGCCACCGCCCGGCCCGCCATGCAGGAACACCGCCGGCGTCGCGCCGGGCGTGCCGCAGCGTTCATAGGCGATGACATGCCCCTCGCCGGTATCGAGCGTGCCGGTTTCATAGGGTTCGATCGGGGGATAGAGCGTGCGCAACATCGGCCTATGTTGCGCCGTGGCGCGGCAAAATCAATCCACCCATTCCCGCGCCAGATGGCGCGCGCCTGCCAGCATCAGCACGGCCGCGAGCAGGTAGAAGCCCAGGCCGATCTGGATCGCCTGGCGAAGCGCATCGTTGCCGAAATGCGGCGTGAGCAGGTCAGACAGCTTGCCGATGGTCAGCGACCCCAGGCCCACGCCGATCAGGTTGTTGATCAGCAGGAACGCGGCAGAGGCCGTGGCGCGCATCGGTGCGGGCACCAGGTGCTGCACCGCGGTCAGGATCGGGCCGAGCCAGATATAGACCAGCGCCTGGGGCAACAGGAACAGCCAGAACGCCAGCGCGGCGCTGCCGGCATGGAGCCCGGCGACGAACAGCGGCACCCCGGCCAGGAACGCCAGCGCGGGCACACGGGCATAGGCGGCGCGGCTGCGCGTGCCCAGCCAATCGGCCAGCACGCCCCCGGCCATCACCCCGGCAGAGCCGCCCACCAGCAGCAGCAGGCCAAAGAACTGCGAGGTTTCGACCAGGCCCAGCGCGAACGAGCGGCGCATCAGCGAGGGCAGCCAGAACGCCAGGCCATAGCCCATCATCGAACACGATGCCGCGCCCAGCGCCAGCAGCCAGAAACTGCGCTTGCGCGCCAGGATCGCCAGAACCGCGCGCATCGCCGGCGCTTCCCCCGCTTGCGGACGGCGCGGATCGCGCACGGTCCAGGCAAACAGCGGGGTGAATGCCAGGCCAGCCAGGCCCACCGCCAGGAACGCCGCGCGCCAGTTCACCGCCGCCGCGACATAGCCGCCCAGGAGGATGCCCGCTGCCGATCCCAGCGGGATGCCCAGCGAATAGATCGCCAGGGCCCGCGCCCGCCGCTGCGGCGGAAAGGTATCGGAAATCAGCGCATAGGATGGCGCCACCCCGCCAGCCTCTCCCACGCCCACGCCCAGCCGGCAGGCAAACATCGCCCAAAAGCCCGAAACCATGCCGCACAGCGCGGTAAACGCGCTCCACACCGCCAGCGAGGCCGCAATCACCCGCGTGCGCCCGCGCCGATCGGCCAGCCAGGCCAGCGGCAGACCCATGGTGGAATAGAGCAGGGCAAAGGCAAAGCCGCCCAGCGCGCCGAGCTGGGTGTCGCTCAGGCCCAGATCGGCCTTGATCGGCCCGGCGAGAATGCCCAGGATCTGCCGATCGATGAAATTGAACGTATAGACCACCAGCAGCATCGCCAGCACGAACGCCGGGCGGCGCAGCAAGGGCAAGCTATCGTGCGATTCTGGCGCAGGTGGCATTCGTCTCTCCCATTGAGCGCGGCGTGGACTTGGCTGTACCTTGCGCTGCCGGCCGGTTCCGGCATACTAGTGAAAAATGAATCACTCTTCAAATTAGAACTGGCTGCTCATGGCTGAAACCCGGACTTCTCCCGCGCCTTCCTCCGCCACGGCGGCACCGCAGCCCGATGCCGCGGCGGCGGCACCAGCGCCCCGCCCGTCCAAGGTGCCCAAGACCGAGCGCGGCCGGCGTACGCTGCGCGCGCTGCTCAATGCGGCGGCCGAAGAGTTTGGCGAAAAGGGCTTTCACGATGCCGCGATCAGCCAGATCACCGCGCGCGCCGGCGTCGCCACCGGCAGCTTCTACGTCTATTTTGACAGCAAGGAAGCGATCTTCCAGGCGCTGGTGCGCGATCTTTCGGGGCAGGTGAAGGATTTCGTCGGCCCCATCATTGCCGCCGCGCCCAACCAGCTTGCCGCCGAAAGCGCCGGCCAGCTCGCCTATCTGAACTTCGTGCGCCAGCACAAGGAGATCTACCGGATCATCGATGAATCCGAATTCGTCGATCCGGCCGCCTATCGCGAGCACTACACCAATTCGGCCGCGCGCATCGCCGCCCGACTGGAAGCAGCCGCCCAGCGCGGCGAGATCAGCGCAGGCGACAGCGAAGTGCGCGCCTGGGCGATCATGGGCATGAACGTGTTCCTCGGCCTGCGCTTTGGCGTGTGGGGCGATGAGGCCCCCGAAGCCGTGGTGCAGGAGGCCGGACGCCTGCTCGCCCATGGCCTGTCATCGCCAAGTGCCAGCGGGGAGGAACGCGCGTGACGGGTTCTGCGCCGTTCGCCCTGCGCCAGTGGACATCGCCCGATGGGCTGGCGCTGTCGGGCCGGGATTATGCCGCAGCGCCCGGCCCGGCGCGGCTGCCGGTGGTGTGCCTGCACGGCCTGACGCGCAATTCCCGCGATTTCGAGGCACTCGCCCCGTGGCTCGCCGCGCGGGGGCGCCGGGTGCTGGCGCTCGACATGCGCGGGCGCGGGCTTTCAGCGCGCGATCCGGCGCAGCGCTATGACGTGGACACCTATGTGGCCGATGTCTGCGCCCTGCTCGATGGCCTGGGCATCGCCCGCGCGGTGTTTATCGGCACGTCGATGGGCGGGCTGATCACGGTGGCCCTCGCCACCCACGCCCCCGCCCGCGTCGCGGCCGCCGTCATCAACGATATCGGCCCGGAACTGTCCCCCCGCGGCCTCGCGCGCATTGCCGGCTATGTCGGCAAGGGTGGCGCTATCGCCACGTGGGACGATGCGGCCAAGGCCTGCGCCACGCTCAACGCCGATGTCTTTCCCCACTATCGCGCGGCAGACTGGCTGGCCATGGCCCGCCGCCTGTTCCGCGAGGAGGACGGCGCGATCGTGGCGGATTACGATCCGGCCATCGCCCAGGCCTTTGGCAAGATCGTGGCCGATCCCGATCCCTGGGGCAAATGGCATGCCTTTGCCCAGGATCGCCCGGTCCTGCTGCTGCGCGGCACGGCCACCGATCTGCTGGATGAAGCCGTGGCCCAGGCCATGGTTGCGGGCAAGCAGCAGGCCCGGCTCGCCGCCATTCCCGGCATCGGCCACGCTCCGATGATGGACGAGCCCGACAGCCTCGCCGCCCTGGAGGCCTTTTTCGCCACCCTGCCCTAAGCCGCACCCCATGCCCCCATTGCCAGGGAAACATCCCGCCACGGCAGAGTTCACCAGCCAAAGCGGGTTCAAAGGGTTAAGGGCGTGGGCGCAGCAGCAACGGACAATGCCGATCGGCGGCGCGCAACCCGCGCCTTGCAGGCGCTCAATTTCTTCATGGCTGATATGCAGGCCGGCATCGGCCCGTTCCTCGGCGTGTTCCTGCAGCAGCGCGGCTGGCAGACGGGGCCGATCGGCACGGTGATGACCGCCGGCGGCATTGCCGGCATGGCGATGACCGTGCCGGCCGGCGCCTTTATCGATCACACCGCGCACAAGCGCTGGGTGGTGGTGATCACCGGCATCTGCACCGTGCTTGCCTCGTTCCTGCTCTTGTGGTCGCAGGCGTTCCTGGTTGTCGCCGGCAGCCAGGTCGCCACCGCCATTGCCGGCGCAGCGATCGGCCCGGCCGTGGCGGGGATTACCCTGGGCGTAGTACGGCAACGCGGCTTCAACGCGCAGAACGGCCGCAACCAGGCGTGGAACCATGCCGGCAATCTGGTCGGCGCCGGGCTGTCCGGCTGGCTTGGCTGGCGCTTTGGCATGCCGGCGATCTTCTTCCTGGCGGCAGCGTTCGGCGTCCTGGCGATCACCGCCGTGCTCTCGATCCCCGAACGCGCGATCGATCACCGCGCCGCGCGCGGGCTGGAGCCGGAACACCAGGCCAGTGCCGATGGCCAGGCCGAGGGCTTTCGTGAACTACTGTCGAACAAGCCGCTGCTGATCCTGGCTGCTGCGCTCGCCTGTTTCCATCTCGGTAACGGGGCAATGCTGCCGCTTTATGGCATGGCGGTGGTGGGCATGGGCAAGGGCGATCCGGCCATGTTCACCGCGACCACGGTGATGGTGGCCCAGGCCGTAATGATCGTGGCCAGCCTCGCGGCGATGAAGCTGGCGCATCAGCGCGGCTATTGGCTGGTGCTGCTGGTGTCGTTCGCGGCGCTGCCGCTGCGCGGGCTGCTTGCCGGCGCCTTTATCGAACACTGGGGCGTGTGGCCGGTCCAGGCGCTAGATGGCATTGGCGCCGGCCTGCAAAGCGTGGCGGTGCCCGGCCTGATCGCCTGCCTGCTCGATGGCACGGGCCGCGTCAACGTGGGCCAGGGCGCGGTGATGACTGTGCAGGGCGTGGGCGCCAGCCTCTCTCCCGCGATCGGCGGCTGGCTGGCGCAGATGCTGGGCTATCATGCCACGTTCTTCATTCTCGGCGGCTTTGCCCTCGCCAGCCTGGCGCTGTGGATAGGCTTTGCCGGCACACTGCGCCCGGCTTGCGCGGCCGGCGCCGGGCGGCCATGACGGCGTCGATGCCAACTGCAACCGGCGCCATCTGGGCGATCGCCAGCCTTGCCACCGCCGGCGTGATCGCGCGCCCGATGCGCTGGCCCGAATGGATCTGGGCCGCCAGCGGCGCCGCATTGCTGGTGCTGACCGGACTGATGCCGCTGCCCGCCGCCGGCGCCGCCGTGGCCAAGGGGCTCGACGTTTACCTGTTCCTGACGGGCATGATGCTGCTGAGCGAGGCGGCGCGCCAGCACGGCGTGTTTGACTGGGTCGCCGCTGCCGCCGTCAACCACGCCGGCGGATCGCGCGCGCGGCTGTTCACGCTGGTCTATGCCACCGGCGCGGTGGTCACCGTGTTCCTGTCCAACGATGCCACCGCCGTGGTGCTGACCCCGGCGGTCTTTGCCGTGGCGCGCAAGGCGCGGGCAGAGCCTTTGCCGCTGCTGTTTGCCTGCGCGCTGATCGCCAATGCCGCCAGCTTCGTGCTGCCCATCTCCAACCCCGCCAACCTCGTGCTTTATGGCGGGCACATGCCGCCGCTGGGACCGTGGCTGGCGGCCTTTGCCCTGCCCTCGCTGGCGGCAATCGGCACCACCTATGCCGTGCTGCGCTGGTATTTCCGCCGCGATCTGGCCGGCACGTGCGCCGCCGTGGTGGAACGGCCCGCGCTATCGCGCGCGGGCAAGGCGGCAGTGCTGGCGATCGTGCTGACGGCCGGCGTGCTGCTCGCCGCCTCGGCGCTCGATCGCCCGCTCGGGCTGCCCACGGCCGTGGCGGGCCTGGCCTGCGCCATCGGCGTTTCGCTGTTCGCGCGGCAATCGCCGCTGGGCCTGGCGCGCCACGTGTCCTGGGGCGTGTTGCCGCTGGTCGCGGGCCTGTTCGTGGTGGTAGAGGCGGTGGATCGTACCGGCGCGATCGGCGCCTTGGCGCGGATGCTGTCGCAGGCCACGGCCCAGCCGGCAACGACGGCGCTGGCCGCCGGCACGGTGCTGGCGTTTGTGTGCAACATCATGAACAACCTGCCCGCCGGGCTGGTCGCGGCCGGAACGGTGGCCCTGGCACACCCGCCCCGCGTGGTCGTCGATGCCCTGCTGATCGGCGTCGATCTTGGGCCAAACCTGTCGATCACCGGCTCGCTCGCCACGATCCTGTGGCTGCAGGTGATCCGGCGCGAGGGCGAAGACGTGGGCTTTGCCACGTTTTTCAAGCTGGGCCTGATCGCGATGCCGCCTGCCCTCGCCCTCGCGCTGCTGTGCCGGGTGTTTCTGGCCTAGCCTAGCCCAGCTGGCGGTCGAGCCAGCTTGCGGCCAGGTTTGTCCACTGCCCGGCCGGCGCATTGGCCGGGCCGGTGCCAAAGCCGTGGCCGCCTTCCTCAAAGAAGTGCGCCTCCACCGGGCGGTGGGCAGCCTGCATCGCTTCGATGAACAGCGTGCTGTTCTGCCATGGCACGGCCGGATCATCGAACGAATGCGCCAGCATCACCGGCGGCGTCTGCGCGCCAACATGGCGCGCCGGCGAGCGCCGCGCGATCAGCGCCGCATCGGGATGATCGCCCAGCAAGCGGCTGCACGAATAGGCGTGGGTATAGGGCGGCTCCATCGCGATCACCGGATAGACCAGCACGCCGCAGGCCGGCCGCGCATCCAGACGGTCGATCGCATCGCCCGGCGCGAACAAGACCTCGTCATACCCGGTCAGCAGCGAAGCGGCGAGATGGCCACCGGCGGAAAAGCCGATCGCCGCCACTTGCGCCGGATCAAACCCGTGCGTGCCGGCCAGGGCGCGGATCTGCCGCATCGCGCGCTGGGCATCGGCCAGCGGCACATCGGCGCGCGGCGTCCAGCCTTCGCCGGGCAGGCGATAGACCAGCACGAACACGGTATAGCCCAGCGCGGTAAACCGCACGGCCACGTCCACGCCTTCGTTGCGCACCGAAACGAAGGTATAAGCCCCGCCCGGAATGACCAGCAGCGCGCGACCATTGCCTTGGTGCGGGCGGAACACGCGCAGTTCCGGCGCAGCCACGTCGGTCACGAACGTGGCCGCCAGATCGGCCGCGCGCCCGGCCGGGTGAAAGGTTCCACCCGGCGCCACGCGCCCCTGCCACAGCGGCACGGCCTCTGCCGCCTGCCACGCCGGCGGCAGGGCGCTCGCCCCGATCGGGGTTTGCAGCGGCGCGCGCGCATGGCCCGCCGCGGCATCGGCAAACGAACCGGCCATCATGGCGCCCCCCAACAGGCCCAGCATGCCCCGCCGGTTGATTGCATGGTCCATCGCCCTTCCCTTCGCACGTTCGCGCTTTCCAGCGTCAATACTTGAAGCCGATGCGAATGCCATAGGTGCGCGGCGGCGCATAGCTTGCCGTGGTCGAACTCCACACCGGCGTCACCAGCGTGGGAATGCGGCGATCTTCCAGATTGTTGACGAACAGGTTGACATAGGCATGGCCGCTGGCCTCGTCGAACTGCAGGTTGAGGTCGGTCTTGGTATAGCCATCGATCAGGCCCTGCGCGATGTTCTGCGCCGTGGCATAGCTGTGGGTCTGGTAATAGAAATCCACCGCCGGCGTGATCTTGGCGCCAGAGGCAAATGTGAACGTGTGGCCATAGCTGGCGCGCGCGCTGAACGTCGGGGCATTGGGCAGGCGCTTGCCGGTGTTGTCGGTCGTGGCGGCATTGATAGGCGCATAGCCCAGCAGCGGCGCAAAGATGTTGTACATCGTGTCGGCATAGAGCAGCCCATCGGGCGTATTGGCAAAGCTGCGGAACTTGGCGTCCATCAGCGAGATATAGCCCGAGAAGCGATCGGCCGAGGTCGGCCGGAACGTGGTTTCCAGCTCAACCCCGCGAATGCGCGCCTTGGCGGCATTGGTCGTCACCGCGATCGGCCCCTGCACCGGATCGACGATGATCGTCGAAACCTGCAGGTCGCGATAGTCCATCTGATAGGCGGTAAGGCCCACGAACAGGCGGTTGTTGAGCAGGTTGGCGCGCAGGCCCGCTTCATAGTTGGTCACGGTTTCAGGCGCATACTGGCGGAACGCAGCGGGGTTGGTGCTGGCCTGCAGGCCACCGCCGCGATAGCCGGTCGATACCGAGGCATAGCCGATCACGTCAGGCGTGATGTCGGCATCGAAGCCGATCTTCCAGTTCACCTTGCTGAACTTGGCCGCCGGACGGTTGCTGTCGTCGGTATAGGCGAGGGCAAAGGTCGGGCAGGTGGTGGAGCTGATATTGGCGCGCGTCACCGTGTCGCCCTGGCAGACCAATTGCTGCTCGCGCGAGAATACCTTGTCCCAGGTCGAACGCAGGCCCAGATTGATGCGCAGGCCCGCGACCGGCTTGAGCGTCGCCTGGCCGAACAGCGCCTTGGAACGGCTGCCCGTGCCCGAATAGGTGTTGACCACGTCCACCGCGCTGATCGTGGAAATCTGGTTGCCGGTGCCGGCCACCTTGGCGCCAAAGATGTTGTACACGCTGTTGAACGGTGCCGGCGCGGTGTTGCCGGCGTGCAGCAGGCGCTGGCCCGAGGGCTGCTTGTCTTCCGAGATATAGGCGCCGGCAACCAGCTTGATCGGCCCGCTTTCATAGTTCACGTCCAGTTCGTGCGACCAGGTCTGCATGCGCTGGTTGATGTATTCCTGCGAGAATACGCCGCTGGTTGCGGTCACGCCGTTGTTCTTGAGTTCGGAATAGCCAGCCAGCCAGGTCAGGCTAAGCGCGCCCGATGCGCGCCACACCATCTTCGAGCGCACGTCATAGCTTTTGACCGCCTGGCGATTGTTGGTCACCAGATCGAGGCCGGGATTGACCGCATCGCTCGGCACGATCACGCCCTGGCCAAACGTGCCGGCCTTGAGATCGGCATTGGGATAATAGGTATAGTTGCGCAGATAGACCGCCGGCACGGTGCTGTTGTTTTCGCCATAGGCGCCCGAAACGCGCCAGCTCAGGTTGGGCGTGATATCCCACTTGGCAGTGACGCGCACGGCCGAGAGATCGGTCTTGTCAAAGCGGTCGGTCTTGAACTGCGGGCCATAGCCGTCGTTGATCTGATGGAAGGCGGCAATGCGGATGCCGAACGTATCGGCAATCGGCAGGTCGATCGCGGCCTGGGCGCGGATATCGTTGAAGCGGCCATACTGCACGCTGGCGCTGCCACCCAGGTTGCGCCCCGGATCAGCGGTATTGATGTTGACGACGCCAGCCGTGGCATTGCGGCCATAGACCGTGCCCTGCGGCCCGCGCAGCACTTCGATCGAGGCCACGTCGAACACCGCCATGGTCAGCGCGGCGGAAAACGGATTGTAGATGCCGTCGATCTGCGTGGCGACGGTGGAATAGCCGCTGAAGCCGTTGTTGCTGCCGATGCCGCGAATGGCAAAGCCGTTCTGCGACAGCTTGAGCGAAGGCACCGTGGTGGCCAGCTGTTCGCCGGTGGTCAGCCCTTGGCGATCGAGCAGGCCCTGCGCGACCACGCTGACCGCGATCGGCGCCTTGCTGATGCGCTCGCTGCTCTTTTGCGCGGTAACGACGATTTCGGCGGGTGGCGTATCGGCCACTGCCTCGGGCGCGGCCTGCGGGGCGGCTTCCTGCGCCAAGGCGGTGGTGGGCGCCGTCAGGGCCAAAGCCAGGATGCCGGCCGAGCCGAGCAGGATGGTGCGATGGATCATGTGTCTCTCTCCCTGGTTGGATCGGCGCTGCACCGGCCGGGCCGGCGCGTGGTCGTCCGCGATTCGACGCTACGCCTACGCCATCATTTTCGTTTGCGCAATCGATTGCGCATCGATGCGCAAAAATTGCCTTGGCCGCCTTGGCGGGTGTCTCACGCTGTCACATTGGCTGTTTTCAGGTGGTTTGCGCTCAGGTTGACTGGCGCACCAGCAGGCGCGGCTCGATCCGCACCGAGGGCGCGTCTTCGCCGGCAATGCGCCGCATCAACAGATCGACCATGATCCGCGCCCCTTCGCGCAAGTGCTGGTCGATCGTGGTGAGCGCTGGCACGAGATGCCCGGCGATCGGCAGCCCGTCATAGCCGATGACCTTGATCGTGCCCGGCACGTCACAGCCCATTTCGGCCAGCGCCTTGAGCATGCTGGCGGCCGTCACGTCGGCGCCGGCAACGATGCCGTCGGGCATGCTGTCGAGCGCGCCCAGGTGCTTGGCCAGATCGCGATAGGCGGCATCGGGCTCGAAGTGCGAGGGCAGTTCCACCGGCGGCGGCAGGCCGGCAGCGGCCAGCGCGGCGCGCACCCCGGCCAGGCGCTCGCCAAATTCCACCCCCAGCCCCGGCCCGGCAAAAGCCAGCAGGCGGCACCCCCGCGCGATCAGGTGTTCGGCCGCCATCTGCCCGCCGCGGAAATTGTCCGATCCCACCGCGCAATGGCGCTGCCCTGGCATCTGCCCGCCCCACACCACCATCGGGCGATAGCGGCGGGCCATGCCCTCGATCACATGGTATTGATCCGATTGGCCGATCACCAGAATGCCATCGACCCGGCCGGTGCCGATGTAACGATCCAGCCAGCGCTCATCATCGGGCAGCACGCGCGAGAGCAGCAGGTCATAGCCATGCTCGACCAGGGCATCGGCGAGGAAGCCGATCATCGTGTTGAAGAACGGGTCAGACAGGTGCTGCAACGCATCGTGGCCCATTGGCACCACCACGCCCACGGTCATCGTGCGCTGGGTGCGCAGGTTGCGGGCGATGGCGTTGGGCTGATAGCCCAGCTTTTCCGCCAGGGCGACGATCCGGCTGGTGGTCTCTTCGCTGACCCGGCCCGTCCCGCTCAGCGCGCGGGATGCGGTTGCGGTGGAAACCCCTGCCAGTTCAGCAAATTGCTTGAGATTCATGTGGTCCGTTTCATCGTATCGCCGCTGCCGCCGGCACCATGGCGCGGCGGCTATCCCACGGCAAGGCCATGCCTGTGCCCAGGCGGGCGCCTATCCCGCCGGCTGGCCAAACGCGCGGCGCAAGGCCGCCAGCCGCGCCGCGATCAACCGGCGCGAGGGCGATGCATCGGGCACCACGCGGTCAAACCCGTGATAGGCGCCGGGGATCACCAGCAGTTCGGTCGGCACGCCGGCATCGGTCAGGCGCCGGGCATAAGTGATGTCTTCATCCACGAACAGATCGATCCCGCCCACCGCGATGAACGCCGGCGCCAGGCCGGCCAGGCGCGCACAGCGGGCCGGCACCCCGGCCGCCGGCACCGCACGCGATCCCGGCGTGGCGCCCAGGAAACTCTCCCAGCCAAAGCGATTGGCCTGCGCGTCCCAGCCCAGCTTGCCGATGCCCGGAGGCGGCATCACCGTGCTGCCGGTGCGATCATCGAGCATGGGATAGGTCAGTACCTGCAAGACCAGCGGCACCTCGCCCCGGTCGCGCGCCTGGATCGCCAGCAGGGCGGCATGGCCGCCACCGGCGCTTTCGCCCATCACCGCCAGCCGCCGCCGGTCGACGCCCAGCGCCTCGGCCTGGTCATGCAGCCAGCGCAGCCCGGCATAGGTTTCCGCCACCGATCGGGTAAACCGTGCCTCGGGCGCCAGGGTATATTCCACCGAGACGATCACGCAATCGAGGGCGTGGGCAAAATCCTGCAGATAGCCGCGCTCGGCCAGGGCGGAACCGGCCACGAACCCGCCGCCATGGGTGTGCAGGATCGCCGGGCGCGGGCCACCGCTGGCCCGGCTGCCGGCCCCGCTGCTGGCATTGATCACCTGCACCGTTACGTCGGGAATGCCTGGCCCCACCGCGATCTTGCGCGCTTCCACCGGCACATCGGCGCGCAGCGGCCCGGCCATCGCCGCCCCGCCGGCGCGCAGGATCGGCAGCCGCGCGGTGGTCAGCGGGGAAAGCTTGGCCCCCATGGCCAGGACAGTGGCCGCGCCAGCGCGCAACTCGGGATCGACGCCGGCGAGCGGATCGGCCGCCGCCGCGCTGGCAAAGTCCAGCCCGCCGATGCCCAGGCTGCTCAGGCCCATCCCACCCAGGCCAACCCCCAGCGCCACGCCACCCCGGCGCAAGACCGACCGTCTGTTGATCATCACCTTCTCCCTCGCCGTCGCGGCCATGCCATCTTGCATAAGGCGGCTATTTGCACAATCGTTTACTCAAACGCGCAAGAGCGCCATCCTGAAAGGCCCACCATCCGATGTTCGCAACCCTGTTACCACGCCTTGCCGCCCCGGCGCTGGCCCTTCTCGCCGCCCCTGTCGCTGCGCTGCCCGCCTTGGCCCATGCCGATGCGCCCATGGCACCGCCCCCCGTGCTGGAGCCGGCGTTCCGCGCGCATGTCCTGTTGGGCGAAAGCCTTGACGTGGGCCAGACGCCGCGCGGCGGGCGCAGCCTGGTGCGCATAACCGGGGGCACGGTCGATGGGCCCATGCTGCACGGCGTGGTGCTGCCTGGCGGGTGGGACTGGCAGTTGCACGGCGCGGGCGGCTGCATCGAACTGCATGCCGACTATATGCTCAAGGCCGCCGACGGGGCCGTGATCAACGTGGTCAACCACGCCAAGGCCTGCCCCGGCCCCCACGGCGAAAAGCCGCAGATGGTGGGCATGCCTATGTTCGAGGCGCCGCTCGGCCCGCAAGGCTGGCTCAACAGCGGCGCCTATGTCGCCACGGTCACCGGCGGCAATGACCCGGCCCACCCGGCCGTGGACATTGCCGTCTACAAGGTGCGCTGATCAGCGGCGGGCGGTCTTGGGTGGCATGGCGCAGGCCGTCACGCCGCCCTTGGTCTTGGCCACCAGCGGATAGCGGCACAGCGGCCGCTCCCGCCCGGGCCAGGGCGTGGCTGGGCCGGCCTTGGCCGCCAGCGCTTCGGGCGCCTTACCCTGCTCCACCCAATCGACCAGCGCGCGCAACGCGTCATAGCGATCGGTGGCCGGGCCGCCGGCGCAATGCGCCATGCCCGGCACCGGAAACACGCGGGCATAGCTGGCCGCACGCCCGCCACTGTGGCGATCGAGCGCGCGCCACCAGCCCAGCGTATCGTTGAGCGAAAAGACCGGATCGGATGCGCCATGCGGCACGATCAGGCGGCCGCCGCGCGCTTGGAAGCGATCGAGATCGGGCACATGCGCGCCCACGTCCTGCCAGGCAGAGCGCGGCCAGCCCGGCGCGGTGGCGGTCACCGCCGCGGCATCGCGCGCCGGATCAAACGCCAGTTGCGCCGCCAGGATGGCATCGGGGGCCAGCGGCACATTGCCCGGCGGCGTGGCAAACAGCACCACGCGCGATGGCCCGCCCAACACAACGTTGAGCGCCGGCACGCGACCATCCGGGCTGCCGGTCATCCAGATGCGCCAGCCCGGATCGAACCAGCCGGCATCCCAGCCAAAGCCGGGATAGATCTGCCGCCCGGCGCCATCGCGCACCCCGTCGTGAATCTGCTCCAGCGCGGTGACCTGGGCCGGGCTCAGTCCGGCGGCGCGCAATTGCGGCACAACCAGCGCGCTGGTGCAGCGCGCGCCATCGGCGACGATGCCATCCTTGGCACCATCCAGTCCGTCGCACGCCGCCAGGATCGCCTGGCGTACGCGCGTGCCATCTTCCACCGAAAAGGCGCGCGCAAGGTTCGCCACGCTGGGCGCGTCGCCGCGCGCGGCCAGCACGCCGCCCATCGCCTTGGTATTCCACGCCTCTGCCAGGGCGGCGCGCGGCAGGGCAAAGCCCGGCGCCGCAGCGACGATGCCGTTGTAGAGATCGGGCTCCTGCTGGGCCAGGACCATGCCTTCCTGCCCGCCCTTGGAACAGCCATAGAAATAGCTGAAGCGCGGATTGCGCCCGTAATAGGCCGCAACCAGCGCCTTGGCCGCCAGGGTTACCGGGCGCAGCGAAGCGCCGCCGTAATCGGCGCGGGCCTGGGGATCATGGGCAAAAGCCACCATGCCGCCGCGCGCGGGATCGGTGTTGGTGGCATTGTCATGCCCGGAATCCTGCGCCAGCACGGCAAAACCCTGGGCAAGCGCCGGTGCCTGGTCCATGCTGACCTTGCCGATCGCATCGCCCACCGTGCCGTTGGTGCCGCCCCCGCCCTGCATCAGGAAGCGCCCGTTCCAATCGCTCGGCAGGCGCAGGCGGAAGCGGATGGCATAGGCCTGGCCATCGACGCCACGGCGTTCGTGCATCACGCCTTCGACCTCGCAATGGGCTGGCAGCACGGCCTGGGTGGGCGGCGCGTCGGGTTGGCCCACCAGCGGCACGGCATAGCCCGCCGGGCGCCAGGTTGCCGCAACGATCCGCGTGCCGGCCTCGGGCCAGGCAACATGGCCTGGCTGGGTCAGGGCGGCGCAGCTATCACTGCCCAGCGGCGCCGGTGCAGCCGCGGCGGCATGGGCCAGCGGGGTGAACGCGAAAACCGACATGCCGGCCAGCAAGCCGCCAAGACAACGCAGGGACACGCGCATCATTACCTCTTCCCGCCCGATCGGGGCCTTGTCATATCGTAATGACACATAGCAGTTGATCGGGCCTTTGCAACGCAGTGGCCGCGCCTGTGGCGTCTTATTCGTCCTCGTCCTCTGCCTCGTCCGCGTCACCCGCAGGCGGCTTGGCCGGCGCGGCATGCGGCGCTGGCGGGGCGATCAGGCCATAGGCCCTGTAGCGCCGGTCGATGCGCGGCGCGATAGCGCGGGCGGCGGCCAGATCGGCCGCCCCGCCGGTGGCATCGCCGCTGGCATCGCGTGCCAACCCGCGCACGAACAGCGCCGCGGCCAGGCGCGGGTTGCTTGCCAACGCAGTTGTTTCGTCGGCAATCGCGGCGGCATAGGCCTTGCGCCGGTATTGCACCAAGGCGCGGGTATCGAGCATGGCCGGCTGCGGCCCGGCTTTCTTGATCGCCAGATCACTGTCCTTGAGCGCGCGATCGAGATCGGCATTGGCCAAGGCGCGGTTCCAGCTGCGCGCGTTGAGCAGGCTGGGATAGACCGAATCGTCGCGGTGCAGCGCCACTACTGCATCGATCAGTGCCAGCCCGTGATCGGCCGCGCCCAGCCGCTCATAGAGATTGACCACCTGCATCACATCGAGCGAGCCGGGGGGAAGATGCGCGGCCGCTGCATCGGTATCGGCGCGCGCACCGGCGCGGTCACCGGTGGCCAGCCGGAGCTGCGCGCGCCGGGTCAGCAGGCGGTGATCGGTAGGGCGGATCGCCAGGCCGGCATCGAGATCCTGGCGCGCCAGATCCAGCTTGCCGCTGCGCAGATAGGCATTGGCGCGATGCTCCAGCAGATCGGCCCGCGTCGGCGCCAGGCGCAGCGCCTCGGAAAAATCGGCAACCGCGCCGGCGGTATCGCCGCGATCCATCCGGCCAGAAGCGCGCCCGGCAAATTCGTCCGCCGTCTTGGGATCGGCCGTGGTTTCGGCCTTGCCCATGTTTTCCGCGCGGGTTTCCAGCCGCCCGATTTCGCCATCGGTCGTCGCGGAAAAAATCGGCCCGCCGTTATACGTCAGAAACATCAGCCTTTGCGCGCGCGACACGATAATGTGGTGCGACAGCAGAAAGTCGACGCCCAGGATCATGTCGGTCGAGCGATCGTCGTCGGCATCGTCGATCACCCGGATCGGGCTGTTGCGGATTTCCTCGCCCCCGATCGAGATGGTTTTGGTGCGCACGATCCAGCTTTCCCGCCGCTTCATGCCGATGCCGCCCATGCGCATCGAATTGACCACATCGGGCGCCGACATATCTATGCCAGCGCGCTCGGCCGCCCGGCGGCCCAGCAGAGTGGTGGGCGCCCCGGTATCGAGCAGGGCGTGCATCGACTGCCCGTTGATCATCACTTCGACGATGATGTGATAATCATGCTCGTCGGTCGGGCGAAACACGCGCGCCTCGCCCACCGACATGCCCTTGCCCCAATAGGCTAGGCTGATCCCGTCGCAGCCGCGCTCCTGGAACAGGTTGACCACGCCCTTGGCAAGATCGAACTCGGTGGTCTGCACGCCCAGCAGGTTGGCGCCGAGAAAGCCGTTGCCGGCATCGCTACCGCCCACCAGGAACTGCACGTTGTGCAGCGTGACATCCACGATGCCAAAATCACGCACTTGCGCCAGTTCGGGCGTCACCGTGCCGCCGATCCCGGTCATGTAAAACCCCATCGGCAGCGGCTCGGTCCGCAGGCCCAATTCCACGGCGCGGGCCTTGGGCATGAAGTTGAAGAACGCCCCGCTATCGAGCCAGACGCGGGTTTCCTTGCCGTTGACGGTTACCGGCACGCTGGCGCGGGTGTTTTCCATCACCACCGGCAGCTTGGCGATCAGGCCCACCTTGCACTTGTTCGCGCCCTCGGCATGGGCAGCGGGCGCGGCCAGGCCAGACACGGCAACCCACAGCCCTAAGCTGGTCAACAACACCCGATTCATGGTGGCATGCCCCTTGTCCAAGCGACACGCCGTTTGATCACGAATCCCGGCAAGCGGCCAGAGGCAAATAGCGCCAAATCAACCGTTTTTCCGGTTACATCGAAGCGTACCCGGCCCGCCCCGGGGCAGGCCGGGCCACCGCATTATGCCCCCGGGGCAGCCGCCTTGGTCGCCGCATCCAGTTCGGCGGCGGTCATCGAGATGAACAGGCCATCCGCACCCAGGCCAAACGCCGTCTTGGGCAAAGCGACTGCACCGGCGCTGCGCGCCACGATCACCTGGTCGCCCTTCACTTCCTTGACCGTGCCGATCGCGCCGCCGGCCTTGCCTTTCACTGCGGCGCCGGGAACCATCGCCGCTTCCACGGCCGCGCTCGCCTTCTGGTTGGCAGCGGCCACCTGTTCGTCGATCTGGGCCTTGGTCATGGCGATGATCGGACCCTTGGGCCCAGTGCCGATGGCGCTCTTGGGCAAAGTGGCCTTGTTGGTCCCGGTATCGACCACCACGGCATCACCGGTCATGCTCACGATCTTGCCCACTTCGCCGCCCTGCGGATCGAAGATGGTGCCACCCACGGCCACGGTTGCCGCAGCGTTCGCCGCCGGTGCGGTCTGGGCCTGGGCCAGCGCCGGAACACTGGTCATCGCCGCTGCTGCCACCAGGAAATGGAAAACCTTCACGTGTCGAACTCCCATCTTGCCATAGACTTAGCGCTCGACCGGAAAAACCCGGCCTGGTTTCGCAACCGGCCATCACCCGATGTGGTTCCCAAGATTGTGTCGACAATCTTTTTCCTGAAAAGAAAACGGACGCAAATTCGCGTCGTTTCAGAAGCCCGCCGACCAGGTCAAGAGCAGTTGCCGCCCGCCCAGGATCGTCTGCGGCACGGCGTCGCTATAGCGGCCGATCGTGGCGCGATAGGCGGTATCATCCAGCGCGTTGCGCAGTGCCAGGCGCAGCGTCTGCCGGCCCCAGTGCCGCGCCATGGCCAGGTCAACCTGGCGCGATGGGCGCACCCAGGTATCGAGCGCGCTGCCCGATAGCGGCGCGGTGCCGGCAAAGGTCGGCACGTCGATTCCGTATTCCTGGATGTAGGCGCCGGTCAGCCGGCAGGCGGCATCGGCAGACCAGCGGCCATCATCATAATGCAGCCGCAGCAAAAGGTTGCTGGCCGGGGCATATTGCGTGCGCTCCACCCGGTCGAGCGCGGGATTGTCGAGATGCACCGCGCTGTGCAGCAGCGTGAGATCAGCCGCAACGGCCAGATGGCGCAACACGCCAGCCACCAGGTCCAGCGGCACGGCCATGCTCGCCTCCAGCCCCAGAATCGTCGCGGTGCCGCCGTTTTCTGGGCGGATCAGGCGGATCGCGCGGTATTCCATCACGCTGGCCGGATTGTTGAGATCGTTGCCGGTATCATTGAGATAGCGCGCCAGGTGCTTGGCAAAGCCGCCCAACGCCAGGTGCAGCCCGCCCGGCCCCTGCCAGGCCACGCCCAGATCGGCATTGGTGCCGCGCACGGATTTGAGATCGGGGTTGGACAGCTGGATTTCGGTCACCCCCTGGCTGTCGCGCGTGGCGCTGCCACCGCCGGTAAGCTGATAGGGCGATGGCCGCGTCAGGCTGGTCCACAGCGCTGCATCGAACGTCCATTGCCGATCGGGCCGCCAGTGCAGCGTGGCGCTGGGCAAGAGCGCGGCATAGTGGGCCGACAGGTGGTTCCAGCCATAGGCCACGCCATCGGCCGGCACGCCATCGTTGCCCGCCAGCCAATAGCGCCCGCTCACGCCAGACCATTCGCCGCGCAGGCCCAGCGACAGGTCAAGCGCGCCCTCCCCCGCATCGTCATCCCCGCCCAGGTGCCGCGTCACCATGGCATAAGCGGCCAGGCGGTCTTCGTGCAGAGCATAGGCATTGGCGTTGCTGTCATCGATCGTGCGCGGCTGCACGCTGGCCCGGCCGATCGCACGCAGCAGCGCGGCATCGGCGATGGTCGGGATGGCATAGTCATAGACCCCGCGCAGCACCGGCCCGATCTGCCCATCGACCAGCCCGCTGTTGCCCAGCGTGGTGCCGGCGGGCAGCGTATCGGCATAGAGGAAATGCGCGGTCTCCCGGCTGCGCCACGATCGCAGCGCCAGGCCGCCAATCTCTGCCTGCCAGCCCGGCGCTGGGCTCGCCTGCACGCGCCAGTCCCCGCCCAGGCGGTGGTCCTGGCTCGTCTCGCTTTCGCGCTCCCCCTGGTTGTGCACCGGAAAGGCGAGTGGATTGGCGACCAACGCGGCATCGGCCGGGGCGAGCTTGAGCACGGGAAAGCCGCGCACATCGGCCACGTTGACCCCGCCGGAAAGCCGCGTGGTATCCGCGTCCCAGAACGAAATCTCGATATGGTCGGGTCGGTCGGTGCGGCCCAGCGCGGCAAACACGCGGGCCTGCGCCTTGGTCGCGCCAGCGTCCCACGCCAGCGCGGCCTGGGCCATGCCCAGCCGGTCGCGCTCGGGATTGGTTTCGAACCAATAGTGTGCATCGGCGCGCACGCTCTGGGTGCGCAGCAGGCCATCAGCCGTGGGCGTCTGGGCAAAGAACCCGGCGGCGCGGCCGCCCTGCACGCTGACCTGATAGACATCCTGGGCAATCGCGCGGCTTGCCCACATCGCACTCGCCGTCAGCGTCAGCCGGTCGCTCGCCCGCCACCCCAGCGACAGGAACGCGGTCTCTTCGTGCGCGGTGCCGCGCGTGACCTGTGCGTTGACCGAGGCGAGCAGCAGATTGGCCGCCGGGTCCAGCCCTGGCGCGCTGTTGCCCTGCGCATCGGTCAGGGCATAGGCCAGGTTACCCGATTGATAGGTCTGCTCCACGCTGGCGAAATGGCGCCGGCTCAGCGCCGCGCTGGCCACCAGCGCCAGCCGCCCGTCGGGCGATTGCCAGCCGAACCCGGCATTGGCGCCCCAAGTGCCGGCATTCTGGCCAAAACGCCAGGCCTGGTCATCGGCCCCCGCGGTCAGGCCCAGGCGCAGGCCCTGCGCGCGCGGCGCGAACGGCGCCAGGTGATCGATATCGAGCGTGCCGGCGATCGCTTCCCCCGCCAGCCGGGCATCGAGCACGCGGTGCACCTGCAGGCCCAGATCGGGCGCCAGGGCCATCAGCCCCAGTTGCGTGCCCCGGCTATAGGGCAGGCTTTGCGGTATCTCGATGCCGTCGATCCGCGTTTCGACATAGGCACCGGGCAGCCCGCGCATCGCCACGAAATCGCCCGTGGCGCGGCCCGCGTGGTCCACCCGGCCCATGGCCCCTTCCAGCGAGGTCGCCAGCGTGATGATGCCGGGCAGGCGGCCCAGCGCCTCGGCGATGGTGCGATCGGGCAAGCGGCGGATCTGCGCGCTGGCCAGGGCATCGGGCGTGTCTTCGGCCGCGCCGTCGCGCCAGGCCCGCGCCGCCAGCGAGGCTTCCACCACGATGGCGGTGCGATCCTCGATCATGGGTGGGGGCAGCGGTGCCACGGCCTGGCGGCGCGGTGCTGCGCGCAGGGACGCGGGCGGGCGCCGCCGCGGGGCAAGCCGCACGGCGCCGCCGGCCAGCCGCGTGGCCACCAGGCCATTGCTGCGCGCCAGGATGGACAAGGCCTGGTCAAACGTGGCGGCGCGCACGGGTGGCGCTTGCGCCCCGGCCACGTCGGCAGCGGCAAACAGGATGTTGCGCCCGGCCTGCCGCGCCAGCGCCAGCAAGGCCTGGCCCAGCGGCATGGCCGGCAGCACGATGCGCGTGGGCGCGTCGACGGGCTGCGCCGTCGCGGCCATGGCCGGAACGGGCGCGGGCACAAGGCACGCCGCGCCCAGCAAAGCGGCGCTAGCGGCGGAAAACCTCATACCCACGCTCGGTTCGGCGCCACGCCACAGGGTAGAGCGCGCCAACGGCATCGAGGAACTGCGCCACGTCGCCAAGGCGATAGGTGCCATAGACGCGCAGATCGCCCATCGCGGGATCGCGCAGTTCGATCGGCACGCCGCTCAATTGCGAAAACCGCGCCATCACCGCCGCCAACGGCAGATCCTGCGCCACCAGCCGCCCGTCGCGCCAGGCCAGCGCGGCATCGGCATCGATCGCGGCGATCGTGGCAGTATCGCCGGCAAGCGACACCTGCTGCCCGGGATGGGGCGTGGCGATCAAGGCGCCGCTGTGGCTGTCTTCGATATCGATCGCGCCGCGCGCCAGGATCACCGCCGTCTGCCCGGCGCGCCGCGCCACGGAAAACAGCGTGCCGCGATCGACCACGCGCACGTCACCCGCCGTCACCGCAAACGGGCGTCGCTCGTGCTTCACGTCAAACGTGCCTTCGCCATCAAGCGCAACCGACCGGCCCAGCAGGGTGGCGCGCATCGTCACCGCGCTGCCCGGCGTCAGCCACACCCGGCTGCCATCGGCCAGGGCAAAGCTGGCCATGCGATCAGCCGGCGCTGCCAGATACTGCTCGTGCACGGTCAAGGTCCAGGCGGCCACGGCAGCCAGGGCGGCGCAGGCCGCGCCCAGCAGTGGCCCCGCCACGCGCCAGCGCCCCGCACCGCGCGCGGCCGCGGGTTCAGCCAGGCGCGCACGCGGGCGCAGGCCACGCCCTGCCGCGGCACGCGGCGCCTCGCGCCAGGCGCGCTCGACCAGGTCCATCGCCGCGACATGCTCGGGCCGCTCGCGCAACCAGGCGCGAAAGGCCTGGCGATCTTCCTCGCTGCCATTGCGGGCGCGTTCCATCCAGCGCGCGGCCTCGGCCAGGATCGGGCTGTCGTGCAGGTTGGGCGCCGTCATCGCGCGGCTCTCCCGCCGCTGCCCCTGCCGCTACCCTCGCCCAGCGCCAGGCGCCCGGCCATGCGCGCCAGCGTGCGCTCCACATGGTGCGAAACCGCCTTGGGCGTAATGCCCAGCCGTTGCGCGGCTTCCTTGTGGCTCAACCCTTCCACCCGCACCAGCAGGAACGCATCGCGCGCCACTGGCCCGATCGCCTCGAGCGCATCGCCCAGCAGCGCCAGCTCCTGGCGGCCAGAAGCAATGCGTTCGGGCGCCAGGGCGCCATCGTCGACGATATGCTCGTCCAGCGTGGTATGGTGTTCGGACAAGCGGGCAGCCTTCCTGCGGTAACGGTCGATCAACAGGTTTGACGCAACCCGGCGCAGAAATCCCCGAATATTGGCAACAGGATCGGCTTCCGGCGTCGAAAGCACGCGCAGATAGACGTCCTGGACCATGTCGTCCAGGTCCTGCCCATCGCTCATGCGCCGCTTGAGATAGGCGCGCAGCGCGGCCATCTCGCCGGCACTGGTGGCCGCCTCCAGCTCTTCGGCGCGGCACGATGCCGCCCCCTGCGGCAGCTCTGGTGGCGGCGCATGACTATCCCCGTCGATGCTCCGCATGGTCGACCCCGTTCTTGCCATCATTGCCCCCCGGCGGCACCCGGCCAAACGCGCGGGATTGATCCCCTGGGGCACATGGCCGGGCGCCCTAGGCGGCAGGTGTGACAGCGCCGTGACAATCGCGCCATCAAATTTTTTCGGGGAATCGTGGGGCGGCGCTGCGTCCTTTCCAGCAGACCCGCCCGCCGTGGCTGGTCGTGTTTCCTAAAGGGGGAAAACATGCCCGTTTCGTATCTGCGCCCGGCCCTGCTCGCCAGCGCGCTGCACACCATGATCGTTCCCGCGCTGGCGCAACAGGCGCCGCTGCCCGCGCCCGATGCCACTGCCGGTTCCGCTGGCGATTCCGCTGGCGATGCTGCCACCCCGGCCGATGCCGAACGCGCCATCGTGGTGATCGGCACGCGCAAGCAGGCCGCCGATATCCAGTTCCAATCCTCGCACCCGATCTCGGTTCTGTCGGAAGAAGACCTGCGCCACACCGCCGTGCACAACGTGGCCGAGGCGCTGGGCCTGCTGCCCGGCGTCAACGTGGTCAACACCGGCTCGTCGTTCATCGGCGGCGTCGATGGCGCCTCGCGCGGGGAAGGCATGTATGTCGCCATCCGTGGCCTCAATTCCGAATACAACGTCAACCTGATCAATGGCGTCAACGTCGCCCAGGGCCAGCCCTACAGCCGCGGCGTGCAGCTGACCCTGCTGCCGCCCACGGGCCTCAACACGATCGTGCTCAACAAGGCCTCGCGCGCCGACATGGATGGCGATGCCATCGGCGGCACGGTGGACTTCCGCACGCCTTCGGCGTTCGACTATTCCGATCGCCTGCACGGCAGCGTGACGGCCTCGGGCCGCCTCGAAACCCGCGCGCGCACCTATGGCGACAGCGGCCTGGGCGGCGGCCTGGCGGCGGAAATCTCGTCGCGCTTTGGCCCGGGCCACACCATGGGCATCTACGTCAGCGGCTATTACGACAAGCGCACCTATACCAACAGCGAGATCCGCGGCGCGCAATCGGCGCACGACGATGGCAGCTGGGGCTATCTCAACGCGTCGGACAGCAAGGGCACCAGCTATCCCGGCCTCGATCCGCAGCGCAATGCCGCGCTCACCGGCTTTGACGCCGGCGTATCGAGCGGCAAGACCCGCCGCTTTGGCGGCAATGCCTCGCTCGACTGGCGCCCTGACGATACCACCCGCGTCTATCTGCGCGGCACCTATGCCAAGGCGCTGACCGAGCAGGATTCCACCCTGGCGCAGTTCAATGGCGGCACCAAGGCGTGGATTCTCTCGCCCGGCACCGATCGCTATGTCCTGACCGTGCCTTCGGTTTCGGTGCGCAACTACTTTGAAACCAACCCCGAAACCGCGATCCTGGCGACGGCCGCGTTCGGCGGGGAAAAGCAGCTTGGCGACTGGAAGATCGCGCCCGAGGTGTTCTACAGCGAAGGCCACAACAACCGCCCCAACCATATCGAGGCGTCGGCCCGCATCAACCAGTCCGACAAGTACACCAGCGGATCGAAGATCCCGCTCGGTGGCCAGTCGGTCGGCTATTCCGACAACTATCCGGTCGCGCTCTATAACCAGGCGATCTTCAACGCGTTCGACAATTCGGCCAGCGTGCTGCCCGCCCGCCGCGCCGGCCAGTTGACCGAACAGTTCAGCGGCCAGCGCAAGTGGGGCGGACGCCTCGATATCAGCCGCGATTTCACCGATGGCGGCCTGCTGCAAAGCATCGCCTTTGGCGCCAAGCTGCAAAGCAGCAAGCGCAACGTGACCAGCCGCGACTGGACGACCGACTATGTCGCCAACTATGTCGGCCACGCCGTCACCTGGGGGCAGCTGGGCCTGACCAACGGCACCTATGCCCACACCTATCCGGGCCTTTATGACTGGTCGCTGCCACGCTTCAACAAGACGGCGCTGTTCAACCTGTTCAACAAGTACCAGTTCGCCAACGAAGCCGATGGATCGAGCTACAACAGCTTCGACACCTGCGGTTCGCTCTATGTGAACAACTTCAACTGCGGCACGCTGTCGGGCCGTGAAACCGTGGCGGCGGCCTATGCCACGGCCACGCTCAAGGCCGGCAATCTGGAAATCATTCCGGGCCTGCGCTTTGAACACACCACGATCAACAACACCTATTGGGTCATGGCCTATAGCGGCGGCGTGGAACAGCCTGGCGCCTTTGCCAGCAACCGCACCACCTACAACGAACTGCTGCCCAGCCTGTTTGCCAACTGGCGGCCCAGCAGCACGCTGGTGGCGCGTGGCGACGTGTGGTTCTCCTACACCCGCCCGCCGTTCTTCCAGCTTGGCGGCAGCTCCACCGCGCGCACCGGTGACGATGGCAAGACCACGATCGTGCAAGGCAACCCCAACCTCAAGCCGATCCGCGCGATCAACGTCGACAGCTCGGTCGAATGGAACTTTGCCCCCTCGGGCCATGTCATGCTGGGCGGCTATTACAAGCGGCTGACCAACTATCTCTATGACAGCGGCACCACCCTGCTCAACACCGCCACCAACGACGGCACCAACCAGACGTTCATCACCCGTCCGCTCAATGGCGGCAGCGGCAATGTCTATGGCCTGGAATTCCAGGTGCAGAAAACCTTTGTCGAACTGCCCGGCGCGCTGCGTGGCTTTGGCATCGGTGCCAACCTCACCCGGCAGTGGACCAAGGTGGACATCGGCAACGGCGTGATGCGCAATATCCAGAACGCCCCTGATGTCATGGGCCAGGCGCGGGTGTTCTATGCGCTCGGCGGCTTCTCGATCGACGCCATCTACAACTACACCGGCGCTTATCTGGAATCCTACAACTACCTCGGCCAGCCCACGGGTTGGGACGATCGCTGGGTGCGCCCGGTCAAGCGGGTTGACCTGCACGCCGGCTATGACTTCGGCAATGGCCTCAAGGCCGATGTCTCGGTGGCCAACCTGTTCAACAACTACACCTACTGGGCCCACATCGGGCGCCACTCGCTGGCCATTTCCGACATCGTCAATTCCGGCACCACGGCGCTGGCCAGCATCAAGTACTCGTTCTGATCGCCTGATCCCCCGGGTCGTCCCTCACTGACCCGATCGCAAACTGGGGCGGCGGCGCGTTTATCGCGGCCGCTGCCCCTCTTTTTGCCGCGTCGCTTCTGTTTCACATTTGCCCCCGTTTCACATTTGCCAGGTAAGGCTGCCCGCCATGCTCGCTCGTGCCCGCTTCACCCCCCGCCTTGTGCTGTGCCTGCTCGCCGCGCTGATCCCGGCCATGGCGATCGCCCGCCCGGCGCCAGACAAGACTCCGCACTACCGCGTCGATCGCGTCGTGCTGCTCATCCGCCACGGCATCCGCGCCCCGCTCGATGGCGAAGCGGCCGCTGCGCCGCTGGCTGATCACCCCTTTCCCCACTGGGATACCCCGCCCAGCCAGCTTACCCCGCACGGCGCCCAGGCGCTCGGCCGCCTTGCCGATTACGAGCGCGCGCGCCTGGTGCGCCAGGGACTGTTGCCTGCCGGGGGCTGCCCGCAAGCCGGCAGCATCGCGATCTGGACCAACAGCAAATCGCGCACCATCGCCAGCGGCCAGGCCCTCGCCCAGGGCCTCGCGCCCGGTTGCCCGCTGGCTGTCGATCACCTGCCCGAAGGCCAGGCCGATCCGCTGTTCGACGCGCTCGATACGCCGGCCGGGCCATTCGATGCGCGCGCCGCTGCCGCCAGCATCAATGCCGAACTCGACAATGGCCGCGCGCTGATGGTCGGCATGGGCCCGGCCGTCGCCACGATCGAACGCGTGCTGGGCTGTCGCGCGCCCTGCCCGATTTCCACCCAGCCCAACCGCATCGCCCCTTCGGCCGATGGCAAGGGGTTGAGCCTGGCTGGCCCGATCGATCTCGCCTCGGGCACGGCGCAGGTGTTCCTGCTGCAATACACCGAAGGCATGCCGCTCAGCCAGGTCGGCTGGGGCCGGGCCAGCGCGGCCGACATCGCCACGATGTCTCCGCTCCACGCCCGGCTGTTCGATGTCTTTGCCCGCTCGGCCTATATGGCGCCGCGCGTTGGCGGGTTGATCGCGCGCAAGATCGCCGCCACGCTGACGGCACCGCAAGCCCCGGCGTTCAGCGTCCTCGTCGGCCATGACAATACCATCGCGGCGGTTACCGCGCTGATCGGCACCGGCTTTACCCTGCCCGGCTATGGCCGCAACGATCCCCCGATCGGCGCGGGCCTGCTGTTCGAACGCCTGGTCGATACGCGCACCGGCCGCCAGTTGCTGCGCCTGTCCTATCTGGCGCAATCGCCCGATCAGGCGCGGCGCCTGCTGCCCTTGCCGCAAGCGGGCGCCGGCGCGCCGCTGCATCCGCTCTCGCTCGGCCGCTGTGGCACCGCGTGCACGCCGGCAGGCTTTGCGCAGTTGATCGCCCGGCAAACCCGGGTGCTCGACCAGGCGAAATAGCCCCCTGCCCCAAGGGCCATACGGAACTGTAATTCGCAATGGTGGGTTCCTTTACCGCATATGGAAGAGGAACCCACCATGGCCGAAACCCTGCGCAAGGGCGCGAAAGTCAAATGGCACAGCAGCGGCGGCACCGCCCACGGCAAGGTCGTGCGCAAGGTGACCAAGCCGATGAAGATCAAGGATCACAAGGTCGCCGCCTCGCCCGATGATCCGCAGATCCTGGTGGAAACCGCAAGCGGCGCCCGCGCCGCGCACAAGCCCGCAGCGCTGGAAAAGGAATAGCGCCATGGCCGGGCAACACTTCACCCCCACGCTCAAGATGGCGGCCAATGCCAGGCGCGGATTGCGCCTGCGCGAAAAGTTTGGCCGCGGCGGCACGGATGTGGGCGTGCGCCGCGCGCACCAGCTGGCCGAGCGCCGCGATGTGAGCGAGGCTGACGTGAAAGCCATGGCCAGCTATTTCGCCCGCCACAAGGTGGACAAGCAGGGCGCGGCGCACCAGTGGAACAGCAACAGCGATCCCTCTGCCGGGTTTATCGCCTGGCTGCTGTGGGGAGGAGACGCCGGGCGCACCTGGGCGGAGGCCAAGCGCGCCAAGCTGGCGGATTAGGAATTGCTGCGCAGATAGCTGCTCGCCGCCTGGGCATCCTGCACGTCATAGGCGAACCACGTGCTCTGCGCGTGGTCAAACACCTGCACCACGCCATCGCCCACGCGCGCCTCGAAATGAGCGCCGCTGGCCCGATCAAAACCGCGCACCTGTTCGCCGTCGATGGTGAACGAAACGAAGGCCTTGCTGCCCTCGTCGTGGATTTCGGGCAGCGTGCCAGCAAAAGCCACATTGCGTTCGCCGTCAAAGCCCTGGACCTGGTCGCCGCGCCGCTCTGCCGCCACGCGCAGATCGCGGCCGGCGGCATGGTCAAACAGCCCGGCCACCGTCTTGCCGGTGGTGGAGGCAAAGGCGACGGCAGCGATCATGGCGCGGGTATCGGGGTTCATGCCCGCCGATGTCGCATGCATGGCGGCCTACTTCAACCCCTGCGCCCCCGCTCCCGCCGCCGGCCCCGCCGACATCCACAGCGCGCGCAGATGGGCCAGACCAGCGCGGGCATAGGCCGCTGGCGGCGCCAGCGCGGGGTCTTGTTCCGCCTCGATCACGATCCATCCGGCATAGCCGGTCGCGGCAAGCGCCGCGCAAACCGCGGCAAAATCCACTGCGCCATCGCCCGGCACGGTAAACATGCCGGCAATCACGCCATCGAGGAACGAGGCGCCCTGGCCGATCGTCTCGGCCGCCACCGCCGGGCGCACGTCCTTGGCGTGGACATGCACGACGCGAGCGGGATGATCGCGGATCAGTGCCGGCACATCGATTCCGCCCAGGCGCGCATGGCCGGTATCGATCACCAGGCCCACGCCCTCGCCCGTGGCATCGATCAGCCGCGCCAGATCCTGGGCATCCTCCACCACGGTGCCCAGGTGATAGTGATAAGCCAGGCGCAGACCGCGATCGGCGAGCCGCGCTGCCACGTCGTTCAGCATGGCGCCAAACGCGGGCCATTCGCTGGGCGCCAGGCGCGGCCGCTGGCGCAGCGGCGTGTGGCGCTGGCCGTGCACCGCGGCGCTGGTTTCCGCCAGGATGAACACGTCGCAGCCACACGCCGCCAGCAGCTTGGCCTGCGCCTCGATCGCCGCGCTTTCCCCCGCCAGGCCATGGGCAAGCAGGCTGCTGCCGTGCCATGCCCCGGCCAGCGCCAGCCCGGCCTGGTCCAGCGTGGCGGCCAGCACTGCCGGTTCGGCCGGAAAAATCCCGCCCCGTTCGATCCCGGCAAAGCCGATCGCCGCCGCATCGCCCAGGATCGTCTCCAGCGTGGTGCCCGCGCCCAGGCTGGGCAGGTCATCATTGACCCAGCCGATCGGGCTGACGCCCCAGCGCACGGTCATGGCCGCTGCTCCAGCGCTGCTTCATAGTCCGCGCGGGCGGCCTTCACCGCTTCGCGCGTGGAAATTTCCGGCACGGCCACGTCCCACCAGGCGCCGCCCAGATCGCGCCCGCCATCGGGATCGGTCTCGATCACCAGCACAGTGGGCCGATCGGCCGCACGCGGGGCCGCCAGTGCCGCTTCCAGCGCGGCGCAATCGGCCACCTTGTGCGCCACCGCGCCCAGCGCGCGGGCATGGGCGACGAAATCGATCGCCGGCAGCCCGTCCTCGCGCAGCGTGGCGAACGAGGCATTGCCGGTGCGCCCCTGCAGGCGATGGATGCAGCCAAAGCCCCGGTTGTCGAGCAGCACCACGGTAAACGCCACGCCCAGCGCCGCCGCGCTGGCCAGTTCGGAATTGAGCATCAGATAGCTGCCATCGCCCACCATCACCACCACATCGGCGGCGCGATCGGCCAGGGCAATGCCCAGCCCGCCAGCCAGCTCGAAACCCATGCAGGAAAAGCCGTATTCCACGTGATAGCGCCCCGGCGCCGGGCACGGCCAGAAGCGGTGCAGATCACCCGGCAAGCCGCCCGCCGCCGCCACGATCGTGGCATCGGGCCGGGCGCGCTGCACCGCGCCGATCACGGCCACGTCATCGGGCAGCGTGCCCGCCGACATCGGCCGATCGCGCGCCGCCTTGGCCGCCTGATGCCACTGCGCGGCCCAGGCGCCGGTCTGCTGCGCCCAGGCGGCAGGCACGGTCCAGCCGTCCAGCGCCTGCGCCAACGCATCCACAACCACGCCGGCATCAGCCAGCACCGGCTGCGCGCCATGCTTGGCACAGTCGTGCAGCGCCACGTTCACCTGGAACAGCTGCGCATCGGCGGCGAACAGGCGGCGCGAGCCGGTGGTGAAATCCTGCAAACGCGTGCCCAGCGCCACGATCACGTCCGCCTCGCGCGCCCCGTGGTTGGCCGCGTCGGTGCCAGTCACCCCGATCGCGCCCAGCGCGCCGGGCGCGGCATCAGGCAACGCCCCCTTGCCCGCCTGGGTTTCGGCCACCGGCAGCCCGGTCTGCGACGCCAGCGCCGCCAGCGCCGGTGCCGCCCCGGCATAGTGCACCCCGCCCCCGGCAATCACCAGCGGCCGCCGCGCCCCGCGCAGCGCCGCGACCAGCGCGGCCAGTTCGCGTGCATCGGGCGCCGGCCGGCGGATGTGCCACAGGCGCGGCGCCAGGAAATCGGCCGGCCAGTCGATCGCCTCGGCCTGCACATCCTGGCACAGCGCCAGCGTCACCGGGCCACACGCGGCCGGATCGGTCAGCACCGCCATGGCGCGGGGCAGCGCATCGATCAGCTGCTCGGGCCGGGTAATCCGATCGAACAGGCGCGAGACCGGGCGCAGGCAATCGTTGGCCGACACCGTGGCATCGGCAAAATGCTCGATCTGCTGCAACACCGGATCGGGCCGGCGCGAGGCATAGACATCGCCGGGCAGCAGCAGCACGGGCAGGCGGTTGACATGGGCCAGCGCCGCCGCCGTCACCAGATTGGTTGCCCCCGGCCCGATCGAGGTGGTGCACACCATCGCCCGCCGCCGGGCATGGGCGCGGGCAAAGCCGATCGCCGCATGGGCCATGCCCTGCTCGCTATGCGCGCGATAGGTGGGCAGGCGCGCGGGGTCTGCCTGCGCCAATGCCTCGCCCAATGCAGCCACGTTGCCATGGCCGAAAATCGCCCAGACACCGCCGAAAAACGGCACGCGCACGCCATCTTCCCCCACCACGTCCTGCGCGGCGAGCCATTGCACCAGGGCCTGGCCGGCGGTCAGGCGCAAGGGGCCAGCGCCTTGGCCCGCGCCCGGCGCCAGGTGGCGACCATGGCGGCGAAATTCTCGGTCAAACGCACCAGTGCGGTTTCATCATCGATCATGCCGGTAAACCATTCCTGCGCCACGTCTTGCCAGATCGCCCGCCCCACGGCAAAGCCCTTTACCACCCGGCGCGGCGCGGCTGCGGCAAAGCTGGCGGCCAGATGCGCCTGGCTGCTTTCCGCGCCCAAGACCACCACGCCGCGGCACCACGGATCAGCCTGCGCAATCACCGCCTCGATCGTCGACCAGGCGGCCGGGTCGTCGGTTGCTTCCAGCTTCCACCAATCGGGATAGATGCCCAGGGCATAGACATGGGCCATGACCCGCGCCACCGTATCGTGGTGCACCGGGCCATAGGGCGCGGCGATGATTTCCAGCAGCAGTTCGTGGCCAGTGCTGCGCGTGGCATCGAACAGGCGCGCCAGTTGGGCATCCTGCTCGGCGCGCAGATCGGCCGGATCATCGGGATGATAGCGCAGGTTGCATTTCACCGCATGCGGGCGCGGCCAGGATCGCAGCGTGATTGCCACATCGGCCCCGCCTTCAAAGCGCAAGGGACGCGAGCCGGAAATCTCGATCGGCCGCCCGATCCAATAGGGCGCATCGGCGGCCTGGGCCAGCGCGCGTGCGCCAAACCGGCCATCGAGCAACAGGCCGCAGGCGCGATCGCCGGCGGCGGTGCGCTCCATCGCCAGGCCGGCCAAGTCCTTGAACGTCGCCACCCGCGCCGCGTCACCGCCACCGCTCGCGATTAGGGTTTCGAACAGGCCGCGATGGTCGATCGCCAGGATGGTCAGCGCCTCGTCGGCCGGGGCGCGGGTAGTGGCCCAGTGCACCTGCTCCAGGCTGGCCGGGCTGCGCGCGCCCTGCCCGGCCATGAACGCGTCAAGTTCGGGCCAGGTCGGCATCGCCGGGGCGCAGCCATGGCGCGCCACCACGATCGCGCCACAGGCATTGCCCCAGGCCGCCGCCCGCGCCATCGGCTCTCCCCGCAGCCAGCCGCGCAGGAACCCGGCCATGAAGCCATCGCCCGCGCCCAGCACATTGGTTTCCGGCACAGCAAAGGCCGGCGCCACCAGGCCTTCGTCCAGCTCGCCCGGGATCACCCCTTCAAACACCACGCAACCCCTGGCCCCGCGCTTGACCACCACCGGCGCATCGGTCTGCGTGCGGATCAAGCGCAGCGCATCCAGCGTGTTGGTCGATCCGCCCAGGATGTGGATTTCCTCTTCGGTGCCCACCACCAGGTCGACCAGGTCGAGCACGCCCTGCAGCGTCGCGGTCACGCTGTGGCTCGGCACATAGCGATCCTCGCCGCAATCGCGCGGCGCCAGATCCCACAGCACCGGGCGGTAATCCACGTCCAGCACCACGCGCCCGCCCTGCGCGCGCATCAGTTGCGCGGCGCGGCGGCTTGCCGCGGCAGTCTGCGGCGTGGAAAAATGCGTGCCGGACAGCAGCACCGCTCCGGCCTGGGCGATCAGCGCGGCACCGATATCAGCCTCGCACAGCGCCATGTCGGCGCAATCCTGGCGATAGAAGATCAGCGGATAGGTGCCGTTTTCGCGAATGCCCAGCAGGACCAGCGCCGTCAGCCGCGCCGGATCGCTACGGACGCCGCGCGTATCCACCCCTTCGCGCACCAGTTCCTCGCGGATGAAGCGGCCCATGTGATCGCCGCCCACGCGGGTGATCAGCCCGGCGCGCAGGCCCAGCCGCGCCATGCCGATCGCGGTGTTGGTCGGGCTGCCCCCCACATACTTGGCAAAGCTGGCCATGTCTTCCAGCCGCCCGCCCACCTGCTCGCCATAGAGATCAACCCCGGCGCGGCCGATCGCGATGACATCGAGTGGCTTCATGGACGGCGCCGTTTCCCTGGCTGGTGAAGGTTGCCCCCGCTATGCCGCCAAGCGCGCGCTCTGGCCAGTGCCGCTCTTGTGCCGGCGCCCCAGTTTCGGCACAGACGCGCCAGACCACGTCGAAGGAACCGCCACGCCAAAGGAGCCGCCAGGCCTCATGCACACAATCGCTCTGCTGGGCGCCGGGCGTATCGGCGCCGTCCATGCCGCGCATATCGCCCGCCATCCCGGCCTGCGCCTGGCCGTGGTGGCCGATATCGATCCCGCTGCGGGGCAGGCCCTGGCCGATCGTCACGGCGCGCTGGCGCTGGCGCCCGAACAGGCGCTCGATCATCCGGGCCTTGCCGGCGTGGTGATCGCCAGCCCTACCGCGCTGCACGCGCCGCAAACGCTCGACGCTGCCGCGCGCGGTCTGGCCGTGCTCTGCGAAAAGCCACTCGCGCTTGATCTGGCCGTGGCGCAGGCGGCACTGGCCCGCCTCGACGCGCTGGGCGCGCGGGTGCTGATGGGCTTCAACCGTCGCCACGATCCCGATTTCGCCGCGCTACACGCCGCGCTGGTCCAGGGCTCGATCGGCGGCATCGAAACGCTGCACATCATCAGCCACGATCCCGCCCCGCCGCCACCGGCCTATGTCGCCACCTCGGGCGGGATTTTCCACGACATGGTGATCCACGATTTCGACATGGCGCGCTGGCTCTTGGGCGAAGAACCGGTGGAAGTGATGGCCGCCACGGCCTGCCTGATCGATCCCGCGATCGGCGCGGCGGGAGACGCCGATACCGCCAAGACCATCCTGCGCACCGCCAGCGGGCGCATGGCGATGATCAGTTCCAGCCGCCGCAGCGGCTATGGCTATGACCAGCGGATCGAGGCGTTCGGCGCGCGCGGCGCGCTGCGCGTGGGCAACGTGCCGAACAGCCGGGTGGAACACTGGGGGCCGGCGGGCGCCGCCGCCGCGCCGTTCATGGATTTCTTCCTCGATCGCTATGCCGCCGCCTTTGCTGCGCAGATCGCCCATTTTGCCCAGGTGATCGACGGCGCCGCGCCGCTGATCAGCGCGGCCGACGGGCTGCGCGCGCTGCTGCTGGCCCAGGGCGCACAGGAATCGGCGCGCAGCGGCGCGTTTGTCCGCGTCTAACCGGCATCAGCCCAGCGCGTTGCGCGGCGGGCGTGTTTCGGGCGCATGGCCGAAAGCGGGGTTGGGCCGGGTATCCATCTCGAACACCAGGTGCCCGCCGCGCGCCAGTTCGGCATGGCTGATCCAGCTGCGGTTCCACACCTGGCCGTTCCAGCGCACCTGCCGCACATAGACCGCTGCCGCGCTGTTGCCCGGTGCCTCGATCACCAGCCGCCCACCCGGCACAGCCAGTTCCGCCCGGTTGAACAGCGGCGAGCCGAACACCCACACGCCGCTGACCGGATCGACCGGATAGATCCCCAGCGCGCTCAGCACGAACCACGCGCTCATCTGCCCGCAATCCTCGTTGCCCGCCAGCCCATCGGGCGCGGCGCGATACATGCTGGTCAACAGGCTGCGCACCCGCGCCTGGGTTTTCCACGGAGAGCCTGACCAGGCATAGAGATAGGCCACGTGGTGCGATGGCTCGTTGCCATGGGCATATTGCCCGACCAGGCCAGAGACATCGGGCGGCGCATCGGCCGGCAGCGTGCTGTCGGCGGCAAACAGCGCATCCAGCTCGGCCTCGAACGCGGCATCCCCACCCATCAGGTCGATCAGGCCTTGCGGATCGTGCTGGGCCATGAACGTGGCCTGCCAGGCGTTGCATTCGGTAAAATCGCGCCAGTGGTTGGTATCGTGGCCCAGCGCGCGCGGATCGAACGGCGTGGCCCAGGCGCCATTGGCCAGGCGCGGACGGACAAAGCCGGTATCCTTGTCAAACAGGTTGCGCCAGTTGCGCGACCGCGCGCGCAGCGCCGTGGCATCCTCATGCGCGCCGGCCGCTGCGGCGATCGCGGCCATGGCCCAATCGTCATAGGCATATTCCAGCGTCTTGCTGGCCGCCTCGCGCACGGTATCGGCCGGGATATAGCCCAGCCGGCGATAGGGCTCCAACCCGCTGTCCTCCCGCTCGAACGCCAGGTGGCGCAGCGCCGGCCACAGCGTGGCCAGGTCCAGCCCGCTGGCGCCCTTGTTCAGCGCATCGGCCATCACCGCCACCGAATGCCAGGCGATCATGCAATGCGTCTCGATCCCCTGCAGCGGCCACACCGGCGGGCCGAACGGGCTTTCCAGCGTCATCCGCGCCAGGTTGCGGGCAAAGGCGGCATTGCGCGGCGCATCGACCAGGCTCAGCAGCGGGTGCAGCGCGCGATAGGTATCCCACAGCGAATAAGTGCTATAGTTCGCCTCGCCCGCCGGCAACGTACGCACCGCGCTGTCCATCGCGCGATAGCGCCCGTCGACATCGCAAAACAGGTTGGGCGCGGCCGCCGCGTGATAAAGCGCGGTGGCCATGATCCTGCGCTGATCGGGCGTGCCACCCGATACCTGCACGGCGCCGAGCCGCGTAGCCCAGGCCGCCCGCGCCGCGCCGCGCACGGCGGCAAAATCCCAGCCCGGCACTTCGGCATCGAGCGCCGCCAGCGCCCCGGCCACGTCCACGCCCGAAAGCCCGACCTTGACCAGGACCGGCGCAGCCGCGGCATCGGGCAGCATCACGGCGGCTTTCAGGTTTGCCCCGGCCACCTGCGTGGCGCCCTCTGGCAGCGGCGCATCGTTGCTGAACAGGCGCACTTGCGCCGCCGGGCGCGACAGGCGCAGCGCGAAATGTATCTGCCGCCCATCGGCCCACTGGTGCACGCGGCGGCTGCCAGTGATCAGATCGGGCGCGGCCAGATGCAGGCTCGCCTCGGTCACCTTGGTCGGGCCTGAGGGGTCATCGGCAATGCTCGCCTCGTCCGGCTCGTCCCGCGCGCCATGGGCCAGATCGATCAGCAGGTGCCCAGCCTGGGCAAAGTGATAGCGGTGCAGCCCCACCCGCGCCGTCGCGGTCAATTCCACGCCGATGCCGCTTTCGCGCAAGTGCACCGCGTAATAGCCCGGCTCGACCGTTTCATCGGCATGGTCAAACCGCTGCCGATAGCTGCCCTGCGGCTTGGCCCGCGTGCCGGGAGACAGCACCACTGGCCCGGTGCGCGGCACCACCAGCACGTCCATCAGGTCACCCACGCCTGTGCCGCTCAGGTGGTTGTGGGAAAAACCCAGCAGCGTCGTATCATCATGATGATAGCCCGAACACGCGTCCCACCGCGCATTGTCGGTATCCGGGCCCAGTTGGACCATGCCGAACGGCACCGTGGCCGCCGGCGTCACATGGCCATGGCCGCCCGTGCCGATCATCGGATCGACCAGGGCCAGCGCCGCATCGGGCGCGGCCTGCGAGAGCGCAGCGGCCTTTTGCGCGATCCCGCCGGCCAGCGTTCCGGCCAGGCCAGCCGATCCCTTGAGCATGTCGCGACGCGTGGGCTTCATCATCTTCTCCTGCTGCCAGGGCAGAAAAGGGGCCGGGCAGCCCCCTTCTGCCCGGCCCCTTCCCCGAAATACCGCCCGCAGGCGGGAAGGAATGATCAGAACTTCATCGTCGCCGTCACCAGCGAGGTGGTTCCCGAATTGACGATATCGGAAATCGCCAGGCTGTGCTGCCCGATGTGCGACCAATAGCTGGGCGTATTGAACAGGTTGGCGATCGACAGGTCCAGCTTGAACATGCGGCTGAAAGTATAGCCGGCATGCACGTCCACGCGGCTCACCGGGCGCACCCACACGTCGTCCCATGTCGCATTCTTGCCCAGCGTGTCGTAGATCGAGACATAATCGCCGGCATAGCTGTAGTTCACGTCGAGCGAGACCGGGCCCTTTTCGAAGAAGACCTGGCCATTGGCCATGACTTCGGGCGCGTTCTGGATGCGGTCCATGCGCGTGCCATCGCCCAGCACGTCAACCCGCGTCCACTGCCGCGTAAAGTTCACCGCCACGCCCAGGCCGGAAAGCAGGCCGGGCAATGCCGAAAACTTCTGCCGCGCCTGCAGCTCGATGCCATAGACATGGCCCGATCCACCGTTCTGCGGCTGATAGGTCACCGTGCCGGTGGTGACGCCGGCATTGCTGCCGGTCACGATCCCGGCGCTGCTGCCGTTGTCATAGATATAGTGCGCCAGGTGCTTGTAGAACCCGGCCAGCATCACGTGGCCGCCGCCCGGGATGGTCCATTCGCCCGAAGCATCGAGGTTGATCGCACGGATCGCCTTGAGGTTGGGATTGCCCTGGGTCACCGTGGTCACCCCGCCCGACACGCTGGTCGAAGCGCCGCCACCCAGTTGCAGGAACGGCGGACGGACATAGCTGGTCCAGGCCGAAGCGCGATAGACCGCCCCGCCATTGTCGCGATAGGTAAAGGCAATGCTGGGCAGCACCGCATCGAACTTGGCCTTGTTCGAACCGAACGCGCCGGTCGCGGTGGTGCCATTGTCGGTCGGCGTCACCCAGAACACGTTCTTGATGTCGGTGTGCTCGTACCGCACGCCCGGCACGATCTCGAGGTTGCCATACTGCAGCTGGCCCATGACATAGCCGGCCCAGACCGTCTCGTTGGCCTTTTGCGTGTTGCAGTTATAGCTGTTGATCGGGTTCGATCCGCAGGTATCGATCGTCGCGTCGGTCGCGCCGCCCAGCTGGTTGAACAGCGAGAAGACCTTGCCCTGGTCGATCACCGGCACCTGCCAGGTATAGCGCTTGGGCCAGACCGCCGGATAGATCTGCTTGATCACACCCAGATCGCCCAGCGTCGCGGCATTGCCATAGCCGGGCACGGTATAATCGCGGTTGGTGATTTCGCGGTGGCTGGTTTCCACGCGGAAGCCGGCCTTCAGGAACGTGAGATGGCCGCCATCGAAATCGAGCTTGAGGTCGATCTTGCCGCCGCCCTTGCGCTGGAAGCTGGTCTGCGGGGTATATTCCGGCGGGCCGCCATTGGCAGGCATGCCGCTGATATTGTTAAGCTGGTTGCGCACGGTGGCAGGCAGCAGCGGCACGGGATAGCCATTGTCATAGCCGAACAGGGTCGAGCCGCCATAAGCCACCGGAGCATAGCGCCCGGCCACTTCGATGTGGTTGGGCCGCGCGTTGCTGCCCCAGCTGTAGAACAGGCTGGGCGACACGGTCAGCTTGCCGGCGTGCTTGTCCATGCCCAGCTGCACGGTGCCGAGCGTGGCGATCGCCGGGTTGGTTTCATACCAGAACCGCGCCTGAACCGCGCCGATCACCGGGGCATAGGTGCCATTGCCCAGCGCCGTGCCGCTCGACCCGTCCTGCTTGTTGACGCCCACGATCTGGGTCAGCTGGCTGTTCTGGTCGGTCTTGGCGCGGGCATAGCTGGCGCGCAGATAGATCGAGGTATCTTCATCGGGGCGCCAGTCGAACGTGCCGTTGCCGCCAAAGCGTTCGGTATAGCCGCTCGACAGGCCGAAATTGGCCGCCGTCTGGATCAGGTTGGAAGCCGGATCGAGGGCCGGTGCGCTGTTACCGGCGGCATCCTGCACGGCAAAGTCATAGCCGTTGTCGCAGCAGCCCGATTCCTGCACGCCGCCCACCAGGCTGTTGGCAAAGTGGCGGATATCGTAAAAGCCGCTGACATAGACGCCGAACTGGTGATCCGCGCCGAACTTGCGCGAATAGTCCGCCCCCGCGTTCCAGCCCAGGCCGTTCTGGCCATAGGCGCGCGCCCGGCTTTCCACACGGCCGCCGATCGTTACCGACCCGCGCGAGTCCGCCGCATAGTCGAACGCCGAAGGGGTGCGGAAATCGATCGTGCCGCCGATCGCATCGCCCAGCATGTCGGGCTGCGAGGTCTTGTTGACGATGATCGTCTGCAGGCCCGACGGGGGCAGCAGGCTGAGCTGCACGCCGCGGCTATAGGGATTGCCCTGCGCCACCGACACGCCGTTGATCAGGTTGATGTTGTATTCGGAATTGAGGCCACGCACCGAAACGAACATGCCCTCCCCGCGCGAGGCGCCGTCGACGCCGCCGGCAAAGGCCGAACCGGTGTTCATCACGTTGATGCCCGGCACCATGCCCAGCGCTTCGGCGACGTTGTGCACGGCCGTATGCTCAAGATCCTGGGCGGAAATGACATTGACCGTGTTGGCCGAACGCATCTGCAGCGTTGCCGCCTGATAGCGGTTGCCCACCACCACGATGCCGGCGGCCAGATCCGCCTCGCTGCCGGTGGGAGTGCCCGCCGTCGCATCGGCCAGTGGCGCTGCCGATGCCGGCGCCGTGGCGGGAAGGGTTTGGGCGGTGGCCGGCGTTTGTGCCGCCAAGGCCAGCATCATGGTCGATCCGCTAAGCAGCAGACGCGACCGACAGAGCAATCCGATCATTTCACAAACCCCCATATCCCTCTCGCCACGTTTCGGGCGTTGAGCGTATGGAATGGTATTGCCCGTCTTCTGTCAATATGATTTTTCTGTTTCTAATATTTTTGATATAAAAATTTCAGAATTGCGACGGTCGCGCCACAGCAGGCCATCGCTTTGTCACGAGGCATCGCCGCCGCTGCCGGGTGCCCCTGCGGCCACGCTGCGCTGCTGGTCATAGGCCAGCCCCACCACCAGCGCCTGCGCCAGGCACAGCGAGGATGACAACGAGCGAAAGCCGCGCACTTCGGATTCGCGCACCAGCAGGGTCTGCGCCGCGCGCTTGGCAATCGGGCTCAGCAGGCTGTCGGAAATCGCCAGGACTTTGGCGCCCGCCGCGCAGGCCACTTCCACCGCGGACACCGTTTCCGGGGCATAGGAGTGATAGCTGATCGCGATCAGCACGTCGTCCGGCCCGATCGCGCGCAACTGCTGCGCCGCCAGGCCGCCCACGCCATCGACCAGCATCGTCGGCTTGCCCGCCTGCGGCACGGCATAGGCCAGATAGGCCGCCACCGGAAAGGCGCGACGCATGCCGACCACGTGCACCACGCGCGCCGCCGCGATCAGCGCCACGGCATTGGCCAGCCCTTCGCGCCCCACCATCGCCCGCGTGTTCTGCAGGGCCATGATGTCGCCCTCGGCAAATTCGTCGATCAGCGCGCCGATGCCGCCGGCCGAAACCGAATCCTCCACCGCCGCGCCAAACTGGTACACCCGCTCGCTATAGCCCAGCGCGCTGTTCTGCGCGATCAGGCTGTCACGCAGCAGGCGCTGCATCGGCCCTGCCCCGGTAAAGCCCAGCGCCTTGGCAAAGCGCACGATCGCCGATGGCTGCGTGCCCGAACGCTCGGCCAGTTCATTGAGCGTGAGTAGCGCCATATCTTCGGGATGATCGAGGACATAGCGGCCGACCTGCTGCAACACCTTGGTCATGCCGTCGTAACGCGCCAGGATCATGTCACGCAGCGCGTCGGCGCTGCCGGGCAGGCCATCGCCGTCTGCCGCAGCTTCGGGGGCATTGTCTTGCGAGGCGGTCATCGCTGTCTCCACTGTCCTGGCCGGTATATGCCAGTGGATCGGCGATGCAACATTTCATCATGGAATAAAATTTTCATATTGACGTAATCATGGCATTTCCTGATTAATATGCTGATGAGCACGGCACCCATCACCGCTATCGGCACGCCACCCGCTGGGCGGGCGCGCATGACGTTTGCCGGCGCGCTATCGGCCAACATGCTCAACATGATCGGCGTGGGCCCGTTCATCACCATTCCGCTGGCGCTGGCCGCCATGGGTGGCCCCCAGGCGCTGCTGGGCTGGCTGCTCGGCGCCGTGCTGTGCCTGTGCGATGGCTTCGTCTGGGCCGAACTCGGCTCGGCCCTGCCCCGCTCGGGCGGGTCGTTCCACTATTTGCGCGAGGCGTTCGGGCCGCAGGGCCTGGGCCGCCTGTTCGGCTTTCTCTACCTGTGGCAGACGCTGCTGATCGGGCCGATGTCGATCGCCTCGGGCACGGTGGGCATGGCCCATTATCTCACCTGGCTCGAACCGGGCCTGTCGCCCTGGACCCTGGCGGCGATCGCTGCCACGGTGTGCCTCGTCAACCTCGGGCTGTTGTGGCGCGATATCCGCGCGATCGGCGTGCTCTCGGTCGCCACCAGCGTGATCGTGATCGGCTCGTGCCTGTGGATCATCGCCTCGGGCGCGGTGCATTTCGATGCCGCCCGCGCCTTTTCCTTTCCGCCCCACGCCTTTGCCATCAACGGCGGGTTCTGGATGGGCCTGGGCGCGGCCACGCTGATCGGCGTCTATGATTATGGCGGCTACAACACGATCTGCATGCTGGGCGATGAAGTGGTCGAGCCGCGCCGCAACATCCCGCGCGCCGTGCTGCTGTCGATCCCGCTTGTCGCGCTGCTCTATATCGGGCTGAACCTGGCGATCCTGGGCGTGCTGCCCTGGCAGCAGGCGATGCATTCTCAGGCCGTTGTGGCCGATTTCATGGCCGCGATCTATGGCCCCACCGGTGGCCGCATCGTCACCGTGCTGATCCTCATCGCCAGCTGGGCCTCGGCGCTGATGAACCTGCTCGGCGCCTCGCGCGTGCCGTTTGCCGCCGCGCGCGCCGGTGATTTCCTGGCGGTGTTCGCCCGCACCAATGCGCGTGGCGATGTGCCGGCGGTCTCACTGCTGTTCATGGGCCTGGCCTCGGCCCTCGCCTGCCTGGTCTCGCTCGATACGCTGATCGCGGTGATGATCGTGGTGCAGACGATGTTCCAATATACCGCGCAATGCATCGCCGTGGTCCTGCTGCGCCGGCAGAACCCGCAGGCCGCGCCCGGCCAGTTCCGCATGCCGCTCTATCCCCTGCCGGTGATCATCACCCTGGCCGGCTGGGCCTATATCGTCACCACCGCGCGCCCGCTGCACATCCTCGCCGGGGTGGCGATGATCGCGGTGGGCAGCGCGCTGTTCCTCGCCATGGCGCGCCGCACTCGCCAGTGGCCGTTTTCGTCAGACAATTCCTTGCACAAGGCTTCTCGCCCATGACCGTCCGCTTCGATGTCGCCGTGGTTGGCGAAATCTATGTCGATCACATCTTCAGCGGCTTTCCCGCCTGGCCCCTGCCGGGCGAGGAAGTGACCACCGATGCCTATACCCGCGAAATGGGTGGCGGCACCATCGCCACCGCCTGCGGCCTTGCCCGGCTTGGCCGCAAGGTGGGCGTGGTTGGCCTGATCGGCGCGGATGACCGCGCCTGGTTCGAACAGCGCCTGGCCGGCTATGGCGTGGCCTTCGATGGCATCCGCATCGGCAATGGCTTTACCGGCACGACGATTTCGATCTCCACGCCGCAGGATCGCTCGTTCTTCACCCACATCGGCGTCAATTCCGCGGTCGGCGCACTGGCCATGGGCGATGGGCTGGCCACGCTCTGCGCCGCATCGCACGTCCACTTCGCCATGCCGGTGCCGCACACCGTGGCGCAAGTGGTGCTGCCGCTGCTCGCCGCGCGCGGGATCACCACCTCGCTCGACATGGGCTATCAGCCCGAATGGCTGGCCAGCCCGGTCAACCGCCCGACGATCACCCAGGTCGATTACCTGATGCCCAACGAGAAAGAGGCCGAGCTGCTGTTCGGCAGCACCGACGTTGGCACCTATTTCGACCACGCCGCGCGCATTGGCATCCGCAACCCGCTGCTCAAGCTTGGCGCGCGCGGTGCTGCCGCGCTCGACAATGGCGAGATCGTCCACGTGCGCCCGCCGGTGGTGCAGGCGGTCGATGCCACGGGCGCCGGCGATGCCTTCGATGCCGGTTTCATCGATGCGCTGCTCGATGCCGCGCCCTTGCGCCGCCGTCTCGAACGCGGCTGCATCACCGGCGCCCTTTCCACCCGCAAGCCGGGGGCGCTTGGCGGCATCCCCGATGCACAGGAGCTTTGGACTGTTCATGACCGCAACTATGCCCTCCACGACTGATCGCAAGCTGACCCTGATCGGCGGCGGCGGTGTTCGCACTCCGCTGGTCACCTTTGGCGTCAACGATGCCGCCCAGGCGCTGGGCGCGCGCGAACTGGTGCTGTGGGATCCCGATGCCGATCGCCTGGCGATCATGGCCGCGCTGGGCCGCGCCATCGTGCGCGCCGAAGGCGGCGATCTGATCGTCCGCGAGGCCACCAGCATCGAAGACGCGATCGAGGGCTCCTCGTTCGTGATGAACTCGATCCGCGTCGGCGGCATTGCCGGCCGCGCCGCCGATGAACGCACAGCGATCGAGCATGGCTTTCCCGGCCAGGAAACCACCGGTCCGGCGGGCGCTGCCATGGCGCTGCGCACCGTGCCGATCGCAATCGAGCAGGCCCGCCTGGTCCAGCGCCACGCGCCCGACGCGTGGATCGTCAACTTCACCAATCCGGCCGGCCTCATCACACAGGCGATCGCCAACCACACCGATGCCAAGATCGTCGGCATCTGCGATACGCCCACCGAACTGTTCCACAACATCGCCCATGCGCTGGGCGCCACGCTGGCCGACGTGGAATGCGATTATGTCGGCCTCAACCACCTGGGCTGGGTGCGCGGCATCCGCCTGCATGGCGAGGACGTGTTCGACCGCGCGCTGGCCGACGATGCCGTGCTTGACCAGCTCTATTCCGCCCCGGTGTTCGACAAGGCGATGATCCGCGCGCTGCGCCTGATCCCCACCGAATACCTGTTCTTCTATTACGAGCGCCGCCGCGCCCTGGCCAACCAGCAGCGCCACGGCTCCAGCCGTGGCACCGAGGTGGAGGCGCTCAACGTCACGCTGATCGAAACGCTGCGCGATCGCCTGGGCGCAGACGATGGGCCGGGCGCGATTGCCGCCTATGCCGCCTATCTCAACCGCCGCTCTGGTTCGTACATGAAGCTCGAGGCCGAAGGCGGCTCTGCCTTCGATCCCGAGGCGACGTTCAATATCGATCCGTTCCGCGTTGCCAGCGGCTATCACCGCATCGCCATCGACGTGATGAGCGCGCTGACGGGCGCCAAGCCCGCCACGATCGTGGTCAACACCCGCAACCACGGCGCGCTGCCCAACCTGCCGGCCGGCGATATCGTCGAAACCAGCAGCCGGATCGATGCCAACAGCATCACCCCGCTGCCTATCGCGCCGCTGCCCGATGTGGCACTCGGCCTGGTTCACGGCATCAAGGCCTATGAACGCGCCGCGATCGATGCGGCGCTCACCGGCGAACGGCCCACGGCGCGCAAGGCGCTGCTGATCCATCCCGCGATCGGCGAATGGGACCCAACCGGCGCCCTGCTGCACGATCTGCTCGATCCCACCTGCCAGCACTGTTGAGTGATGCTGTCGGCAAGCCGGCGCACGATCCTGGCCAGCACGGCGGCAATGGCTGCCGCGCTGGCCCGATCCCCGATCGTTGCCCAGGCGCTTGCCGCCCCGGCGGCGGGGGCGCCTCCACAGCCTGACAGTCCCCGCCGCCGGTTATCGCTTGAGGCAGACTGGCGCTTTCACGCCGGCGACATTCCCTTCGCCCCGCTGCGCGATCACGAAGCCGCCTATGCCCATGCCAAGGCGGGCAATGCCACGGGCGGCGCGGCGGAGGATTGCGACGATGGCGATTGGGCCATGGTCACCCTGCCGCACGATTTCGCGCTAGGCCAGGCACCCGATCCGGCGGCCAATCCCGACCAGGCCTATCGCCCGCGTGGCATTGCCTGGTATCGGCGCGGCGTCCTGCTCGATCCCGCCTGGCGCGACGGCGCGCTCGATCTGGTATTCGATGGCATCGCCACCAACGCCACGGTGTGGATCAACGGCACGCTAGCCGCGCGCCATTTCGGCGGTTACACCCCTCTGGTCATAGATCTGTTGCCCTTCGCCCGCTTCGGTGAAGAGCCCAACACCATCGCCGTGCGGGTTGACGCGCAAGACAGCGAAGGCTGGTGGTATGAAGGCGCCGGCCTCTATCGCCACGTCTGGATCGAACGCCGCGCGCCCGTGCACATCGTGCGCCACGGCCTGGTCGCGCGGCCCCATCCGCTGGGCCAGGGCGACGGCGCGGCGACGACCAGCGATTGGGCCGTTCCGCTCACGCTCGATCTCGCCAATTCCGGCGCGGCCGACGCCGCCGTTACCGTTGCCGTGCGCCTGATGGCGCCCGATGGCACGATCATCGCCACCGCGCAGGCCGCGCTCACCCTGCCCGCGCAAGGCCAGGCGCAGGCCGCCCTCACCCTCGCCGTGCCGCCCCCCCGGCTATGGTCGCCGGCCGATCCCGCCCTCTATCACCTGGAAACGCGCGTGCTGGCCGATGGCGTGCTTGCCGATCAGGAAAGCTGCGCGCTGGGCCTGCGCACCGTGCGGTTCGATGCGGATCGCGGCATGCTGCTCAATGGCGAGCCCTGCCGGATCAAGGGGGTCTGCGCGCATCAGGATCACGCCGGCGTCGGCGTCGCCGTGCCCGACAGCCTGTGGGACTATCGCCTGCGCCGCATTCGCGAGATGGGCGGCAATGCGCTGCGCACCGCGCACCATGCCCCCGCGCCCGAACTGCTCGAAGCGGCAGATCGTCTTGGCGTGATGATCCTGGCGGAAAACCGCACGCTGTCAGCCGCGCCCGATACGCTCGATGCCCTGGCCGCGCTGGTGCGCCTGGGCCGCAACCATGCCAGCGTCATCGCCTGGTCCTTGTGCAACGAGGAATCGATCCAGGCCAGCGGCATCGGCGTGGCCATGGTCACGCGGATGAAGGCGCTGGTCCGCACGCTCGATCCCACCCGCGCGGTCACCGCCGCGCTCAACGGCGCGATGGAGGCAGAGCCCAACATTGCCGACCAGCTCGATGTGGTTGGCTTCAACTATGGCCGTGGCGGCATCGATGCCTATCACGCCGCCCATCCCACCCGTCCGCTGCTCAGCAGCGAAGACACCTCGGCCCTGATGACCCGCGGCGTAGCGGCGGGCGATGCCGCGCGCCACGTGATCGCCGATGATGACACCACCGCCGTCCCCTGGGGTCAGACCAACAGCGCCGCCTGGGCTTTCATCGCCCAGCGCCCCTGGCTGGCCGGTGGCTTCCTGTGGACCGGTTTCGACTATCGCGGCGAGGCAACGCCGTTTGGCTGGCCCAGCACGTCGAGCTTTTTCGGCGCGATGGACCTGTGCGGCTTTGCCAAAAGCGGGTTTCACATCCGCCGCGCGCTGTGGAGCGCCACGCCGGTCATCGCGATCTGGCCGCACTGGACCTTTCCGGGGCAAGAGGGCCGCGCCGTGCCGATCCTGGTCGCCAGCAATGCTGATCTCGTGTCGCTGCACCTTGATGGCCGCGAACTGGCCCGCGCGCCGGTGCGTGATGGCGTCGCGCGGTTCACCCCGGTCTATGCTCCGGGCCGCCTGCTTGCCCAGGGCTGGCGCGACGGGCGCGTGGTCGCCAGCGCCACCTGCGTCACCGCCGGCGCGCCGGTGGCGCTGCGCCTGGTGCCCGATCGCCCGCGCCTCCGGGCCGAACGCCGCGATGCCGTGCCCGTCACGGTCATGGCGGTCGACGCCGCCGGGCAGCCCGTGCCCGTGGCGCAACATGGCTTTGCCGTGCACGTCGAGGGCGGGCAGATCCTCGGCCTCGGCAATGGCGATCCCAACCTTGCCCTACCCGAAACCCCAGCTGCCGATGGCCGCAACGGAGCCATGGCGCTGTTCAACGGGCTGGCCCAGGCGATCGTCTGCGCCGATGGCAGCAGCCCCCTGCAATTGCTCGCCACCGCAGCCGGTCTCGCCCCAGCGCGCTGCGTCCTGCGCGTCGATCCCGCCACGGTTGCCGCGCTGCCGGCCGTGCCCCCGGCGCAACCGCTCACCGAATGGCGCCAGGCGCCCTCCAGCGCGCAGCGCCCGGTGCCCGGCCAGCGCCTCGGCGATGGCGACATGAATTCGTGGGCCTGGACCAAGCCGGGCGCAACCCAGCCTACCGACCCTGCCGCGCCCTGGGTGCTGCTGCACCTGGCGTTCACCCCGCGCCGCGCCGTGGCGGCCAAGGGTGGCACCGTGCGCTTTGCCAGCGTCGTCGGCCGCGCCGAAATCTGGCTCGACGGCGTGCGCGTCGCGCGCAAGGCCGATCCTGCCGCTGCCCCACTGGCCATCCCCCTGCCACCGGGGAACGGCGAACGCTTGCTCGATGTGCTGTTCGATAACCGCGTCACGCCCGGTCGCTGCGGCCTCGCCGGCATGGTCAGCCTCGGCGCGTGAGCCACTTGGGGCCGCACCACGCCCCGCCCTGGCCACCGTTCATAGAATCGCTATTGACCGTTAAGGAAAAACTTGCGAGCCTAATATCAACTTGAAAGGTTGAGTTATGGCGAATCCGTTTCCGTTCCATGACTTGGCGCGGCGTGCCAGCCATGATGATCTGCCCGTGGCGATTATCGGCGGCGGGTTCAGTGGCACCTTGCTGGCCATCCACCTAGCCCGGCGCGGGGTGCGCGTCGTCATCGTGGAGCGTGACCCCCAGGCGCTGGCCCATGGTCTGGCCTATGGCGCCTGCGGGCCGCAGCACCTGCTCAATGTGCGCGCCGGCAACATGAGCGCCTTTCCCGACGATCCCACCCATTTCCTGCGCTGGCTGGGCCATGGCGAAACCGACGCGGCCAACCGCTTTGCCACCCGCGCCAGCTATGGCGCCTATATCGCCAGCCTGCTCGCCAGCGCCCGCGCCGCCATGCCCGATCGCATCACTATCGCGATTGCCAGCGCGCAAGGCGTCACCCCGCTGGGTGATGGCACGCTCCAGGTCGCACTCGATCAGGGCGCGCCGCTCCATGCCCGCGCCGTGGTTCTCGCCCAAGGCAACCTGCCGCCCCAGCGCCACCGCGCGCTGGCCGCCCTGGCACCGCCCCAGGCGCTGCCCGATCCCTGGGCGCCCGGCGCGCTCGATGCCATCGCGCCCGATGCCCGCGTGCTGCTGCTCGGCACCGGGCTTACCGCGATCGATGTGATCCAGTCGCTTGAGGCGCGCGGCCATCGCGGGCCAATCGTCGCGCTGTCGCGGCGCGGCCTGGTGCCGCGCGCGCATGCCGCCAGCGGCCCGGCGATTTCACCGCAGCCGATGCCCGCCGCGCGCGGCAGCGCCTTGCTGCGCCACATTCGCGCCCGCGCCCGCGCCGTGGGCTGGCACCATGCCATCGATGAACTGCGCCCCCATACCCATGCCTTGTGGCAGGCACACGATGGCGCGGCCCAAGCGCGCTTTCTGCGCCATGCCCGCCCCTGGTGGGACGTGCATCGCCATCGCATGGCCCCGGCCATTGCCCAGCGGATCGAGGGGCTGTGCGCCGCCGGGCGCCTGCTGGTCGTGGCGGGCAGCCTGCAACAGGTCGTGCCCGATGGCGATGATGGCATGCTCGCGCAATGGCGTGCCCGCGGCAGCGATGCGGTGGCCACGCTCGCGGTCGATCACGTCGTGGTCTGCACCGGCCCCGGCGGCGATCCCGCGCAAAGCCGCGATCCCCTGCTGCGCAGCCTGCTGGCCGCCGGCTTGGCACGCCCCTGCCCGCTGCATCTGGGCCTTGATGTCGATGATCACTGGCGCCTGCGCGATGCGCGCGGCCGCGCCGCCTTGCCCATTCACGCCATGGGCGCGCTGTCCAAGGGCCTCAACTGGGAAATGGTCGCCGTGCCCGATATCCGCCTCCAGGCACAGCGCCTGGCCGCTCACCTGGTCGCGGCGCAACCCGCTGTCGCCGCCTGATCGCCCTCACCACCACAAGCGCACTCCGGCCAGCGCGCGCACGGCGCTGGCGCGCGCTCCCACCGAACGCGCCGCACGTGCGCTGCCGCCCAGGCTGCGTTCCCAGCCCAGACCTACATAAGGCACGAAATTGCGCTTGATTTCATAGCGCAGGCGCAGCCCGCTCTCGATGCGGTTGATCCCCGCGCCCTCGCCCAGATCGGGCAGGCTTTGCGCCGCCCAATCCATTTCCAGGCGCGGCTGCACCACCAGGCGCTGGGTCAAGCGCTGGTCATAGCTGGCCTCGGCCCGGCCGGTCAGCTCGCCCCGCGTCGACAAGAAAACCGATCCTTCCACGTCAAACCAATAGGGCGCCAGCCCTTCGATCGTCAGCGCGGCATGGGTGCGCCGCTGGCCCGTGCCCAGCAGGCCCCGGTCCAGATCCTGCTTCACCCCGGCGCGCATGTTGAACCACGGGTCCAGTGCATGCAGCCAGCCTGCCTGCACCTCGGCACGGTCCACCCGCCCGGCAAAGGCCCCTTCCCCGCGCGATTCCAGCGCCAGGCGGTCGCTGTCCCCACCCCACCAGCCCTTGGCTTCCCAGGCATAATCGCCGCCGCCGCGCGTCTCCAGCTGGTCGATCATCACCTGGCTCACCGCCATGCCGCCGTTCTCGTGCACCAGGGCCGCCCGCGCGCGCGCCATCGCCTGCGGATCGAACAGGGCATCGGCGGCATGATCGCTCGGCGGCGGCGGCGGAGCCGCAGCGTCCTGGGCCCGCGCCACGCCGGTGCCGCTCATCACCACCGCCAGCGCGATGGCCAGACCGCGCCGGCTCATGCCGCCTGCTCGCGCACGGTCACCATGCGAAACATGCCGGCATGCATGTGCAATAGCATGTGGCAGTGAAACGCCCAATCGCCCAAAGCATCGGCGGTCAGGTCGAAACTCGCCTTGCCACCGGGCAGCAAGTTGACCGTGTGCTTGCGCGGCGCCGCCTCGCCCGCACCGTTCACCAGGTCAAAGAAATGGCCATGGATATGAATGGGATGGGGCATCATCGTGTCGTTGATCAGCGTCACCCGCACCCGCTCCCCAGCGCGGAACGCCAGGGGCGCGGGGTTCTCGCTCAGCTTCACCCCGTCGAACGACCACATGTACCGTTCCATATTGGCCGTCAGGTGCACATCCAGGTTGCGCGTGGGCGGCGCCTGCGGGCGCGGTACGGCGGCCTTGAGATCGGCATAGGTCAGCACGCGATGGTCCACGTCTTCCAGCCCGGTGGGCCGATCCGCCAGGCGATCGGCCGGCGCGGCAGACAGCGTCGCCACCCCCGGCCCCAGGCGCATGCCCGGCGGCGCGAGGGACTTGTCCCGCATCTTCATCCCGCCATGGCCACCGTGCATGGCATGCCCGCCCTGCCCCGGCGCCGGCATCGGTGCCGAAAGGTCCAGCGTGCCGGCGGCCATGTCCATGCCCGTCATGTCCATGGCGCCCATGCCCATGTCACGCATGGTCAACAGCGGCCGCGCGCGCAGCGGCGGGATCGGCGCTGCCGTGCCCGCAGGCGCGCCCAGTGGCGCCAGCGTCGCCCGGCACTGCCCCGATCGATCGATCGCTTCAGCAATGATCGCAACGGGTTGCGCGGATTTTGGCTGCACCAGCACGTCATAGGTCTCGGCAATGCCAATCTGCAATTCATCGGTGTCCACCGGCACCACATCCTGCCCATCGGCCGCCACCACGCGCATCGGCACGCCCGGCAACCGCAGGTTGAAATTGGTCATCGCCGCGGCATTGATCACGCGCAGCCGCACCGCCTCGCCCGGCACAAACGCCCCGGTCCAGTTCGCCGCGCTGTCGTGCCCGTTGATGCAATAGGTATAGGTCGATCCGGTCACATCGGCGATGTCGGTCGGGTCCATGCGCATGCGGCCCCAGTTCAGGCGCTCGCCCAGGGGCTGGTCGCGGCCGGCCAGCAAGCCCGCCAGGGTCTGCTGCTGCCGATTGTAGAACCCGCCCTGCTGCTTCAACCGCTTGAGCAGCACGTGCGGATGCACGTCGGTCCAATCGTGCAGCATGATCACATGCTCGTGCGCCGTCTCAGTGGTGGGCACGGCCGGGTCGATCACGATCGGGCCAAACAGGCCCATCGCCTCCTGCATCCCGCTATGCCCGTGATACCAATAGGTTCCTGCCTGGCGCACGGTAAACACGTGGTCAAAGCTCTGCCCCGGGGCAATGCCGGGATAGCTGATGCCTGGCACCCCATCGAACTGGAAAGGCACCAGCAGTCCGTGCCAGTGGATCGAGGTATCCTCGCTCAGGCGGTTGTGCACGCGCAGGCACACCTGCTGCCCTTCGCGCAGGCGGATCATCGGCCCCGGCGTGGTGCCGTTGACAGTGATCGCATGGCCGCTGCGCCCCCCGACGCGCACGGTGGCTTGGTCGATCACCAGTTCGATCAGATCACCCGACAGCGCGGTTGCTGGCGCGCCCATCGCCCCCTCGGCCATGCCCGGCATCATGCCAGCCATGGCGGTGCGCGCGCGTGCCAGATCGGGCAAAACACCGCCCAGCCCGGCTCCAGCCAGTCCCGCCAAAATCGTGCGCCGATCCACTCTATCAGTCCTTTTCGCCAAGCTGTTGTGCAAGCTTCTTTCTTGCGCGGTAAACTCTTGTTTCAATTGTCTTTTCGCTAACATCCAACATCATGGCAACCTCGCGCTGCGGCATCCCTTCCACGCCATGCAGCACGATCGCCTCGCGCAGCGGTTGCGGTAGGGTATCGATCGCCCGCGTCATGCGTGCCAGATCGGCACGCCCCGCCGCTTCGCGCTCCGGCCCTGGTGCGCTGTCCGGCACGTGCTCTACGGCGGCCTCGCCCTGCCCGCGCCAGCCCAGAAATAGCCGCCGCACCGCCTGCCGCCGCCGCCAGTCGCGCCCCTTGTTCAGGGCAATGCGCGCCAGCCACGCCGCCAGCGGCCGCGCCGGATCATAGCGGCGCAGCGCGGCAAAGGCGGCGATGAACGTATCCTGCGTCACGTCGAGCGCGGCATCGGCCTGTCCGGTCTGCGCCCAGGCCACGCGATGCACCACGGCGCGGTGACGCGCCATGAGCTGGCGATAGGCCTGCTCGTCGCCCACCAGCGCGGCGCGCACCAGGGCGGCATCATCGGCCTCGTCCAGAGGGTCATCACGCACCGCCGCGCGGCCGCTCAGGGCCGCTGCGAAGCGCTGGACGCAGGGGATTGCATCAGGGCCGCCACCATCGCCTGGTCGAACCGCGCCTGCTGATCGGGGCGCAGCAGCGCGCGCATGGCAAACAGGTGCTGCAGGGTTTCCTTCTGCAACATGCCCATGGCCGCATGCGAGCGATCTACCGCCGCGGCCACGCGCGGGCCATAGCCGCGCTCGGCAACGATCGCCTGGGCCAGATCGCGGTTATCCTGCGCCATCTGCGCGCCATAACGGGCCTGCGCGGCGGCATAATCGGCCTCCAGGCGCGCCATGGCCTGTTCCTGCCCGGCATCGAGCGCCAGATCGCGGTGGATCAGCGTGTGAAAGGCGTTTTCCGCAGGCTGCGCGGGCTTAAACAGCATGCGCCCCACCCCCACCCCTGCCAGGGCCGCTGCAAAGGCCAGCAGGGCCACAAACACCATCTGGCGGGCGCCCATCACCCCGCCCCCATCAGCACAACCGAGGGCGCCTGTGCGGGCAAGGCCAGGGGGCTCACCAGCCTGGCAGGCTCATGACGCGGGCCAAAGGCATGCCAGGGCTGCTGGGCCACTCCGCCCGCCAGGCCAACCACCAGCGCCAGCGCCCCGGTCCAGGCCAGTTGCCGCCGTGCCTGCACGCGTGCCTGATGACGGTGCAGCCCGCCGATCACCGCCTGTTCCAGCGCCGCCCAATCCGCCACGCCGTCTGCCCGCCTGGCCGCTGCATGGCGCAGCCCGGCCAGCCCTTGCTCCACACTGCCCATTGCCCGCGCTTCTCCTGTCCTTGCCCTGCCTGCCCCTCATACGCACCGGAGTTGCTTGCCCCTCATCCCGTCGCCACATTTTTTTGCACATCGGCCAAGGGGTGAGGATCAGCGCTGCGTATCAGAGGGCAGCCCCGTTTCGAAAGGATCGTCGATGTTCATGCGCCATGCTGCCCTTCCCCTTGCGCTTGTCGCGTTCTGCGCTGCCGCCCCTGCTCTTGCCCAACCGGCATTGACCGCCGCCAGCCCCTCGGCTGATGCGGTGGTCAGCGCGCCAACGGTCATCACGCTGTCCTTTACCGAGGCGGTGGCCGTGCCGCCCTCCTCGCTTGCTCTGGTGATGACCGCGATGCCCGGCATGGCCAACCACCAACCGATGAAGGTCACCGGCTTTGCCACCGCCCTTGCTGAGGAGGGCAAGACCCTCAAGGTTACCCTCCCCCGCGCCCTACCGGCCGGCACCTATCGCCTGACCTGGCATGCCGGCTCCAGCACGGGCGAAAGTGCCGATGGCAGCTACAGTTTCACGGTGAAATAGGAAACTGGCGCAAAGGCCTCTTCAAGCCGCTGAAAAACATGAGATTTCCTACTTCGGCCGGTTTTGCTCCCTTTTCGCGCAAAGCCGGCCGAAATACGTTTGCGGCTCTGCGCGGCTCAAATTCAGGCTATCGTTCTAAAAAGAATGGATAATTCTGATAGCGCCCAGTTCCGGCTCGGCACCCGCGTCTATCGCTGACCGTATGAATGCGTTCAGTCCGTGGGCTCACGCAGGTTTGATCGACATGCGGTGGCGCCTTGCGCCCTTCCCCCATTTCAACTCGTCAAAAGACACTTCTAGCGGGTTAGATCCTGTTTAGAGTCGTTAGACAAGTTAAGCGCCGCGCTCACTCGCGCGAATCGCCAGAGTTTCGCGATTCGCCTGCAATGCGCTGTTCCTGATAGATCGACGTTCCGTTCCCGATGGATCGAAGCATCGTTCCCAAAGGATCGATCCCCCGTTCCCGATGGATCGAAAGGCCGTTCCTAAAGGATCGAAACACGCGTTTTGCTGTTCCCGAAGGGTCGATCTTTGCCATCAGGCGGGCGGTAACCGCGGCGGATTGAATTTCTTTTCGGGAACGCAGTGCTTTGAACGTTCAATCGCTGTGGATGATTTCACCGGTGTGACGAGAGGACCAACCGCGCACGACACTTCGCGAACGGCGGTTGCATGCAACAGCACGCGACACGTTCTTTCGAGAACGGCATTTGAGCATTGGTGAGTTTTGCGAACGCCGCCAACCGCACTTGCATTGCTGTCATGCTGTGTGGATGGCTTATCCCGCGCGTCGCTAAAGACGAACCGGGCGAAGGCAGAAAGCTGGACCCCGGATCACGTCCGGGGTGACGCAAGTGATGACATAGGGGGGCGCTGCCTTGGTACTGCTCCCCTCCCCTCCCCTCCCCCGCCCCTTCCTGTCATCAAACGTCTGACGGCAGGTGTGCAAATCGCTGCGACTCAGGCCAACGCACCTGCAGGATTACCCGAGGCTGGATTAGCGTCGTTCGTAATGGTGGAGGTAAAGCGCGATCACGGTGTCGCGCTGGGGCCCGCTCCGTGCGCATGGGGCACGGAGCGGGCGGCGCTGGTCAGCGCAGGGTGTGGCGGTGCTTTTCGTGATGGCGCTTGGCCCAGCCGATGAAGGCGCGCTGCCAGTCGGCCGGGGTGCGCGCGGGGTCGGCCGAAACCCAGCGTTCAAACTCGGCATGGAGCGCCTGGAAGTCCCAGCCCGGGCAGGTTTCACGCAAGTGCGCCAAGGTTTCATCGGTCATGAAACCGCGCGTGGCGGCGTGGCTGAGGCCGGCGATGGTCGAGCGGATTAGGCTGCGTGCGTCGACGGTCACGGGTGCTGGCACGGAAGGCGCTACATGATCCGCATTGCGCGATGCCGGCTTGGCTGGCGAAGTGTGGGCCACGAGCGGAGCTGCTGGCGCAGGTGCGGGTGAAGGTGCGGCAGTGACTGCGGGCAGGGGGGCAGGTCGTTTCCCCGGGGAAACGACTTCGGCGCCATCCTTGCCATCGACGCGGCGCATGCGCAGCAGCGGCTCGCCGGCCTTGCCCGCTTCAACGCTCAGCGCATAGCCGGGGAGGGCGTCCTTTTCCGCCAGCTTGAGAATCTCGAATTTGAAACGGCGATATTCGCCTTCTGCCCCGGATTTCTCGAACAGCGTGGGCATGGCGATGGCAAAGCCTTCCTCGCCCGCGCCACCGGCATGCTTGCGCGCCACTTTGTAGAGCCAGCGCTCGCGCCCGCCGGTGATGTTGAAGTAGGCGCGATCGATCGCCAGAACGCCGCCCTGCATCATCACGCCTTCCCAGAACCAATTGGACAGCTCCAGCGTCATGCCCTTGGAGCGTTCGGTGCGCTCGTCCACCAACTGGGTCCAGCCATCGAGCCAAGAGAACGTGGCCTCGCGGCGGTTTTCGGCGCGGATGTTGGTCTTGATCGTGGTGGCAACCAGGCGATCGAGCGCCTGGCCAAGCAATTCGTAGGCGCGGCCGGTGGTGGGGCGCCCGATCGCGCGCAGCAGGTCATAGGGCATAATGGTGAGCTTGCGCGGCACATCGTTGACCCCGCGCCGTACCATGTCGGCCAGAACGCTGGCACAGTAGATCAGGATGTCAGCGTCCCAGATCGTGGCCATGCCATAATCGGGATTGCCCGAGACGTGGACCCATAGCTTGCCATCGGGGCTGGTGTAATCGATCGGCTTGGTGCGCTTGGTCTTGGCCAGCGAAAAGAACGGGCGCTCCATCATCTCGCGCTGATCGCGCAAGGGCATGTCGGCCACGTAGGGCAGGAAGACGTCAAAGCGTTCGCTGCTGACGGAAGGTTTGCTGCGAGTCATGCGATGCCGGAGTGAGGGGAGGAGGGAAGGGCGGGTGACAACACCGCCAACCGGTACTGGCGTGGGCCAGCCCGGGGCAAGATGCGGTGGCGATGAAACGTGTGGAGGGCGACGCGCACGATCGTCAGCGCGCCAAGCACTGGCGGCGGACGGAACGCGTCACGCGAGGTTTGCGGGATAACACATGCGTCAGCGAACGGCACGCTGCGCGCGCCGTTCGCCAGGGGAGGGGGGTGCCAGGGAAGGGGCGGTGTTTCCCCGGGGAAACGGGGAAACGATGGCCTCACCGCTGCATGCCCTTGCCTTGGGCTTCGAGTGCGTCGAGCGCGGCGCGCACTCCTTCGATTAGGTCTTCGGTAGTGGCGCCAGTGCCGTTGTGCAGCTTGATCGTCACGCCCTGGCGCCCGGCCGACAGCACCGATACGGCGCGGCGGCCGCTCATCGGCGCGTCCCAGCTGAACAGCGGGCCCGATGGGCTGTTGCCGGCCGTGGGCGCAGCCAGCAGGCGCTTGAGCACTTCGGGGGAGGGCACCGTCGGCCGGCCAGTGCTGCGGGCGGCGTCCTGCTCCCGCGCAAGTTGTCGCGCTTCCTTGAGGATGGCGACCTGGGCGTTCTTGTCATCCAGCGCCTGGGCAAGGGCATAGCCGGGCTTGAGCTGGACATCGGCGGGGGAGGCAAAGGCGGCGACAATGGCATCGGGGATCGTTGCGACGCGCAGCATCTTTGATAGCCAACCCTTTGAAAGTTTTAGCCTTTCTGCCATCCGCGTGAGGTGGTTGCCGTAATGGTCCTTGAGCGCGAGCGCATAGTTGCGCGCGCGTTCCAGGTCAGACACGTCCTTGCGGGCGCGGTTTTCCAGATCGGCGAGGCGGAAAGCCGCTTCGTCATCGAGCTGGGCCACCTGGGCCAGGAACTGGAACTGGGGATAGGAATTGGCGCGCAGCCAGGCGATCGACCAATGGCGCCGCGTGCCGGCGATGACCTCGTAATCATAGGCCGGATCGTTTTCGATGCGGCGCACCACGGCGGGCACTTTCTGGCCGCCTTCGGCGATGATCGAATCGATCAGTTCGCGGCAGGATTCCTCGCTCAGATGCGCATAGGACCGGGCATTGCCTGCCCATACCCGCACCCGCGCGGGATCGAGCAGCAATTGCGTGACCTGGCGCACTTCGCCGCTGGCGACGCGGGCCAGCGCGCTTTCGCGGTTGAGCAGCGTGGTGCCGCGCAACGGGCCAAGGCCTGGCGCGGCCTGGCGCGGTGGGGAGGCCGGGGCAGGGGACACAGGCGGCGTCGGGGCAGGCTTGGCCTGCGCGGCCGGCACGGGCGCTGGTTCGTCCGCCACGCCGGATGGACGCGGCGCGGGCGTGTTGTCGATCACCACCGGCGCAGGGGCGGTGTCTGGCGTTTCTTCGTCTTCCGCCAGCAGCGCGGCGAGGTAATCGGATTGCTTGCGCGCCATGGCTTAGAACCTTGCGAAGGGCGGGAACGAGGGGAGGGAAGCGGCGCAGCGGCGGGCGGCGTGATCAGGCATGAAGCACATCCTCTTCCCGCGCCGGGGCAACGCGACCCCAGCCCGCGCGCACCAGCTGTTCGAGCTGGCCCAGCGCCTCGTCGAGGTTGGCGCGGCAGCGCTTGTGGGTCTTGGCTGTGCCGATCGGCTTTTCCAGTTCGTAGATCGTCATCATGCGCAGGGCGGCGTGGCTGATTTCCGCGCTTTCCAGGATGGGAACGGGCAGGAGCGCCGGGCCAAAGGTCTGCTCCATGATGGTGCGCACCATGGCGTGGCTGGGGTCGTTGCCGTCAAACTTGGAGCAGATCAGGCGAACAAACTGATAATCCACGGCAATTCCCGCTTCAACCAGCTGCGCGATAACCTGGTCCATCATCGAGAGGAACTGCACGGTGGAGCAGAAATCGGGCGTGGTGGCGGCCAGCGGCACGAGCAGCGCATTGGCCGCCTGCATCACCGCGAGCGAGATCGTGCCGAGTGCGGGCGGCGGATCGAGGATCACCACATCATAATCGCGCGCCAGATCGAGCAGCCCCTGCTTGAGCTTGCGAAACCGCGCCGCCAGCACCGATTGGCCATCGGCGCCGGCCGCGGCCAGTTCGTATTCCACGTCGAACAGTTCAAGGTTCGACGGAATCAGATCGACATTGGGCCAGGGCGTACGCTTGACCGCATAGAGCAGATCGGCCTGGGTCGGGTCGATCGACAGGTAGGGGTAGAGCGTTTCCTCGCGCGTGATGTTGAAATGCGGGTTGAAGCCGAACAGCGTGGTGGTGGTCGCCTGGCTGTCGCAATCGACCACCAGCACGCGATAGCCCTGCACCGCGAAATAGTGAGCCAGGTGAGTGGTCACGGTGGACTTGCCCACGCCGCCCTTGAAATTCTGCACCGCGATCATCGCCGGCACGTCGTGCGGCCCGCGCGTGGGCATGGCGCCCAGCACTTCGCGCATGTGGAGCATTTCCTGCACGCCATAGCCAATGCGCCGGCCATTGTCGCCCGACGGCGGGGGCGGCAGGCGCCCATCGTCCTCGGCCATGCGGATGCGGTTGGTGGAACAGCCCATCAGCTGCGCGGCTTCGGCAATGCCAAAGCGCACGTTGAGTCCCTTGCGGCTTTCGGGCAGAAAGGCCTTGCGCCGCAGGCGCTCGATCATTCGTTCGCCGGCCTGGGCCAGATCGCCGATTTGCCCCACGATTGCACTGCTATCAGCCATCATTCGCCCGTTTGAAGCTGTTGATGGGTATGCATAGCAAATTTCATTCAATTGAGCAACGCGTGGCTTGGCAATCTCTCGCGCGCGCAAAAAGACCGCAGCATGCATCCCTTGACCGGCTTGGGCGCCGTTCGGCATGCTTTTGCGATATCCATTTATCTATCTGATATTAAGCGCTATTTATGAAAATCGAACGGATGCACCGGCGCTCGCTCGTTCAAGCAAGCTTTTGGCGAACGGTCGAATTTGCCGGCCGGGGGGCGCATCGGCGGGGCGCCTGGGCGAGAATCACGGCAGCGGCCCGCGTGGCGGAATGTCGATCGCGTCACCGGGATGGAGCGCGCGAAACCGGCCCGGTGCCACGCCTTGCGCGGCCAGCGCGGCATCGAGCTGGCGCAGGGGATCATGGCGCGGTTCGTCGGTCAGCTTGAACGTGCCCCAATGGATGCCGAGCGCCCATTGCGCGTCGAGATCGTGCATGATCTGCACCGCTTCGGCCGGATTGGTATGCTGCGCCGCCATGAACCACCGCGGATCATAGGCGCCGATCGGCAGCAGCGCGCAATCGACCGGGCCAAACTGCTGGCGTAGCTGGCGAAAGATCGCGCCCGTGCCATAGCCGGTATCGCCCGCGAAATAGATCGTGCGCCCCGATGCCTGGATCATGAACCCGCCCCACAGCGCCATGCGGCGATCGCGTGGCGAGCGGGAGGACCAGTGCAGCGCCGGCACGAGATGCGCCAGGGCCTGCCCGGCGGCATCGAGCGGGTGGGCTTGCTCCCAATCGAGCGGCGCCAGGCGTGCGTGGCGGATGTGGCGGCGCACGATGCGATCGTTGCCCAGCGGCGTGATGATCAGCGGCGCGTGGGCGCGGTGCAGGGCCTTGAGCGTGGCCACGTCAAGATGATCATAATGGTTGTGCGAGAGCAGCACGGCATGGATCGGCGGCAGATCGGCCAAGGCGACGCCGGGCGCCGTCACGCGGCGCGGGCCGGCAAAGCTGACCGGGCTGGCGCGCACCGCCCAGACCGGATCGGTCAGGATGTTGAGCCCGTCGACCTGGATCAGCACTGTGGCATGGCCTATCATGGTCACGCGCAGGCCGGCGACGGCCATTTCGGGATGGGCTGGCACCACCGGCACATGGCGCGGCCAGGCATGGCGCGGCGCGCTGCGCCGCCAGCGCAGCACATCGCCCAGGCTGCGGTCGGTTTCCGGCTCGCCGGCCAGGTTGCGGAAGCGCAGCCCATCGAAATGATCGCTGATCGGGCCATGGTAATAGGGATTGCGCGGCATGAAGCCCTTTCGCGGCGGGGAAACCGGCGGAGTTGGACAAGGGACCTGGCAATTGGGAACGGCCTGCCGCGATTTCCAGGGGGCGGGCGCCCGATTGCCATTACCCGGCATTGCAATGCAGGGCCAAGTCGGTATGGACTGGCATTGCGTCGGTGCCGTGCCTTGTTTCTTGCGGGGTGGCATTTCCCCCCTCATGCTCGCCCCGGTGGATGGCTGCGTGCTGCCACTCGCCCCGGGCCGGGTCGTTGCCGCGATTGGAATATTTCTTGGTCCAGACCACGCTTGCCCCGGTGCGGGACGAGACGATCCGCCTTATCGACAAGGCGCGCCTGCCCGATGGCGGCGAACTGCTTCTGCTGCAGAGCGGCGACAGCTTTTCGATCGAGCTCGATGATGAAGAGCTGATGGGCAATACCGACCATGTTTCGGAAGAGGCGCTAGCGCTGATGACTGCGCAGCGCCTGGGCCGCCACGATGCCGCGGTGCTGATCGGCGGGCTGGGCATGGGCTTTACCCTGGGCGCCGCGCTCGATGCCTGGGGCCCCAAGGCGCGCATCCAGGTGGCCGAACTGGTGCCCGAAATCCTGACGTGGGCGCGCGGGCCGCTGGCTCACGTCATGGCCGGCAAGCTGGATGATCCGCGGGTGAGCGTGACGCTGGGCGATGTGCACGACGTGATCGCGCAAGGGCGCGGCGCCTATGATGCGATCCTGCTCGACGTCGACAATGGCCCCGATGGCTTTGTGCAGAAGCAGAACGACCGGCTCTATGCCGCGCCGGGCCTGACCGCGGCCTATGCGGCGTTGCGCCCCGGCGGCATCCTGGCGATCTGGTCGGCCGATCCCGATGGGCAGTTCACGCGTGTGCTTTGCGATACCGGGTTCGATGTGGAAGTGGAGTTCGTCCCGGCCTATGAAGGCGCCAAGGAAGATGAGCACTGCCTGTGGTTCTGCCGCCGCGATTGACGAAAGCGCGCCCGGCCTGATCCAGCTGCCGGATTAAATTCCTTCTTTCCGAAAGGTTGGGCACGTTTCCGCCAGCGGTGCGTTGCGCTGGCGGGGGCCTATCTTGCCCTTGTCGTGACCAACACCAGGCAAGCAGGGAAACACCGTGAATCAACCGGCACTCGAGACTCTTTCCCGCGCGGAACTGGAGGCAGAAGTGCTGCGGTTGCGGCAGGCCGGCGTGGTGTCGGGCGATGCCGCCGATGCCGCCGATGCCCACCGCCAGGCGCTGTTCGAGGCGATCGACGACGGTTTTTGCATCATCGAGTTCTTTGATGGCCCGCATGGCCCGATGAGCGACTATCGCCATATCGAGGCCAACAGCGGCTATGAGCGCCATACCGGCATTGCCGGCATTGTCGGCAAGACGCTACGCGATATCGCTCCGGCCGAGGCCGATGGCTGGCTGGCGCTTTATGGCGAGGTGCTGCGCAGCGGCGAGCCGGTGCGGTTCGAGCGCGAGTTCGTGACCGCCGAGCGCTTTATCGAAGTATCGGCGCGGCGCGTCGGGCCGGCCAGCAATCGCCAGGTTTCCGTGCTGTTCCGCGATATTACCGCGCGCAAGGCGCAGGAGGCGGCGCTGCGGCGGAGCGAGGCCCTGGCGCGCGACAACGTGCAGCGGGTGCAACTGGCGCTTGCCGCTGGCGCGATCATCGGCACCTGGATGTGGGACATCCCGAACGGGCAGGTGGCCGTGGATGAAGGCTTTGCCGGCGTATTCGGCTTGCCGCCCAGCGCTGACCCGGTGAGCTATACCATCGATCGCCTGCTCGAGGCCGTGCACCCCGACGACAAGCCCGGTGTCGATGCCGCGATTGCCGCATGCCTGGCCGATCTGGGGCACTATCGCCACCAATACCGCGTCAGGGGCCACGAGGGCCGCTATGCCTGGGTCGAGGCGGTGGGCCGGGTGGAAGCCGATGCGCAGGGCCAGGCCCGGCGTTTTCCCGGCGTGCTGCTGGACCTGGAGGCGCGGCGCGCGGTGGAGGCCGAGCGCGACCGCGTGACCGACGAACTACGCCGCCTGACCGATACGCTGGAACAGCGCGTGGCCGATCGCACCGCGGAACTGATGCACGCCGAGGAACAGCTGCGCCAGGCCCAGAAGATGGAAGCCGTCGGCCAGCTGACCGGCGGCTTGGCGCACGATTTCAACAATCTGCTGGCGGGCATTTCCGGCTCGCTGGAAATGATCGGCACGCGCCTCGCCCAAGGCCGCTTTGCCGAGGTGGAGAAGTATCTGGCCATGGCCCAAGCGGCCGGTCGCCGTGCTGCTGCACTGACCCATCGCCTGCTGGCCTTTTCGCGGCGCCAGACGCTCGATCCCCGGCCGACCGACATCAACGATCTGATCAACGGCATGGCCGATCTGGTGCGGCGCACGGTGGGGCCGGCGATTGCGGTGGAATGCGTCGGGGCGGCGGGGCTGTGGACCGCGCTGGTCGATGCCAGCCAGCTGGAAAACGCGCTGCTCAACCTGTGTCTCAACGCCCGCGACGCCATGCCCGATGGCGGCCGCATCACGATCGAGACGGCCAATCGCTGGTTCGATGCACGCAGCGCCGACGCCCACGAAATTCCGCCGGGCCAGTATCTCTCGCTGTGCGTCTCTGACACTGGCGTGGGCATGTCGGCCGATGTCATCGCCAAGGCGTTCGATCCGTTCTTCACCACCAAGCCGCTGGGGCAGGGCACGGGGCTGGGCCTGTCGATGATCTATGGCTTTGCCAAGCAATCGGGCGGCCACGCGCGGATTTATTCGGAGGAAGGCAGCGGCACCACGGTGTGCATCTACCTGCCGCGCTATTACGGCGCGGAACAGGCGCAGGGCGAGCTGAGCGGGCACTTCACGTCGGCTTCCGATCTCGCGCCGGCGCCGGGGCAAGGCACCGTGCTGGTGGTGGATGACGAGCCGCTGGTGCGCATGCTGGTGGTGACCGCGCTGGAAGACATGGGCCATCATGTGCTGGAAGCCGAAGACGGCGCGCAGGGGCTCAAGATCCTGCAATCGGATGCGCCGATCGACATGCTGGTGACCGACGTGGGCCTGCCCGGCGGCATGAACGGCCGCCAGATGGTCGACGCCGCACGCAGCCACCGGCCCGCCACGCCGGTGCTTTTCATCACCGGCTATGCCGAGAACGCGATCATCGGCAGTGGCCATCTGGAGCCGGGGATGCAAATCCTGACCAAGCCCTTTGCCGTGGGCGATCTGGAACAGCGCGTGCGCACGATGTTGACTGGGCGTGAGGACGGCTGAGGCGCGGGCAGGTGTGGGCGAATTTGCAGCTGTGGAGATGAACGAGATTGGCGGGAATTCGCCTTTGCCATCTCCAACTCCGTCATTCCCGCGAAGGCGGGAATCCAGCGACTGCTGCGCGAGAAAGACAGATGCCCAGTTTTTGCCAGCACCCCGCAACTGGATTCCCGCCTTCGCGGGAATGACGAGGGAATGGGCTAGAAGTGTGGTTAGCCGACTTTACGCCGTCGCATTTGTAAGTGGCGCTTCAACCATGCCAGAGCGAAACCGACGGGTATTGAAACAGCGATCAAGAAAGCGAATGAAAGCGGCCATGACCAGCCTTGCTTTCTCGCAAAAACCACGATGGAAAATGTAAGGAAGACGCTGACAATCTGAAAAACGTAGTCGGAGCGCAGGGGTTTCCGTTTGTGCATTGGCAGTTAAATGCATGAGCAATCCCATGTCAGCAAGTGTGCGTATGCACCCACCGGCATTTGCCCATGCGCCCAAGATCACGGGCGCGGGTGGGCTCCGGTCTTGACCAGCAGCGCCAGTTCGGTGCGGTTGGCCACCCCGAGGCGGTCATAGAGGCGGTGGAGGTTGATTTTTACCGTGCCCTCGGTCACGCCCAGGCTATCGGCGATATCGCGGTTGCGCAGGCCGGCGGCGACGCCCTCGGCAATCTGGCGGTCGCGATCGGACAAGGCGGCCATGGCGTCTTCGCCCGTGGCCGCAGGGCGCGTGGCGGCGGCAAAGGCGCGCTCCATCAGGTCCATGGCAATGGCGCGCTCTCCGGCCATGACGGCGGTGATCGCCGCTTGCAGTGCGCCGGGCGGGGCATGCTTGAGGACGATGGCATTGACCCCGCGTTGCACTGCCGCCACCAGGCTGGCATCGTCGAGTTCGGCCGCCAGGATCAGCACGGGCAAGGCGTCGCCGGCATCGCGCAGCGCGGAGAGAACGCCCACGCCATCGGGCGCGGGCATGCGCAGATCGACGATCGCCAGATCGGGCCGGGTCTGGGCAATGGCGGCAAGCGCAGCCGCGCCATCACCGACCGAGGCAACGATCTCGTGTCCCAGGCGGCCCAGCACCTGTTCCAGCCCGGCGCGCAGGAAGGCGTGATCGTCGGCAACGAGAATGCGGGTCATGACAGGTCCAGCGGCAGAGTGAAAAGCAAGCAAGTGTGGCCGGCACGCGTTTCCAGCGCAAACGAACCGCCCAGTGCGGCGGCACGCGTGGCGAGCGAGGCGGGCAGGGCATGGGGCGGCGGCCCGGCAAAGCCTTGGCCATCATCGCCGATCGCCAGGCACAGCGCGCCATCGCGTTCGGCAAGATCGATGGTGATGCTGCGCGCCTGGCCATGGCGCACGGCATTGGCGACGCCCTCGCGCACCAGGTGCTGGCATTCATAGACCAGCGCGGTGGATACCGGCAGCGGTGCGGGCGCTGGCGTGGGCGAGATGGCCACGTGCCAGTGGCGCGCCAACTGGCGCGCCAGCGCAGCGATTTCGGCATGGATATCGCGCTGGCCGGGCAGAATCTGCCCGTGCCGCAACTGCGCGATGATGGCGCGCACGTGGTCCTGCTCGCCCGCGACGCTCTCGCAGATTTCGGCAATGGCGTGGCTGGCGGGCGTGGCGGGGTTTTCCCCCTGGTCCAGCCGCAGCGCTTCCAGGCGAAAGCGCGCGCCGGCCAGTGTCTGCACCACGCTGTCGTGCAGGTCGGTGGCGATCTGGCCGCGCAAGCGGGCCATGGCCACTTCGCGGGCGAGGGCGCGGGCTTCCTCGTCGTCCAGCGCGGCGGCCACTTCGCGGGCGAGGGCCTGGGCGAGGAACAGGTCATCGGCATTGAGGCCGGGCATGCCATAGAGCACGAGCTGCCCGCGCCCGGTGCGCCCGGACAGCGGGATCGAGAGGCCTTCGTCTTCCGGGCCGGCCATCACCAGGGCGGGCCACTCGGGGTGGCTGCGCGCCACCAGGCGGCCTGATGCGGTAAGGCACAAGGCCCGCCCGCGCGTGCGATCGAACAGCATCGGCGTGGCCTGCGGCGGGGGCAGGGGCGGGATGGCGGCAGGCCGCGCCGCACTGCCGGCGGCATGGACGCGGGGATGTGGTTCTGCCGTGGCGGCCCAGGCCAGGAGGCCGCCCTGCGCCTGGCACAGGCCCATGGCATAGGCCAGGACCTGGGCCGGCAGCACGGCGTCGTCGCCCGCGTCCCCAGGCAGCGAATCCGCCGGGTCAAGGCGCGGCAGGGCGGGGCGCTGCCGCCCCTGGACAAACCAGGCGAGCAGCAGCGACAGCACGCCCAGCGTACTCAGCCGCCGCAGGAACTTGGTGGTATCGATCGGCACGCCGGCCCAATCGACCGCCAGCCCCGCCACGAGAAAACAGAGCGCCAGCCCCACGGCTGCCAGCATGGCGTTGCGCCGGCTCCATCGCGCCAGCGAGGTGAGCGTGAGGAACGCGTAGAACGTCATGAACGCGCTGAAGAAATCGAACGTGACGGCTTCTGTCGCGGCGAGCCCGATCAGCATGGTCAGCGCATCGATGAAAAAGGCCACGCCGCCGAGGCGAAATTCGAACCACCAGCTGCGCCAGGCGATGGCCAGCATGACCAGGGCAAAGACCAGATAGCCTTCGAACAGGAACGCCGGCTGCGTGCCGCCGAGCACGGCATGGGGCGGCGCGATCCACAGCCACAGCGTGAACAGGCACGCGATCAATGCCCGAATCGCGGCAAGAAACAGCCCGGAGCGCGAGCGCACGCCAGCAGCGCCCATGCCATGGTGTGGTGATGTGGCCCCGGTCATGGCGGCCTCCATGCCACGATCGCCGCGCGGTTCAAAGCCGGTGGTCAAGACGCGGCGTGATTGTGATGGTCTGTCACACAAGTGCAATTATCGATGGGTACTGGCCCCGTAACGAAAGATACAGACTCGTTGCGGAGGAGTGCACAGTGACTTACCCCAAGGCCGCCCTGGCCTCGTCGATGATGGTGCTTGCCTGGCTCAACGCCGGTGTGGCGCATGCTGCCGAAGCACCGGCCGCTGCGCCCGCAGCCGCTGAAGCCGCGCCCGATGCATCGGCCAGCGCCGATAGCGGTTCGCGCCTCTCTGAAATCGTGGTCACCGCAACCAAGCGCGAGACCAACCTGCAGAAGACCCCGGTGGCGATCTCGGTGGTGAGCGACCAGCTCATCAAGGACCGCCACGTGCAGAGCCTGATCGACCTCGCCGATGGCGGCGTACCGTCCTTGCGCGTCGCCACGTTCGAAGCGCGCCAATCGGCGCTGACCGTGGGCATTCGCGGCATCGTGCCGTTCGACCAGAACCAGACCGCGCGCGACACTGGCGTGGGCGTCTATATCGACGGCGTCTATCTTGCCCGCTCGCAGGGCCTCAATGCCGCGCTGTTCGACGTGCAGCGCATCGAAGTGCTGAAAGGCCCGCAGGGCACGCTGTTTGGCCGCAACACCGAAGGCGGCGCGGTCAGCATCGTGACCAAGGACCCGACCGGCCAGTTTGACGGCCGCTTTTCGGCAGGCGTGGGCAATTTCGGCAGCCACACCGTGGAAGGCCACCTCGACCTGCCCGAATTCAACAACATCGCCATCAAGATCGACGGCGTGCAGCAGCACCAGGACCCCACGGTAAAGAACCCACTGGCGGGCCAGGCCGGCTGGAACCAGTATGATCGCACCGGTGGGCGCATCTCGGCCAAGTGGACGCCGATGCCCGGTTTCTCGGCGATCGTTTCCTATGACAAGGCCAAGGACGAAAACACCCCGAACTACAGCCAGCTGATCACCTACAACCCGCAGGGGCGCACGGTTGGCCAGTACATCCAGAATCCCAATGGCAACGGCAAGTATATCCTGGTGGCGCCCGGCACCACCTCGGCATGCTCCTCGTGCATCGCGCCGCTTTCGTCGCTGATGACGCCCACCGGTGACAACCGGGTCAAGGTGGCGCCGATCGGCGTGCCGCAGCAGCCCAGCGTCGACCGCACCGAAGGTACCTCGCTGCACCTCAACTATGACGTGGCGCCGCACATGCAGCTGCGCTCGATCACGGCATGGCGCACGGTTTCGACCGAGCAGTGGGACAACTCAGGCGGCGCCGCGCGTACGATCTTTGCGCCCAACACCGGCTTCTCGCGCTACAGCCTCTCGTATCTCAACCAGCGCCAGTTCAGCCAGGAACTCCAGCTCGTCGGCAGCCTGCCGCAGGTGGATTACGTGCTGGGCGCCTATTACTTCAACGAACGCGCCCAGGAACAGGCATCGACGCCCTCGTCCAACACCTGGAACGTCGATGGCACCGGCTATACCATCAACAGCGAAACCGTGGTCGGCCCCGTCACCTCGTCCAACCAGGGCTGGGCGATCGGGCAGCAGTTCCTGCAGCGCGCCAGCCAGGCCTTTGCCAAGAGCTATGCCGCGTTTGGCCAGGCGACGTTCACTCCCGATGCGCTGGGCGACAAGCTGCACCTGACCGTGGGCGGCCGCTATACCCACGACAAGCGCGACGGCACGCTCTATCTCGTGCAGGGCGCGGCAACCAACTATCAGTTCCACGAAAGCGTCAGCCGCTTTGATCCGCTGGTCGTGGCCGCGTTTGACCTGACCGACAATATCCACGCCTATGCCAAGTATTCGACCGGCTATCGCGCCGGTGGCGCCAACGACCGTTCGCAGACCTTTGCCGCGTTCGGCCCCGAAGCGGTCAAGGCCTATGAAATCGGCACCAAGATGGACCTGATGGACCACCGCGTGCGCCTGAACCTGGCGGGCTACATGATGGACCGCACCGGCACCCAGACCGATTTCGACAACGTCGATACGCGGCCCTATCTCGACAATGGCCTGCCCAACCCGACGTTCAACCTCCACACCGAGGAAACCCGCAACGCGCCGGGCACCTCGCGCATTCGCGGCGTGGAAGCCGACCTGACGGTGCAGGCAGCCGAGGGCCTGACGCTGAGCGCGTCTTACGCCTATACCTATACCCACATTCCGGCGACGGCGAACCCGTTCCTCAACAACCAGCTCTATCAGGTCTATGTGGTCTATACGCCGGCCAACGCGGCGTCGGGCGCGATCGACTATGCCCTGCCGGTCAATGCCAATGGCAGCGAACTGCGCGTGCACCTCGATGCCAACTATGCCGATCCGCAGTACAGCTTCCAGAACGAATCGGTGAAGACCGACTCCAGCTTCGTGGTCAACGGCCGCATCGCGCTGGCCTCGGTGCCGCTCAATGGCAGCGCCAAGGCGACGTTCTCGGCCTGGAGCCGCAACCTGTTCAACACCACCTACATCTATCGCCGTTCGGGCGCCAACGATGCGGTGCTGGGCGATTATGGCAACTTCAACCCGCCCCGCACCTTTGGCGGCGAGATCGCCATCAGCTTCTGATCACAACGAAATTCCGAGCCCTCACTGGGCGGGCAGTTCCACCGTGGACTGCCCGCTTTTTTTTGCCCGTTTTCCAGCCCGTTTGGGCAGAATCGCGCCAAATTCCGGCGGTGTCTTGCCGTGCGGGCGGTTTGCCCTATTTCGGGAGGTGCGATGAAACCGACCGATCTTTCCCAGCTCAAGGCCAATGCCGCGCACATGGCCGGCCGTCTCAAGGTGATGAGCCATCCCGAGCGGCTGCTGATGCTGTGCCGGATGGACGAGGGCGAGGTGAGCGTGACCGAACTGGTGGCGCTGACCGGGCTGTCGCAATCGGGCGTATCGCAGCACCTGGCGCTGCTGCGCGGCGAAGACGTCGTCGCCGTGCGCAGCGAGGCGCAGGTGCGCTGGTACAGCCTGAAGGACCCGGTGGTTTCGGGCCTGATCCACGCGATGTGCGTGATGTGCGAAGCTGGCGCGATCAGCCAGCAACATTCTGCCCAGCAACATTCTGAATGAGAGACGACAGCCAGTTCAAGTTTGCGGCAGCGGCCGCGTCATAGCGTGTCTTCCGGGACGACAAGACCCGAGGTGGGAGACACAAGATGAAGACCATTCGCATTGCCGCCATCATGGCCGCCGCGCTGACCATTGGCGGCACGGCCGCGCAAACCGCCCAGGCCCAGGCCTGGGGCGGATATAACCAGGGCTATGGGGGGCAGGGCTATGGCGGCGGCTATTACGGCGGCGGTGGCGACTGGCAGGGCCGCCGCATGGCTTTCATCTGTTCGGGCCAGCGCGCCCATGGCCTGGAAGCGCGCCTGCGCCACGAGGTGGACGAAGGCGATATCGATCCGCGCCAGGCCGGCCGCATCCACGATGCGATCGACGATCTCGAAGGGCGCCAGCGCAATGAATGCGGCGAGGGTGACTGGCGCTCGGTCAACCGCATCGCCATGCGCTATGACCGCATCGAAGGCTGGATCAACGCCTCGGCCCATCAAGGCGGCGGCTGGGGCGGGCGTGGCTGGTAAGGTCAGCCGAGCGCAATGGCCTGTTGCGCCAGGCTGGCCATCGCCGGGCGATGGCTGACCAGCAGCAGGCCGGTGCCGGTCTGATCCAGCCAGGCGGCCAGGCGCTGGTGCAGCCGCGCCTCGGTCGCCAGGTCCAGCCCCTCGCTCGGCTCGTCGAGCACGAGCCAGGGGCGGCCTGACAGCAGCGCCCGCGCCAGGGCAATGCGCCGGCGCTGCCCACCCGACAGGCGCGCGCCATCGCCGCCCAGCCACTGGTCGAGACCGTGGGGCAGGGCGGCCACCACGTCATCGGCACAGGCCACGTGCAGCGCGGCCTGCATCGCGGCGCGATCGATGCCGGGCCGCGCCAGGGCGAGATTATCGGCCACGGTACCCGCGATCAGCGGCGCTGCCTGGGGCATCAGCGCAATGGCCGGCCGCACCGCTGCCAGGCCCAGGTCGCGCGGATCGTGCCCGTCGATCGCCAGCGCCTGTGGCGCATCATCGCGCAGGCCAGCCAGCGTTTCGACCAGCCGCGTCTTGCCCGCGCCCGATGGCCCGGCGATCAGCACCCGCGCCCCGGGTGCCAGGGTGGTGCCGGCAATGGTCAGCGTGGGCCGCGCCGCCAGCACTGGCGCGGGCTGCGCCGTGGCCAGGGTGGCGCCCGCCTGTTCCAGGCGTTCCTGCGCCAGGCGGGTATCGGGCGCATTGGCATCGTGCGCGGCCAGTGCGCTCCACGGCTCCAGCGCGGCCATGGCCGCCAGGAGGGCGAGGGCCAGCAGCGGCGCGGTGCCTTGGGCCATCAGCACGATCGCCGCCAGCGTCACCGCCGCGATCAGCGCCTGTATGGCAGCAAGCCAGGCTTCGGCCTGGGCCACGGCGTGGTGCGCCCGGCATTGCGCAGTGGCGCGCTCGTGCAGCGCCTCGGCCAGGGCGGGGGCCAGGCCATAGACGGCGATATCGATCGCCGGTGCGGCCATTTCGGCATAATCGGCGGCCAGTGCGGCATGGGCGCGGGCGCGCTCGGCCTGGCGCGCGGGCAACAGGCGCGTGGCCATCGCCGGGCCGGCTACGCGCATGGCTGCCAGGCCCGCGGCCAGCACGATCAGCGCCGCCACGCCCAGCGCCAGCGCGCAGGCCAACGCGACGATTGCGGCCGCCCACGCCCCTACGCGGGAGACACGGCGGATCGCGGCGTCTTCCAGCAGATCGACATCGCGGCCAAAGCGCGCCGCCATTTCCCCGCTGCGCCCGGCCTCGCGCCCGGAAAGCGCCGCCTGTGCAATGCGGGCAAACAGGCCGGCGCGCACTTCTGCCAGGGCAAACAGCGCGGCGCGGTGGCCCAGCATGCGTTCGCCATAGCGGCTGGCAGTGCGGCCGATCGCGGCGGCACGAATGCCCGCGCTGGGCAGGAGATAGTTGAACGCGGTGACCGCCGCTGGCCCACCCAAGCCCGCCAGCGCTGCGCCCGCCAGGAACCAGCCAGCGGTGGCGAGCAGGCCCACCCCGGCGAGCGCAGCTATGATCGCGCAGGCCATGGCCGCGCGCAACACGCCGCGCTGGCGGGCAAGCGGCGCTTGCAGCAGCGCGATCATGCCGCGTTCCTGGCGGCGGGCGCGTCAACCGCGCAGCAGGTCTGTGCCAGGGTGGCCAGATCGGCATCATGGGTGGCGGCCACCACCAGGCGGTCTTGCGCGCAGCGGGCCAGTACGGCGCGCACCGCCGCCGCGCTGGCGGGGTCGAGATCGGCGGTGGGCTCGTCCAGCAGCAGGATCGGCCGGCCCGACAGGATCGCGCGGGCGAGGCCAATGCGCCGCCGCTCTCCGCCGGAAAGCCCGGCACCGCGATGATCGATCGCCATGGCAAGGCCGCCGCGCCGCGCCAGCATCGGGCCCAGACCAAGCTGCGCCAGAAGATCGGCTATCGCGGCGTCATCGGGCTGCGCGCCCGTGCGCCCGAGCAGCAGGTTGCTGGCGAGGGTGCCCGGCAGCAGCGACACTGCCTGCCCGGCCCAGCCGATCAGGGCAATGGCCGCGTCGCCAGGCCAGGGTGCCCCGTCTGCCACGATCTGCCCTTCGGCCAACGGCGCCTGCCCGGTCAAGGCAAGCAGGAGCGAGGATTTGCCGCTGCCGGTGGCGCCGGTCACGGCATGAAGGCCCGGCCCACGCCAATCCCAGGTGAGCGGGCCGATCCGCGTGCCATCGGGATAGGCGATCACCACATCGGCGCCGTGCAGGTGGCGCGGCGTTGCCGTTGCCGGTTGCGCTGGCCGTTCCGCGATCGGCGCGGCATGGGCCAGCGCCTGGTCGATCGCCGCCAATGCCGCCTCGCCGGTCTGCTTGTCGTGATAGGCGGCGGCCAGGCGCCGCATGCCGAGATAGAATTCGGGCGCCAATGCCAGGGTATAGAACGCGCGCGCCAGGGTGAGATGCTCAGGCGCGGGGAACGGCAGCAGGCCGAGCAGGGCAAAGCCGCAATAGACCGCGACCAGCGCCACGCAGAGCGCCGCGAAGAATTCGAGAATGGCGTTGGAGGCAAAGGCCACTGCCAGCACGCCCATCGTGCGCCGCGCCACATCCTGCGTCGCCATGGCCAGTTGCCGACCGATGCGCTCTTCCGCGCCGGATGCCAGGATCAGCGGCAGATGGGCGATGCGATCGACGAACAGGCCCGAGGCACGCTCCAGCGCGCGATGCTGCGCCTGCGCGCGGCGTGCCGCCATACCCCCGGCCAGGATCAGCCCGAACACGAAGGGCACCAGCGTGGCCAGCATGATGGCGGCCGAAACCCAGCTGGCCGGCGCGACGGCCAGGGCGATCAGCAGCGGCCCCAGCGCGCTGGCCCCGCGCAACGGCAGGAACCGCGCGACCAGCCCTTCGGTGCGATCGACGGTATCGACCGCCAGGTGCACGTCTTCACCCACCAGCGCCGCGCGCGCGGTGCGGCTGGGCAGTAGCGCCGGCCACAGCCGCTGGCGCAGGCCGTCTTGGAACCGCGTCGCAGCGGCCTGCCCGGTCAGCCGCGCGCGGGCCAGCGCCAGGGCGCGCCAGGCGCCACCCGCGAGCAGCAGCGTGGCCGCCGGCCAGGCCGGCAGCGCGCCATCGGCGCGCGACGCCACCGCCCAGGCCAGGCCCGCCGCAACCGGAATGGCACCGGCGCTGTCAGCCAGCCACCAGGCGGTGGGGCGCGGGTTGCGCGGAGGGCGGGTCGCCGGGCGGGAATCGCGGGCAGGTGCGGCCTTGTGAGACAATCTGTCCATCTTCTTATAACAGGAAATCGTGATATAAACGGTAATCGATTCGAGGAAACCCGCGTTTTGCCCGGTTTTCCTTTTCGTAATCGGCGTTTGCGCCAATTAAACCGGCGCTGGATTGATCGCCGTCAAAATGCTGCGGCGCAGCGGGGGCTAAGGGCGGTGGCGTGCCCCTGTCGCGCTTTTGGCAGGGCTTCTCCCGATCGTGTGGCCTGCCGCCGATCGGCAGGGCCCGACGGGGAGCCATAGCAGAGGGAACGCGGCCATGGACATGGCAGTCATCGAATTATCCCGCCTTCAGTTCGCGCTGACGGCCATGTACCATTTCCTGTTCGTGCCATTGACGCTTGGCCTGTCGTTCATGCTGGTGATCATGGAGAGCATCTATGTGATCACCAAGCGGCCGATCTGGCGCATCATCACGCGCTTCTGGGGCAAGCTGTTCGGCATCAACTTTGTCCTGGGCGTGGCCACCGGCCTGACCATGGAATTCGAGTTCGGCACCAACTGGGCCTATTATGCCCACTATGTCGGCGATATCTTCGGCGCGCCGCTGGCGATCGAAGGGCTGATGGCCTTCTTCCTCGAAGCGACCATGGTGGGGGTGATGTTCTTCGGCTGGGACCGCCTCAGCCGGCGCCAGCATCTGGCGGTCACGTTCATGGTGGCGCTGGGCACCAATCTTTCGGCGCTGTGGATCCTGATCGCCAATGGCTGGATGCAGAACCCGGTGGGGGCCACGTTCAACCCCGAAACCATGCGCATGGAAGTGACCGACTTTTCCGCCGTGCTGTTCAACCCGGTGGCCCAGGCCAAGTTCGTGCACACGGTCAGCGCCGGCTATGTCTGCGCGGCCACGTTCGTGATGGGGGTTTCGGCGTTCTACCTGCTCAAGGGCAAGTGGACCAACGTGGCGCGCCGTTCGATGATGGTGGCAGCCGCGTTTGGCCTGGCGTCCTCGCTCTCGGTCGTCGTGCTCGGCGATGAAAGCGGCTATACCCTGACCGACAACCAGAAGATGAAGCTCGCCGCGATCGAGGCGATGTGGGAAACCGAACCGGCGCCGGCCGCGATCACGCTGGTCGGTCTGCCCGACGTGGCGGCGCGCACCACGCATTTTGCGGTCAAGGTGCCCTATGTCATGGGCCTGATCGGCACGCGCAGCCTGACCGGCAAGATCGACGGGATCGAGGAACTGGTGCTGCGTGCCGACGGGCGCATCCACAGCGGGCTGATCGCCTATGACGCGGTGGAGCGGCTCAAGGTCAACCGCACCGACCTTGCCGCCCGCGCCGCGTTCGAGGCGCACAAGCAGGATATCGGCTTTGCCATGCTGCTCAAGCGCTATGTCGCCGATCCACGCCGCGCCGATGACAAGCTGATCCTCAAGGCCGCGTGGGACACCGTGCCCAACGTGCCGGTGATGTTCTTCCTGTTTCGCGGCATGGCGGCGCTCGGCTTTGGCTTCATCGCCTTGTTCGGTGCGGCATTCTGGTGCGCCTCCACCTGCCGGTTCCGCCGGCGCTGGTTCCTGAAACTGGCGGTGGTGGCGATCCCGCTGCCATGGCTGGCGATCGAGGCGGGCTGGGTGCTGGCCGAGATCGGCCGCCAACCCTGGGCCGTCGATGGCGTGCTGCCCACGTTCCTGGGCGCCTCCTCGCTCACCGTCCCGCAGGTCTGGGCCACGATCGTGGGCTTTACCGCGCTTTATGGCGGGCTTGCCGTGATCGAGGTGCGGCTGATGCTGGCGCAGATCCGCAAGGGGCCGATCGAACACCACGACACCGACGATCAAGACGCAACGCAACCCCTGGACGCGGGCTTTGCCCCGCTGCCGGCAGAATAAGGGGCAAGGGCCATGCATATTCCCCTCGATTACGAAACCCTGCGGGTCATCTGGTGGGCGCTGTTGGGCGTGCTGCTGATCGGCTTTGCCCTGACCGATGGCTATGACCTGGGCGTGGCGGCGCTGCTGCCGTTCGTGGGGCGCAGCGATGCCGAACGCCGCCTGGTGATCAACGCCGTGGCGCCGCATTGGGAAGGCCACCAGGTGTGGCTGATCCTGGGCGGTGGGGCGATCTTTGCCGCCTGGCCGTTCGTCTATGCCGTCAGCTTTTCCGGGTTCTACCTGGCGATGTTCCTGGTGCTGGCGGCGCTGATCCTGCGGCCGGTGGCGTTCAAGTATCGTTCGAAAAAGCCCGATCCGGCCTGGCGCACGCGGTGGGACTGGGCGCTGTTCGTCGGTGGCTTCGTGCCCGCGCTGGTCTTTGGCGTGGCCGTGGGCAATGTTCTGGCCGGCGCGCCATTCCGCCTCGATAGCGATCTGCGCATGACCTATGAAGGCAGCCTGCTCGGCCTGTTCACTCCGTTCACGCTGCTGACCGGGTTGCTGTCAGTCACCATGCTGGCGCTGCATGGCGCGGGCTGGCTGGCGATCAAGATCGAGGAAGGGCCAGTGCTGAACCGCGCCCGCGCCATTGCCCGCGTCGCGGCGATTGCCAGCATCGCGCTGTTCGTGATCGGCGGAGTGATGGTGGCCAAGGGGCACATGGGCATGGCCCTGGCCGGCACGGTCGATCCGCAGGGGCCTTCGAACCCGCTGCTGTCCGCCAGCGTGGCCACGCCCGGCGCCTGGCTGGCCAACTATGGTGCGCACCCCTGGATGATCGCCGCGCCGCTGCTCGGCCTGGCCGGGCCGATCGTGGCGCTGTGGGGCATGGCCACGCGGCGCGGCGGGGTGAACTTGGTGGGCACCGCCATGGCCACCACCGGCATCATCGCCACCGTGGGCTGCTCGATGTTTCCCTATATCCTGCCGTCCTCGATCGATCCGCGCTCCAGCCTGACGGTGTGGAATGCCTCGTCCAGCCATCTCACGCTGTTCATCATGCTGGTGTGCACCATCGTGTTCCTGCCGATCGTGCTGGCCTATACCGCCTGGGTCATGACCCTGCTGAGCGGGCGCATCACCCTGCGCGATGTGCGCTCCAATCCTGATTTTTACTGAAAGGACGTCGCCATGTGGTATTTCACCTGGGTGCTCGGTCTGGGCCTGGCCGTGGGCTTTGGCATCATCAACGGGCTGTGGCACGAATTCAATTCGCCGATCGACGATGACCCCGCGATTTGACCGTAAAGCCTGATGCGCCGCGCGGTTGCGCGTGGTGACAGAGACCTGAAAACGCGGCGCCCGGCCTTGGCCTGGCGCCGTTTTTCGTTGCAGGTGCAGCAACTTGGCAACAGATCTTTGCGATATGATGCGGTGCTTGCGGATTCAAAGTTGAAAGTCGGTTCACCTTTCAGTATTGTGCCCTCACCAAGCGACGGCAAGGCAAGACCGTCGCGCCAAGGAGAGGACCATGGCCCTGACCGCCAGCACCCGCATTCGTTCGATTTCCGCCATTCTGTTTGCCGGCGTGGCGCTGGGCGCGCTGCCGGCCCCGGCCCTGGCGCAGGACACCAGCGACGCGGCCGCGCAGGCTGGCGCCGCCAGCGACGGCGAGATCATCGTCACTGCCCGCCGCCGCAGTGAAACGCTCAATTCCGTGCCGATCGCCATCACCGCGTTTTCCGGCGATGAACTGCAGGCCAAGGGCGCCGGAGACATCACCGCGCTGGCCGACGAAGTGCCCAACGTGACGCTGGAGCCTTCGCGCGGGACCAACTCGACGCTGTCGGCCTTCATTCGCGGGGTGGGGCAGCAAGACCCGGTGTCCGGTTTCGAACAGGGCGTGGGCATCTATCTCGACGATGTCTATCTCAACCGCCCGCAGGCCGCCGTGCTCGATATCTATGACGTGGAGCGGGTGGAAGTGCTGCGCGGGCCGCAGGGCACGCTCTATGGCCGCAACACCATCGGCGGCGCGATCAAGTATGTCACGCGCAAGATCGACGATGCCTTTCACCTGCGTCTGCGCGGCACCTATGGCAGCTATGACCAGGCCGATGGCGTCGCCACGGTCAGCTCGCCGCTGACCAGCGATGGCGTGCTGCGCGCCAGCGGCACCGTGGCGCGGCTGACGCGCGGCGGCTTTGGCCGCAACCTGACCACGGGGCTTTCGAACTACAACAAGGATATCTGGGCCGGCCGTGGCACGGTGGAAGTGCACGGCACCGATTTCTTCGCGCGGCTCACCGGCGATTATACCCACGATATGTCCAACCCGCGTGGCGGCCACCGCGAAATTCCCGGCCAGCTGACCGGTGCGCCGGTGCTGGCCAACGTGTTCGACACCCAGGCCGGGCTCAACAGCCCCAAGCAGGACGTCAAGGCCTGGGGCTGGTCGCTGTTCATGGAAGCCAAGCCGACCGACCACCTGACGCTGCGGTCGATCACCGCGTTCCGCAAGGATGACAGCGCCTCGCCGATCGATTTCGATGCCACCGCCTCGCAAGACGTCGACGTGCCGGCCTATTACCGCAACAAGCAGTGGAGCCAGGAAATCCAGCTGCTCTACAACTCGGGCAAGTTCAACGCGCTGCTGGGCTATTACTATCTCTATGCCACGGCGCTGACGCAGTTTGACGTGCGGCTGTTCACCACCGTGCCGGGGCTGGCGGCGTTCACCGGCGCCAATATCCGCACCGATACCTCGGCCGCGTTTGCGAACCTCAGCTATGATTTCAGCGATCACCTCAGCCTGGAAGCGGGCGGGCGCTATACCTGGGACAAGCGCTATGCCCAGATCCTGCGGCAGAACTACCTGGGTGGCGGCTCGCCGGTGTTTGGCGGAGCCGGCGTGGCGTTTGGCGCGCCCAGCACCAATTTCCTGGGCAGCGCGGACTACAAGAAGTTCACGCCGCGCGTGTCGCTCAACTGGAAGCCGAACACCGACAACACCGTCTATGCCAGCTTCAGCCAGGGCTTCAAGGGCGGCGGGTTCGATCCGCGCGGGGTGGGCGTCAATGCGCCGCCGGGGATGACCCAGGGCGAATTCCTCAGCTTCCGCCCGGAAAAGGTCAACAGCTATGAACTGGGGGTCAAGACCCGGCTGTTCGACCGGCGCCTGTCGCTCAACCTCGCTGCGTTCCGCATGGACTATACCGATGTGCAGATCCCCGGCTCGGTGGCCTGCACGGTGGGCGGGCTGCCCAGCTTCTGCGGGGTGGTGTCCAACGCCGGCAAGGCGCGGATGCAGGGCGTGGAAGCCGAAGGGCGGCTCAAGCTGGGCGGCTTCACGCTCAATGGCTCACTTGGCTATATCGATGCCAAGTACCTGAAATACATCACGCTGATTGCCGGCCAGCCGACCGACGTGGCTGCCTATCGCAAGGTGCAGAATACCCCGGCGTGGACCGGCAGCGCCTCGGCCAGCTATTCCATTCCGGTGGGCACGGGTGCGGTCGACGTGACCGGCGGTGTGTCGTGGAAGAGCAAGACCTATCAGTTCGAAGTGCCCAACCCCTATCTCGACCAGCCCGGCTATGCCCTGTTCGACGCCAGCGTGTTCTACCGCGCGCCGGGCGGGCGGTGGACCTTTGGCGTCTATGGCAAGAACATCCTCGACAAGCGCTACAAGACCTCGGGCTATACCTATGTTGCCGGCAATCCCACCACCGGGGCGCTGACCTATACCCCGGCGGGCAACCTGATCCCGACGCTGGGCAAGGAAGGCGTGCTGACCACCTACTGGGGCAATCCGCGCCAGGTCTTTGCCACGGCCACGCTCAACTTCTGAGTTCAGCACCTGCAAAAGGGGGGGATGGGGCCGGGCAGCCCCATCCCCCCTTTTTGTCATGGCGATCAGATGCGCGGCTCGCCGTGATCCTTCACCACGCGGCCGCCCTGCATGACAAAGCGCACGCGCTGCAGTTCGGTGATATCGGTCATGGGGTCCTTGTCGGTGGCGACGATATCGGCAAAGGCGCCCGGGCGGATCGCGCCGATGCGGCTTTCCCCGATCAGGTTGGCCGCGCCCACGAACGAGCTGCGCAGCACGTCGGCCACGGGCATCCCGGCCTTGACCATCAGTTCGAACTCGTGCCCGTTCTGGCCATGGTGATAGACGCCGGCATCGGTGCCGAACGCGATCTTCACGCCCGATTTCCACGCGGCATAGAGGTTCTTGGCCATGATCGGCCCCACCGCCAGCGCCTTTTCCGCCATCGACGGGCCAAGCAGCTCGGGATGCTTCTGCGCCATTTCCACCACCGTGGCCCCGGCGATCAGCGTGGGCACCAGATAGGTCCCATGTTGCTTCATGATCGCATAGCTGGTCGGGGTGGCATAGCTGCCATGCTCGATCGAATCGACGCCGATCGCGCTGGCATGATCGATCGCCTGGGCGCCATGGGCATGGGCTGCCACGCGCAGGTGCAGGGTGTGGGCGGTATCGACCACGGCCTTGATTTCGGCGTCGGTCATCAGCTGGGCCTGGGGATCGTCGCCCACGCTGGCGACGCCGCCCGAAGGCACGATCTTGATCAGGTCGACGCCGTCGCGGAAATGCTCGCGCACTTTCTTCACCGCCTCGTCCGGCCCGTCGACAATGCCGTCCTGCCAGCCGGGCTTGGTCAGCGCCGCGTCAAAGCCATTGGCCGGATCGGCATGGCCACCGGTGGGGCCCAGGATGCTGCCCGAAACCCACATGCGCGGGCCGGGGATCGTGCCCGCCTTCTGCGCGCGCTTGAGCGCCACGACCACGGCGGTATCCCCGCCCACATCGCGCACCGAGGTGAACCCGGCCAGCAGGGTGAGGCGGGCATTGCCCACGCCATCGAGCGTTTCGTCATAACCGCTGTGCGTCACGCTTTGCAGCAGGGCGTTGCCCTTGGTGAGATCGGACGTGAGGTGTACGTGCGCATCGATCAGGCCGGGCATGACCGTGCCTTGCGACAGGTCGATCACCTCGGCCCCGGCCGGGGAAACAAAGCCATCCTGCACCGCGGTGATCTGGTCATCGTGCACCACGATCGAGACCTGGCTGCGTTCGCCAGGGTTGATGCCATCGATCAGGTGCCCGGCATGAATGACATAGTCGCGCGCCATGGCGGGGCTGCTGGCCAGCGTGAATGCCAGCGCGACACCGGCCAGCAAGGTCTTCTTCATTGGCTAAGCTCCCCTGAAATGAATGGCTTGGTTGTTGTGCTTGCGGCACAGCCCTGCCTGTCACGCTAGCCAAGCGGGGCGCCGTTTGGCAAGCTGATGGGGCAAAGAGGGCACGATCGGGCAAGACTGGCGCTGCAAGCGTCGGGTTCGGCCTGTCAGCAAAAGGAACCGTGATGGCTTTGAACCGCATTCTTCGCCGCCGCCTGGCACGGGCCACCGGCCTGGCACTGGTGCTGGCCGCCGTGCCGCAGGTGGCCCAGGCCGCGCCGCTCGATCCGGTGGCGGCGCGCGCGGCGATCGATGCGCAGCTCGCAAAAATCTATCCCTCGCTCGATGCGCTGTACAAGGACATCCACCAGCATCCCGAAGTCGGCTTTCAGGAAACCCGCACCGCCGCCTTGCTGGCGGCGCGGATGCGGGCGCTGGGCTTTACCGTGACCGAGCATGTCGGCCAGACCGGGATCGTGGCGGTCTATCGCAATGGCGATGGCCCGGTGGTGCTGGTGCGAACCGAGCTGGACGCGCTGCCGCTGGAGGAAAAGACCGGGCTGCCCTATGCCAGCCATTATCAGCAGACCATCGATGGCAAGCTTACCCCCACCGACCACGCCTGCGGCCATGACAGCCACATGGCCTGGTGGGTGGGTACGGCGCAGACATTGCTGGCGCTCAAGGACAAGTGGCACGGCACGCTGGTGTTCATCGGCCAGCCGGCCGAGGAAAAGGCCGGCGGCGCCAAGGCGATGCTGGCCGATGGCCTGTTCACCCGCTTTCCCAAGCCCGACTATGCCTTTGCCGCCCATGTCGGCCCGGATGTGGCCGGGCATGTGACGGTCAAGCAGGGCGCGGTCAGCTCTGCCTCGGACTCCGTGATCGTCACCTTCCATGGCCAGGGCGCGCATGGCTCGATGCCGGACAAGAGCATCGATCCGATCGTGATGGGCGCGCACTTTGTCGATGATGTGCAGACCGTGATCAGCCGGCAGAAAGACCCGCAGAAGTTCGGCGTGATTACCGTGGGCGCGTTCAATGCCGGTTTCGTGCCCAATATCATTCCCGATACCGCCGTGCTCAAGCTGACGCTGCGATCCTACGATCCCGATGTGCGCAAGCTGCTGCTCGATGGGGTGAGCATCACCGCGCGCGCCGTGGCGAGCATGGCCCGCGCGCCCGAACCGGGGGTTGACCATACCGAGGCGACGGCATCGGTAGTCAACGATCCCGCACTGGCCGGGCAATTGGCCGGTATCCTCAAAACCGCGCTGGGCGATGCCCAGGTGGCGCTGGTGCCGGCGATGATGCCTGGCGGCACAGCGAGCGAGGACTATTCCGAATACGTCAACGCCGGGGTGGCCAAGTCGGTGTTCTTTGGCCTGGGCGGCAGCGATCCGGCGATGCTGGCGCGGCTCAAGGCCGAGGGCAAGCCGGTGCCGGTCAACCATTCGCCATTCTTTGCCCCGCAACCCGAACCAACGATCCGCGCCGGGGTGGAAACGCTGACCCTGGCGGTGCTGGGCGTGGCGGGGAACTGATCCCCGCCACTGCACGTCAGCGCCCGAAGAAGGTCGGGCCGTCGAGCGTGAACTTGAAACCGAACACCAGCGCATCGCGGGTGTTGGTGGGGTTGAACGGCGCCCCGGTGTTATCGGGGTGCAGCACATATTGCACGTTGGGCGAAATGCGCAGGCCCGGCACCACATCGGCGCCATAGGCCAGTTCCATCATCACCTCGTGGCGGTGCACGTTGTCTTCGCCGCCGGCGGCCAGGCGCGCGGCGCGCATGCGCGCCATCGCCAGGTCGGAAAAGCGCTGGTCATTGATGACAAAGCCCAGCGTATCGGTGTCGCGCCCCTTGAACGTGCCGGTCTGGACGATCCCGAAATCGAGATAGCGGCTTTCCTCCACCTGGCCCGACAGGTTGGTCATCGCCACGCCAAAGATCGAAAGGCCGCGCCGGCTTTGCGGATCGGGCCGGGTCAACTGCTGGTCAAAGCGGGCATAGATCCCGCTGCGCCCGTGCAGCGTGCGTGCCGGGCGCCCGGTGAGAATGGCGATGCCGCCGGCATCGTCGCGCAGCGGATCGGCATAGTCGGCGCGGTCGAACCAGCCGCCCAGAATATAGTGGCCGGGCAGGCGGGTCTCGCCCTTGTCATCGGCATAGCCTAGTTCCCACGGCACGATCACCCCCGTGCGGTTGGCCGAGGAGAAGTTGAAGCCATCATCGTTCCAGCGCTTGCGATCGGGGTTTACTTCATAGACCCCGGCATGGGCGAACCAGCGCGGTGCCACCCACAGCTTGGCCTGGGCCATCCAGCTTGACGCCGGGAAATAGGTGAAGTTGCTGTTCTTGAACACGAAGGTGGGGTTGCCGCAGGTCGAATTGGTCTGGAACAGGCAATAGAGCGGCGAATTGAGGAAGTGGATGTTGGCCTGGCTGCGCCCGGCCTCGATCACCAGGCGATCGTTGAGCAGCTTCTGCTCCCAGGTCAGGATCGCCAGGTGGGTGTTCTGCGTGCCCCACACTTCCTGGACCGAGGTATTGTTGCCCAGCGCAATGCCCGACAGGCTCTTGCCGTGGCGGTTGGTCACGGCAAAGTGGATCGTGGCGCCACTGATCCCGGCGATGCGATCCATGTCGAGATCGGCACCCACATAGACCTGGCCGGTATAGGCGCTCTTGCGCGCCAGGCCGCCGGTCACGTTGCCGGCGGCTTCTCCGGTATAGCTCCATTGCAGCGTCACGCCCTGGTCGGCCAGCGGTTGCAGTGGTTGGCGCGCGGCGGGCGCCTGCCCGGTTGCCGGAAGCGTCGCTGGAAGCGTTGGCGGGGGCGGGGGAGCGGCATCATCGGCCAGCGCCGGGGCGGCAGAGGCGAGGAGAGCAGGCAGCACGAGGGCAAGGGCGCCTGCGCGGCAGGCACCATGGGGCAGGGCGAACATGGGTTTTGCTCCTTGCGGCCGGGGGCTGGCCGCATGTGAAAGGGTTCAGGCGGTGGCGGGCAGCGCCGTGGTTTCTTGGGCAAGCGGGCGGCGCAGCAGCCCGGCGAGCAGCGCGGTGGTGAGCGTGCCGGCGGCGATCGCCACGGCATAGGCGCCAAGGTGGGTCACCGCGCCGGGGATCGGCAGCACGAACACGCCGCCGTGCGGCACGCGCAATTCCACGCCCATCGCCATCGAAATCGCCCCGGCCAGGGCCGACCCGGCAACGAAGGCCGGGATCATGCGCAGGGGATCGCGCGCGGCAAAGGGGATCGCCCCTTCGGTGATGAACGCCAGGCCAAGCACCGCCGTGGCCCCGGCGCCATCGCGTTCCTCTGCCGAAAAGCGGTTGCGGAACAGGACCGTGGCCAGCGCGATGCCGAGCGGCGGGGTCATCCCGGCGGCCATCGTTGCAGCCATGGGGGTATAGACCTGGCTGGCGATGAGGCCGACCGAAAAGGCATAGCTCGCCTTGTTGACCGGGCCGCCCATGTCGAAGGCCATCATCGCGCCCAGGATCAGGCCCAGCGCAATGGCGCTCGATCCCTGCATGCCGCGCAGCCATTCGGTCAGGAACGAGAGCACCGCCGCCACCGGCGTGCCCACGGCATAGACCATCAGCAACCCGGTCAGCAGCGTGCCGAGCAGCGGCAGGATCAGCATCGGCTTCAAGCCCGCCAGGTTGCGGGGCAGGCGGATCGCGCGGTTCAGCGCGTCCACGCCATAGCCGGCGATGAAGCCCGCGACGATCCCGCCGAGAAAGCCCGCGCCCTGGCTGGCCGCGATCATGCCGCCGATCATGCCCGGGGCAATGCCCGGCCGATCGGCAATGGAATAGGCGATATAGCCCGCGAGTGCCGGCACGATCAGGGCAAAGCCGCCCTTGGCGCCGATCTCGAACAGGGTGTGCGCCAGGGTGCCGGCGGCGGCATCGTCGTTGGCGTGAATGCCGCCCAGGGCAAAGGCCAGCGCGATCAGCAGGCCGCCCGCCACCACGAACGGCAGCATGAACGATACCCCGGTCATCAGGTGCTTGTAGGGGCCGGTGCGCTCGGCTTTGGCCGGCGCCGCGGTTTCTTCACCGCCTGCCTGCACGCTTGCTTCGGCCAGGGCGCGGGTGATCAGCGCGGCGCCGCCGGTGATGGCCGGCTTGGTATTGCTGGCAAACACGCGCTTGCCGGCAAAGCGGGCGCGATCGACTTCGCGGTCAGCGGCGATGATCACCACGTCGGCCTCGGCAATTTCCTGCGCGGTGAGCGGGGTGCCGGCGCCTACCGAGCCTTGCGTTTCCACGCGGATGGCATGGCCCAGTTCAGCAGCGCCCTGTTGCAGCCCTTCGGCCGCCATGAAAGTGTGGGCGATGCCCGTGGGGCACGAGGTGATGGCGACGATGCGCGTTGGGGTGGCTTCAGCGGCCGGAGCGGCGGCCAGGCCAGCCAGCACAGCGGCGGGATCGGCCAGCACGGCATCGACCGGGACCACCCGCGCGGACGGATCGGCCAGCGGCGCGGCATCGTCGAGGGCAAGCTGCACCTCGACGTCGAGCCCGGCCTCGCGCGCGGCCTTACGCAGCGCCTCGGCGGCGAGCACCGCTTCCACATCGCGCCCCGGCGCGGCGATCAGCACATGATGTTTCATGGTCAAACCCAATCCCAAGGTCATTTCTGTTGTAGCCGCGCGTTACGGACGCGGGCCGATGATCACGTCTTGCGCCAGCGCCATGACGCTGGCCTTTTCCGGCAGGTTCGGCCCGGCCATGCCGAGCTTGGCCACGGCAAAGGCGGTGGCGAGCCGCGCGGTTTCCGCCAGGCCCAGCCCGGCGACATGCGCGGCGGCGAGGCCTGCCACCATGGCATCGCCCGCACCCACCGTGCTGGCCACGCCCAGCGGGCCGAGCGGGGGCAGGGCAAGCTGGGCATGGACCGCGCCATCGCCGGTCACGAACAGTGCGCCCTGGCTGCCCATCGACACCACCACCTGTTCCACCCCGCGCGCATGCAGCGCCCGCGCCGCAGCGAGCACGGCAGTGCAATCGGGCAGCGCCTCTCCGGCCCAGGCGGCCAGTTCATCGCGGTTCGGCTTGATCACGTGTGGCAGCACCGGCGCGGCCAGCGCGCGCGCCAGCGGATCACCACTGGCATCGAGCAGCACGTGCACGCCCTGCCCACGCAGCCGCGCCACCAGCGTGGCATAGCAGGCTGGCGGACAGCCGGGGGGAAGGCTGCCCGCCAGAACCACCATGTCACCCGGCGCGGCCATGGCCGTCAGCCCGTCGAGCACGGTGGCAAGGGTTTCATCGGTCACCGCCAGGCCATCGAGATTGATGTCGGTGGTATCGTCAGCATCGACCAGCTTGAGGTTGACGCGCGTGGCGCCATCCACCCGCACCATGGCATCGGTGATCGGCTTGGCGGCAAACAGCGCCTCGAACGGGGCGGCATTGTCGCGGCCGAGCAGGCCATGGGCGGAAACCGGGGTACGCCAATCGGCCAGGCAGCTGGCCACGTTGATGCCCTTGCCCCCGGCGTTCTGGCGCACGCCACGGGCGCGGTGGACCTGGCCGGGCACCAGGCGATCGAGCGTGATCGTCTCGTCGATCGCGGGATTGAGCGTGAGGGTATGAACGCGCATCAGGCCGCTCCTGCATCGAGCGCGCGCACTTGCGCGGCGCCGGGTTGGGCCAGGGCGCGGCGCGCCAGGTCTTGCAGATCAGCCAGGCTGGCGCCGCGCAGCCGCGCCTTCACGGCGGGAATGTCGCGCGGGGTCATCGACAGTTCGCTTACCCCCAGGCCGGTGAGCAGCGCCGCGCCGAACGGATCGCCGGCAAGACCGCCGCACACGCCCACCCAGCGGCCGTGGGTGGCAGCGCCTTCCACCGTCAGGGCGATCAGGCGCAGGACGGCGGGGTGCAGGCTGTCTGCCTCTGCAGCCAGATCGGGGTTCTGGCGGTCGATCGCCAGGGTATATTGCGTGAGGTCATTGGTGCCGATCGAAAAGAAATCGGCATGTTCGGCGAGCGCCGCAGCCTGGACGGCGGCGGCCGGCACTTCGATCATGATGCCGATCGGCACGGCAGGCGCATCCAGCTCAGCGCGGATTTCCTCGCAGCGGGCGCGAAGCCGCTGCAATTCCCAGGTTGAGGTGATCATCGGGAACATGATCGACAGATCGCCGCCCTGCTTGGCGGCGCGGTAGAGCGCGCGCAGCTGCGGATCGAGCAGGTCGGGCCGGCGCAGCAGCAACCGCGCGCCGCGCACGCCCAGGAACGGGTTTTCCTCGGTCGGCAGGTCCAGATGCGGCACCTGCTTGTCCCCGCCGATATCCAGCGCGCGCACGATCAGCGGGCGGTGGCCGTCCGGCCCGTCACCCAGCGCAGTGATCATCGCGCGATAGATCGCTTCCTGTTCGTCCTCGCTCGGCGTGTCGCCGCGCTCCAGGAACAGGAACTCGGTGCGCATCAGGCCGACGCCCTCGGCGCCTTCGGCCAGGGCAAAGGCCACCGAATCCGGGCGGTTGACGTTGGCGGCGATGGCCACCTGATGCCCATCGGTGGTGATCGCCGGGCGGCTGCGCTCGGCCTCTTGGGCGCGGCGGCGCGCGGCGATGCGATCGATCCACCCTTGCGCGCTGGCGATGTCTGCCGGCGTGGGATCGAGCCACACGCGGCCAGCATCGCCATCGACGATCACCGTGGCCCCGGCGCCCAGCGCCAGCAGGTCATTGCCCAGCGCCACGACCGAAGGCAGCCCCAGGGTGCGCGCCAGGATCGCGCTGTGCGAGGTGGGCCCGCCCAGCGCCGTGGCGATGCCCGCCACTTTGGCGGGATCGAGCGTGGCGGTGTCGGACGGCGAAAGATCGCCCGCCAGCAGCACGCACGGCGCCGCATCTGGGCCATCGGGCAGGGTTTCGAGCGATCCCGCCGCCAGCGCCGGATCGATCGCGGCCAGCACGCGGCGGCCCACATCGTGCAGGTCTGCCGCGCGCGCGGCGAGCACAGGATTGCCCAGCGCGGAAAGCTGCCCGGCAATGCGGCTGACAGCCTGGTGCCACGACCACGCCACGCCATGGCCCTCGACCATGAGCTGGCAGGTCAGCGTGATCAGGTCGGTATCATCGAGCAGGTCGGCCTGCGCCTTGAAGATCGCCGCATCGCCCGCGCCCAGGCGGCGCGTGGTATCGTCGATCAGCGCGGTCATCTGCGCGCGGGTGCGGCGCAGTGCCTCGTCCAGCATGGCGCCGCCTCGGCCCAGATCCACTGGTTCGTCCGGCACCGTGAGTTCGGCGGCGGCAACTACATGGACGCGGCCGATCGCCAGGCCCGGGCTGGCCGCCACGCCCGCCAGCATGGCCAGCGGCGTTTCCGGTTGCCAGCCCTTGCCGCCATTCTGCGCGGCAGCGGCAGCGACCTTGGCGGCGGCACGGGCCGCGTCTTCCTTTTCCCGCGCGGTCAGGCGGCGGGCCACGGCCAGGAACTGGTCCACCGCGGCGCGGCCCTGCGGGCCATCGGCCGACACGGTGATCGTGTCACCCTGCTTGAGGCCGAGTTGCAGCAGGGACACCAGGCTTTTGGGATCGGCGCTGTCATTGCCGTGGCGGACGCGCAGCGCGGCGGGCGCGGCGCGTGCCGCATCCATCCAGGCAGAAGCGGGGCGGGCGTGGAGGCCTGCGGGATAGTCCACCGTCCACTGCGCGCTGTGGGCCAGATCGGCCACTGGCGCTGCGGATGTCGGGGCTGCGCCATCTTCGCCCAGGGCGCGGGCAATGGCATGGGGATCATCGCTGGCGATCAGCGCGGCCAGGCGCACCTCGTCCTGGATCAGGCGCGTCAGCCGGCGCAGGATGGCGATGTGGCTATCGGAACTGGCGGCAATGCCCACCACCAGCTGCGCGGTTTGCCCGGGGTTCCATTCCACCCCGTCGCGCAGTTGCAGCACGGCGATGCCATCGCGCCGCACCAGGCCCTTGTCTTCGCCCAGGCCATGCGGGATCGCCACGCCTGCGCCCAGGAACGTGTTGGCCACGTCCTCGCGGCGGACCATGCTGTCTTCATAGCCCGGCGCCACGCATCCGGCCGCCACCAGCATCTGCCCGGCCTGGCGAATCGCGTCTTCCTTGCTCGTGGCCGTGGCGGCGATGCGCACCAGAACGGCATCGCCAGCGGCTGCGCCATGTGGCGCATCTTCGGGCAAAATCGCGGGGTTGGGCTGCATTTCGCGCATCTCTCCTGGGGCCATTGGTCGGCGAGCTTGGGCCGCCGCTGTGCATTGAGAAAACGTTTTCTCATGAATTTTGTCAAGAGGCTTGCGTAAATGGCCGGATTGGGGCCATGCTTGCCGCGAAAACAGGCTGCAAGGCCGGGGGTTTGGAGAGAACGTTTTCTGATGGCGGTGGGGATCAAGGATGTGGCGCGGGTGGCCGGCGTTTCGGCCGCCACGGTTTCGCGGGTGCTGGCGGGCAAGGCGGTGGATGCCGCCATGCAGGCGCGCGTGCTCGATGCAGTGAAAAGCACCGGCTATCGTCCCAACCTGGCGGCGCGGCGGCTGCGTTCGCGGCATTCCAACGTGATCGGCCTGATCGTCGCTGATATCCGCAACCCGTTTTTCACCGCCGTGTCGCGCAGCGTGGAAACCGTGGCGGCGGCGCGCGGCATGCAGGTGATCTTGTGCAACACCGATGAAGACCCCGCGAAAGAGGCGATGTACCTTGACCTCATGCACCAGGAACGCGCCGCCGGCGTGATCCTGGCGCCTTCGCGCCAGCGCGTGGCGCGCACCGAATGGCCGGGGGGAGAGCGCCCGGTGGTCCTGATCGACCGCGCCATTCCCGGCGCCGATCTCGATTGCGTGCTGCTCGACAACGAACGCATGGCGGCCGTGCTGGTGGAGCATCTCCACGCCCAGGGCCATCGCCGCATCGCCGGCCTGTTCGGCGCGATGAGCACGACCGGCCTGGAACGCCGCGCCGGGTTCGAGCGCGCGGCCAAGGCGCTTGGGCTGGAGACGCAGGCGATCGCCGTGCCCCACAGCGCCGGCGAGGCCGAGCGCGCCCTGGCCGGCCTGCTGTCTGGCCCGCAGCGTCCCGATGCCGTGGTGGCGAGCAACGGGGTCATGCTGCTCAACGTGCTGCGCACCCTGCGCGCGCAGGGCCTGTCGGTGCCCAACGACATGGCGCTGGCCGGGTTTGACAACAACGACTGGATGGATTTCGTGGGCCAGGGCGCCAGTGGCGCGGGCGGGATCAGCGTGATCGAGCAGCCGGTGGAGGAAATCGGCCGCACTGCCACCACCATGCTGCTCGACCGGTTGGACAATCCGCGGGCGCCCACCCGCAAGGTGGTGCTCGCGGGCAAGTTGGTGGCGCGAGGTTAGACCACGACAACCTCGCGGGAAGGGCGGCGCACGCGGCTGGCTAGGCGCGCGCCAAGTTCCATCCCCGGACGCTCGACCAGGCGATCCGATGCCGTGGTGGCGAGCAACGGGGTCATGCTGCTCAACGTGCTGCGCACCCTGCGCGCGCAGGGCCTGTCGGTGCCCAACGACATGGCGCTGGCCGGATTTGACAACAACGACTGGATGGATTTCGTCGGCCAGGGCGCCAGTGGCGCGGGCGGGATCAGCGTGATCGAGCAGCCGGTGGAGGAAATCGGCCGCACTGCCACCACCATGCTGCTCGACCGGTTGGACAATCCGCAAGCGCCCACCCGCAAGGTGGTGCTGGCGGGCAAGTTGGTGGCGCGGGGCTAGGCCACGACAACCTCGCGGGAAGGGCGGCGCACCCGGCTAGCGAGGCGCGCGCCAAGTTCCATCCCCGGACGCTCGACCAGGCGATAGGCATAGCGTGCCACGGTCACGATGACGAAGAGGTAGAGCACCGTCACGCCATCCATGATGAACGGCGATTGCTTGATCGTGGCCAGATCAGTGCCGGGCACCACGGCGGGCGAGTGCAGCAGCTTGGCCACGACTTTCAGCACGTTGGCGACGACGAAGGCGATGAAGAAATGCACCATGTAGATCGAATAGGAGGTGCGGCCGAGGAACAGGCAGAACGGCTTTTTGAGGAGCTTGGCAACCGCGCCATCTTCGAACGACACGGCCGCGATCACGAACAGGAACACGATCGGCCCCACCAGGAACAGGCCATAGCCCGCGCCGAAAGTGAGCATGGCAAAGGCCGCCGCGATGGCGACGATCTGGAACGGCGTGGCCGGAATGCGTGAGAACGTGCCACGATAGTTCCACAGCGCCACGCCGATGAAGAACGAATAGATGCAGCGCGGTAGAAACGCATAGAAGCCCGGTTCGCCATCGGCATGGATCAGCCAGGCAAGCCCAAGCGCGATGGCAGCAAACTGGCACAGCCGCACGTGCCGCTTGGCCAGGAGCAGGATCAGCGCGAACAGGACATAGCTGACCAGCTCGACGCTGATGCTCCAGCTCGGCCCGTTCCATTCCGATCCGGGAATCGGCAGGAAGCCGTTGAGCAGGAAGAAGTTGGCTGGAACGCCCGACAGTGTGCGATTTTCGCTGAACGGCGGGCGGGCCAGGGGCAGCGCGATCTTGTGCGAGAGAATATAGAGCGTGGTTTCCGCGCAGAGGAACGCGGCCAGCATGACGAGATGTAGTGGCCAGACCCGCGCAATGCGCTTGATCGCGAAAATCTTGAAGTCTTGCTGGTTATGGATCTTGTGCTGATAGGCGCAGGCGATGACGAAGCCGCTCAAGACAAAGAAGAATTCCACGAACAGGAATGAATTGCGCACATAGTGCCAGAAATAGATGTGGCTGCCCACTTGCAGGTGATGCAGCGCCACCGACAGCGCCGCGAAACCGCGCAGGCTGTCGATCGCTTCGAAACGATGGGGCGAGGGCCTGCTGCTGATGGCGACGTTCGAGATTGGCTCTTGTGCCATGGTCTAGCGATCCTGAAAGGGGGCAGGGATCAGTCGCGTCTCGGCCCTGTTGGGCGAGATTGCGGCAGGGCCATTTGCAAAGCATGCAAATAAAGGCCGATATGGCGTTCAGAATTGCTGATTATTATTTTTTAAAATCATTCCGATATAGCAGTTTTATAAGTCAAAGCCGATGACGGTCACAAGACGTGCGGCGGAAACCTGTAAAAAAGTTCATGTTGTTTTGGAAATATTCAGCAATGTTGCTGATGTGGGCGGCATAATTCCAAGTGCATGACGATTTTTTAATACCGAGGTCATGCGTTTTTGCGGCCTTGCCGGCGCTTCGTCTCCCGCAACGTGCGCTTGGCCGCACGCGCCGCAGGGGGCAGGCAGCACCGCTGGGCGCAAATCATGCCCTTTCGTCTTCGCATTTGCACAAGACTTGGCCTAGAGAGGGCCGTATCGCCCGGCCAGGCCGGGCCCAGGCAGGAGAGATTCGCCCGATGAGCACCCAGACCCCCGTGATCGACAGCGCCCCCGCCGCATCTGCGGCGCCCGCGCCCAATCCGCAATCGGGGCAGCCGGTCACGCTCACCCGCTTTCTGATCGAGCAGCAGCGGCGGCCGGATTCGCCCTGTCCGCCGCAGTTGCGCCTGTTGCTGGAAACCGTGGCGCGCGCCTGCAAGGCAATCAACTTTGCCATTTCCAAGGGCGCGCTGGGCGATGTGCTGGGTTCGCTGGGCAGTGAAAACGTCCAGGGCGAAGTGCAGAAGAAGCTGGACGTGATCGCCAACGACCTGCTGCTCGATGCCAACGAATGGGGCGGGCAACTGGCCGCGATGGCGTCGGAAGAAATGGAATCGCTGCATCCCATTCCGGGCCGTTTCCCCAAGGGCGAATACCTGCTGGTGTTCGATCCCATCGACGGGTCGAGCAATATCGACGTGAACCTGTCGGTCGGCACGATCTTTTCGGTGCTGCGCGCGCCCGAGGCCTGCGCCGGGCGCGACGTGGCCGAGGCCGATTTCCTGCAGCCCGGCACCAGCCAGGTGGCGGCCGGCTATGCCATCTATGGCCCGCAGACGCTGCTGGTGCTGACCGTGGGCACCGGCGTCTATGAATTCACACTGGACCGCGAGATCGGTTCGTGGCGGATGACCGACGGGCCGATGCAGATGCCGCGCGGCAACCGCGAATTCGCCGTCAACATGGCGCGCCGCCGCCAGTGGTCGCCGCACGTGGCGCGCTATATCGAAGAGCGCATTCAGGGCAGCGAAGGCCCCCTGGGCGTGGATTACAACATGCGCTGGCCCGCCTCGATGGTGGCCGACGTGCACCGCATCATCAAGCGCGGCGGGATTTTCCTCTACCCGGCCGATCACCGCAAGGGCGGCAGCGCGCGCCTGCGCCTGCTCTATGAAGCCAACCCGATGAGCATGCTGATCGAGCAGGCCGGCGGCGCATCGAGCAATGGCCATGCGCGCATTCTCGATCTGGTGCCCACTGGCCTGCACGAACGCGTTGGCGTGATCCTGGGCGATCCGGAAGAAGTGGCCGCCGCCAGCGAGCCGCAGGGCTAAGCGCCGGGGCTGGCGCGCACGGCGGCGGCGGGGGCCGGGCCATGGACATGTTCGCCGCGCTGCAGGCCTTTGTGGCCGTGGTGGACGAGGGTGGCTTTGCCCCGGCAGCGCGCCGCGCCGGGCAGGCCACGTCATCGTTCACCCGCCATGTCGATGCGCTCGAAGCGGCGCTGGGCACCCGGCTGTTGACCCGCACCACACGCCAGGTCAGCCTGACCGAGGCGGGCGAGGCCTATTACCCGCGCGCCCGTGCCATCCTCGATACCCTGGCCGAAGCCAACCGCACGGTGCGCGAGGGGCCGGGCGCGGCGCGCGGGCTGTTGCGGGTGAGCCTGCCGGTCAGCTTTGCCAGGCTCCATGTTACCCCGATCCTGCCCGCGTTCATGGCGGCCCATCCCGATATCACGCTCGACGTAGTGGTGACCGACACCCCGCTCGATCTGGCGACGCAGCGCATAGACGTGGCCGTGCGGCTGGGCGCGCTCGATTCCTCCAGCCTGGTGGCGCGGCGGCTGGCGCCGCAACGCCGCCTGGTCTGCGCCAGCCCGGCCTATCTTGCCGCGCATGGCACGCCCCAGGTGCCGCAGGACCTGGCCGATCACGCCTGCCTGACCTTTGCCTTTGCCGATGGCGAGCGGCGCTGGCGGCTGACCCGCGACGGCCAGCACGAATGGGTGCGCGTGGCCGGGCCACTGCGCACCAACCACGCCGATACGATCCGCGAAACCGCACTGGCCGGGGCGGGACTCGCGCTCTTGCCCACCTGGCTGGTGGGTGAAGACGTGGCGCAGGGGCGGCTGCGCCCGGTGCTGGCTGAGTGGCACGGCGACATTGCCCGCCCCGGGGCGCCGCCGCCGGGCGATCCCGGCATCCACGCTCTTTACCTGCCCGATCGGCGCGGCATGGCCAAGGTGCGCCTGCTGGTCGATTTCCTGGCCGAAAACTTTGGCACGCCACCCTATTGGGAGCGTGGCTTGCCGGGCTGAGCTTTGCCCGGCATCATTGCGTGAAATGCAATAGTGCGTGCCACTTGGGGCAGATTATCATTTGCCGGCCAATGGTGCATAGGGGGTGCAACCAAGCCCGGCAGCAACCGTTTCCCCCCGGCCTGCCCCTGCACGAGAGCCCTGATCATGTCGGACACCATCCTTGCCGGCGCGTCCGCGCGCCAGGCGTCTCAGCCATCGGCGCAAACGCCACGCCCGGTTCTGGGCAATGCCCTGATCCTGGCGATGGCCGCCACCACCGGCCTCGCCGTCGCCAATATCTATTACAATCAGCCGATGCTCGGCCTGATCGAGACCAGCATGCCCAGCGGGCTGACCGCGCTGGTGCCCACGGTCACCCAGCTGGGCTATGCCCTGGGGCTGTTCCTGCTGGTGCCATTGGGCGACCGGGTCGAGCGGCGCGGACTGATCGTGCTGCAATTCCTGCTTCTCTCCGTTGCGCTGGTGCTCGCCGCCGTCGCGCCCACGCCCGCGCTGCTGCTCGGTGCCTCGCTCGTGCTTGGCGCGCTGGCCACCGTGGCACAGCAGATCGTGCCCTTTGCCGCGCACCTGGCCCCGGCCGAACGCAGCGGTGCGGTGATCGGCAAAGTCATGGCCGGGTTGCTCTGTGGCATCCTGCTCAGCCGCACCTTGGCCGGGTTCGTGGCTGAACATGCCGGCTGGCGTGCGATGTTCTGGCTAGGCGTGCCGCTCGCGCTGATCGCCGCGGCGATCCTGCGGGCGATGCTGCCCACTTCGCGCGCCAAGGGTGACCACCACGGCGAAGGGCCGCGCTATGCCCAGCTCCTTGCCTCGCTGTGGCACCTGTGGCGCCGCCACCGCGCGCTGCGCCTGGCGACGCTGACGCAAGGCCTGCTGTTTGCTGCGTTCAGCGCGTTCTGGAGCATTCTCGCCCTGCGCCTGGCGCAAGTGGGCCAGGGCGCGGGTGTGGCCGGGCTGTTTGGCGTGATCGGCGCCGTGGGCATTCTCGCCGCGCCGATGGCCGGGCATGTTGCCGACCGGCGCGGGCCCCATGCCACGATCGTGGTGGGCGTGGCGCTGATGGTGGTGGCCTGGATTATCGCCATGACGTTCTCGGGCGTGGTTGGCCTGGCGCTGGCCTGCGTGGTGCTCGACCTCGCGGTGCAAAGCGCGCTGATCTCGCACCAGCATATCGTCTATGCGCTGGACCAGGGCGCCCGCGCGCGGCTCAACACGCTGTTCATGGGCGGCATGTTCCTGCTGGGTGCGGCTGGCTCTGCCCTGGCGGCACTGGCCTGGCACGGCGCGGCCTGGACCGGGGTGAGCGTGCTGGGCCTGTCGCTGGGCCTGGGCGCGGGGCTGGTCAACTGGCTGGCGCGGCGTCCGCAGGAAGCATAAAAGAATAATAATTACAGATGTATATGTGATTTCCCCGGGGAAACCTTGCGGTTTCACCGGGGAAATCCAGTAAAATGCTGCACTGCACAATAATGCGGTTCAGCCAAACACGATGGTCTTGTTGCCAACGACCATCACGCGCCGTTCGATATGCCACGACACCGCGCGGGCCAGCACCTGGCATTCCACGTCACGGCCCAGCGCCACCAGCGTGTCGGGCGCATGGACATGGCTGACGCGGCGTACGTCCTGTTCGATGATCGGCCCTTCATCCAGGTCGGTCGTGACATAGTGCGCGGTGGCGCCGATGATCTTCACCCCGCGCTCGTGCGCCTGGTGATAGGGTTTGGCGCCCTTGAAGCTGGGCAAAAAGCTGTGGTGGATGTTGATGCAGCGCCCCGCCACCTTGGCGCAGAGCATCGGCGAGAGAATCTGCATGTAGCGCGCCAGCACCACCAGATCGGGCTGCGTCTCGTCGATCAGCGCGGCAAAGCGGGCTTCCTGCGCGGCCTTGCCATCCGGCTTGGTCGGCAGGTGGTGATAGGGCAGGCCGCTCCACTCGACAAAGCTGCGCATGTCATCATGGTTGGACACCACGCCGACGATATCGACCGGCAGCAGCCCGGCGCGCCAGCGGTGCAGCAGATCGAACAGGCAGTGCCCGAATTTCGATACCGCCAGCAGCAGGCGCGGGCGTTGGGCCATGTCGTGCAGCGACCAGTCCATGGCAAAGCGATCGGCGATCGGGGCAAAGCGCTGGCGCAGCGTGGCCACATCGGGCAGCGGTGCGCCATCGCCGGCAAACGCCGTGCGCATGGCGAACTGGCCCTTGGTGCCGTTGTTGAAATGATTGGATTCGGTGATCGTGGCCCCCTGTTCCGCCAGGAAGCCGGCCACCGCCGCGACGATGCCGCGCTGATCGGCGCAGCGCAGCAAGAGGACCTGACCTGGCATGGCCAGCGCCCCCGGATCAACAATTCCGGTCATGCTTTGCATTCCCCCCGGCGGGCTGGCCGCGTGCCGCCCGCGCTTTCACGCCCTGCAAAGACCGGTCGTCAGGCGTTTTTGGCAAATCACATTTTCGGCCATGGGGATGACATTTTTAGACGCGACGGGATCGCCCTGCGCCACTTACCCATGATGGCGTGACAGGAACCCGATCAACCCGTTGGCCGCACGGCCGCTATTCCGCGCTGGCCTTGCTGCGTGGCGCGCTGGGCGGCCATCGCCACTGGGGCCGTGCCTGGCGCGCGGCAGAGCCCCGGCCGAGCTATGACGTGGTGATCATCGGCGGCGGCGCGCATGGCCTGGCCACGGCCTATTACCTGGCGAGCCAGCACGGTATCCGCAATGTGGCGGTGGTGGAAAAGGGCTGGATCGGTGGCGGCAACACCGGCCGCAACACCACGATCGTGCGGTCCAACTATCGCCAGGCCCCGCTGCAGCGTCTGCTCGAGCATTCGCTCACGCTGTGGGAAGGCCTGTCTGACGAACTGAACTACAACGTCATGTTCTCGCCGCGCGGTGCGCTGTTCCTGGGCCATTCCGATGCCGACATGACGCGTCTGGCCGAACGCGGCGATAGCTTGCGCGCGATGGGCATCGATGCCGAACTGATGGACGTGGACGCGGTGCGCCGCCTGGTGCCGCTGCTCGATTTTTCCCCCCATGCGCGCTGGCCGATTCAGGGGGGGATGATCCAGCATCGCGGCGGCACTGCGCGGCACGATGCCGTAGCCTGGGGCTATGCCCGCGCGGCCGACAACCTGGGCGTGGACGTGATCGAGAATTGCGAGGTGACCGGCTTCGTTCGCGAGGGCGACCGCGTGACCGGCATCGAGACCACGCGCGGCAGAATTGCGGCGGGCAAGGTGGCAATCTGCGTGGCGGGCAACAGCGGCCATGTCGCGGGCCTTGCCGGGCTGCGCCTGCCCATCGAAAGCCACACACTGCAGGCCTATGTCACCGAGCCGGTCAAGCCGATGATCGACACCGTGATCATGTCGCAATCGCTGCATTGCTATATCTCGCAATCCGACAAGGGCGGGATCGTGGCGGGCGGCGATCCCGATGGCTTTCCCAGCTATGCCCAGCGCGGCCAGCCGGTGCGGCTGGAAGATGCGATCGCCCAGGCGATTGCCCTCGTGCCCGCGCTCAGCCGGTTGCGGATGGTGCGCTGCTGGTCGGGCGTGACGGACATGAGCTTTGACGGCTCGCCGATCATCGGCGACCTGCCGCTGCGCAACCTCTATATCAACGGTGGCTGGTGCTATGGCGGGTTCAAGGCGACGCCGGGATCGGGGCATCTCTATGCCCACCACCTCGCCACCGGCCAGCCGCACCCGATTGCCGCGCCGTTCGACCTGGCGCGCTTTGCCCAGGGGCGCACCATCGACGAAGCGGGCGTTGGCCCGATGCCGCAGCACAGATAAGGGGGAGACCAGGCCATGATGCTGATCGATTGCCCCCATTGCGGGCCGCGCGCGCAGGAAGAGTTTACCTATGAGCGCACGCGCGACAGCGTGGTGCCGCTCGATGCCACGCCGGCCGCGGCGATGGCCACGCTCTATGCCCGCGCCAATCCGCGCGGCGAGGAAGACGAGATCTGGCGCCACACCCTGGGTTGCCGTGGCTGGCTGGAACTGCGCCGCCACCGCATGACCCATGCCATCGTGGCGGTGCGCCCGCTGGCCCCGGCGGTGCTGCCATGAGCGGCGCTGCGCTGACGTTCACGTTCGACGGCAAGACCTATGCCGCGCGGCCGGGGCAGACCCTGGCGGCGGCGCTGCTCGACAACGGCGTTGCCGTGGTGGCGCGCAGCTTCAAGTATCACCGCCCGCGCGGGATCATGGCGGCCGGGGTGGAGGAACCATCGGCGCTGGTCACCGTGGGCGAAGGCGGGCGGGCGGAACCCAATACCCGCGCCACCGACGTGTTCGTCTATCAAGGCCTGGTGGCGCGCAGCCAGAATGTCTGGCCCAGCCTGGCGTTTGACGTGGGCGCGATCAATGGCTTGGCATCGCGACTGATCCCGGCAGGCTTTTACTACAAGACCTTTTTCGGGCCGCCGCGCCGCTGGATGGTCTATGAGCGGTTCATCCGCAAGGCCGCTGGCCTGGGTCCGGCACCGGCCGATGCCGATCCCGACAGTTTCGACCACCGCGCCGCGTTTTGCGACGTGCTGGTGGTGGGCGCCGGGCCAGCGGGCCTGGCTGCCGCACTGGCCGCGACGCAGGCGGGCCAGCGTGTGATGCTGGTGGAGCAGGACGCGCTGCCCGGCGGGGCGCTGCTGCGCGAGGATGTGCGCATCGATGGCGTGGCGGGCGGCGATTGGGCCGCGCAGGCCGTGGCGCAGATTCGCGCGGGCGGCGGGCGCGTGCTCCTGCGCGCCACGGCGACCGGCTATTGGGATGGCAACCTGGTTTCGGTGGTGCAGCGCCTTGCCGAGCCGGGGCAGGTGCCGGCGGCCGCTGCGCCGGTGCAGTGCCTGTGGAAAGTGCGCTGCGGCAAGGTCTTGCTGGCCACCGGCGCGATCGAGCGGCCGCTGGCCTTTGGCGGCAACGACCGCCCTGGGGTGATGCTGGCGCAGGCCGTGCGCGCTTACGTGCGGCGCCATGGCGTGGTGCCGGGGCGCCGCGCGGTGGTGGCGACGAGCAATGACGATGGCTATCGCACCGCCTTTGCACTCGCCGATGCCGGGGCGCAGGTGGTGGCCGTGCTCGACAGCCGCCCCGCGCCTGACAGTGCCATCGTCGAGCAGGCGCGCGGCCGCTTTGCCGTGCTGACCGACGCCCGGCCGATCGATACCCGCGCGCGGGGCCGGCGGCTGGCGACGGTGATCGCGCAGGTGGGCGGCGGCGAACAGCGCATGGCGGCAGATCTGCTGGCGATGTCGGGCGGTTTCACCCCGGTCGCGCATCTGCACAAGCAGGCCGGGGGCGACCTGGCGTGGGACGCGGCGGCCCAAGCCTTTGTGCCCGGCACGGCGCGGCAGGCGCAGGCCAGCATCGGCGCGGCGGCGGGCGGGCACGACCTGGCCGCGATCCTGGCGCAGGGCTGGGCCGCGGGCAGCGGCGGGGCGCCGCGCGGCTTTGCCGTGGACGATCCGCTGGGCATGGGCACGCCGGCCGGCGCCGCAGCGGTGCCGCAGGCCGCGCGCGGCAAGGTCTTTGTCGATTTCCAGAACGATGTGACGCTCAGCGATATCGATCTGGCCTGGCGCGAAGGCTATCGCTCGGTCGAGCATCTCAAGCGCTATACCACGCTGGGCATGGGTACCGACCAGGGTAAGACCGGCAATATGGCGGCGCTCGCCCGGCTGGCGCAGGCGCAGGGCGTGGATATTCCCCAGGCCGGGCTAACCACGTTTCGCCCGCCCTATACCCCCACCACGCTAGGCGCGTTTGCCGGGGCGGCGGTGGGCGAGCATGCCGGGCCAGTCCGGCGCCTGCGCCTGCACCAGGCGCACGATGATCTGGGCGCGGCGTGGCAGCCGGTGGGCTATTGGTTTCGCCCGCGCAGCTATCCGCGCGCCGGGGAAAGCCTGGGCGTGGCATCGCTGCGCGAGGCGCGGATGGTGCGGCAAAGCGTGGGCATGGTCGATGTTTCCACGCTGGCCACGTTCGAGGTGAGTGGCCCGGATGCCGCCGCGTTGCTCGAAATGGCCTGCGCCACCACGATCGGCCGCCTGGGGGTGGGGCGCGGGCGCTATACCGTGATGCTGCGCGAAGATGGCCTGGTGATGGACGATGGCACCGCCTGGCGCCTGGCCGAGCAGCGCTATCTCCTGACCAGTTCGACCGGCGGGGCAGACCGCATGGCGCAGCACCTGTCGTGGTTGCGCAACGTGATGGTGCCGCATTTGAAGGTCAGCGTGGTCAACGTGCAGGAGCATCTGGGCGCGGTGGCGCTGGCCGGGCCACAAGCGGCGCGCGTGCTGGCCGGGCTGACCGGGGCCGAGGCACCCGCGCACATGCGCTGCACCCGCGCGGTGCTGGCCGGGGTGGACGTGCTGATCCTGGCGGCAAGCTATAGCGGGGAGCGCGCGTTCGAGGTCTATGCCCCCGGGCACCAGCTGCGCGCGGTGTGGGATGCGCTGCACGGCGCGGCGGTGGCGGCGGGCGGCGGCGCCTATGGTCTGGATGCCATGGACCACTTGCGCGTGGAAAAGGGCCACGTGGTGATCGGCGCCGAAGTGGACGGGCGCGTCAGCGCGCAGGACATTGGCCTGGGCGGCATGCTGCGCAAGAGTGGCGGTTTTGTCGGCTGGCAGGGGCAGCAGCGCCCGGCGATCGCCACGGCCAGCGGGCGCCGCCAGCTGGTGGGCCTGACGGTGATCGGCAGCCAGGCCCTGCCCGAAGGCGCCATGCTGGTGACGCAGGAAGGGCTGGAACCATTGGGCCATGTGACCACCGCCGCGCCGCGCGTGGCGGGTGAGGGCTGGATCGGCCTGGCGCTGTTGATCGATGGCACGGCCCGCCATGGCCAGGAACTGCTGGCCTGGTCGGCCACGCGGAACCTGCGCGTGCCGGTGCGGGTGTGCGATCCGGTGTTCTATGACCGTGAAGGGGCGCGCTATCGTGATTGAGCTTTCGGTCCACGATGCCGCCGATGTGCTGGCGCTGGAGCTGTGGGATACGGCGGGCGCGGCGGCGGTGGCACAGGTGTTGGGCTTTGCGCTGCCGGCTTCGGGGCGCAGCGCTGGCGATGATCACCTGCGCGCCATGCGTTTTGAACCGACGGTGTGGCTGGTGGAAGGCGCCGCGATCGACCGCGCCGCGCTGGATGTGGCCGTGGCGGATCATGGCGCGGTGACGCCGATTGGCGGCGGCCTGGTGCGGGTGCGGCTGGTGGGTGCCGGCTGGCGCGGGCTGCTGATGCACGATGGCGTGTTCGATGCCGAAAATCCCGCGTTTGCGCCGGGCTGCACGGCCGCCACGGTAATCGCGCATGTGGCGGTGCGCCTTAACGTGGTGGCGCCCGATCGCTGCGACGCGCTGGTGCCGGCGAGCCTCGCCGATGGCCTGATCGCGCGCTGGCGCGAGGTGGCGGCAAGGGTAGATACGCCGGCATGACCCTGGCACTCCGTTCGCCCTGAGCCTGTCGCAGGGCGTGTGGCGCGGCGCCTAGGCCAGGGGGGCTTCGACAAGCTCAGCCCGAACGGTGACGGGGAGTGATGAATTGATCGCTCAGCCCGAGCGGAAAAAGCGTGTACGAGCAGGCCAGTATGCAATCGGCCGCCGGGGAGAAAAGACAATGCGCGATGGTGAGGCAATGCTGGCCCCGGTTCCGCCCGTGACGGGTGCGCGCGGGCCTGCGCCTGTGGCATCGGCCCGGCAATGGTATGTGCTGGTGCTGCTGTCGCTGGTCTATGCGATGAACATTGCCGATCGCTATGTCATTACCACGGTGATGGAATCGATCCGGCTCGATCTCAAGCTGACCGATTCGGGTGTGGCCCTGCTCACCGGCGTGGCGCTAGCGCTGTTCTATGTGACGATCGGCATTCCGGTGTCGGCGCTGGCCGACCGCTTCAACCGGCGCAACATCATTTCCGGCGCGCTGCTGCTGTGGTCGGGCCTGACCATTCTGACCGGGCTGTCTGCCACGTTCGGGCAGATGCTGCTGGCGCGCATTGGCGTGGGCATCGGCGAAAGCGGTGGCACCCCGCCATCGACCTCGATGCTGGCAGACTATTTCCGGCCGGCGCAGCGACCGGCGGCGCTGACCGTCTATGCCCTGGGGTCGTGCCTGGGGGCGTGGATCGGGGCAGACGTGGCCGGGCGCGTGGCCGATCTCTATGGCTGGCGCCACGCGTTCCTGGCGCTGGGCGTGCCCGGCGTGGTGCTGGCGGCGCTGATTTTCCTGACCGTGCGCGAGCCGCGCCGCGGGGCGATGGATGCGCCGCGTGCAGCCGATACCGAGCCTGCCGCGCCGCGCCTGCCCTTGTGGCGCGCGCTGGCGTTCCTGCTGCGCCAGCGCGCCACCATGCATCTGATGATGGGCGGCGCGGTGACGGCGCTGTGGGGCTGGGGCCTGATGTGGTGGACGCCCACCTATCTGCAGCGCGCCTATGGCCTGACGGCGGGCCAGGCGGGAGAGATTCTGGGGCCGATGCACCTGATCGCCGGCAGCCTGGCAACCGTGGCCACGGCCGTGCTGATGGCCAGCAAGGCCATGGCCGATCCGCGCCGCGTGCTGATCCTGATGGCGGTGGTGGTGGCGGTGATCACCGTGCCATCGTTCTTCATCTTCTGGACGCATGATCTGGGCGTGGCCAAGCTGTGTCTGTGGCTGTTCGTGCCGGCGATGTATTTCTACATCGGCCCTTCGTTTGGCCTGTTGCAGAACGTGGTGCCGGCGCAGATGCGCGCCACGGCCTGCGCGCTAACGCTGCTCATGGCCAATATTGCCAACCTGGTGATCGCGCCGCAGTTCGTCGGCCTGGTCAGCGACCATATGGCCGGCGGCCATGGCGCCGATGCCGCATCACTGCGCATTGCGCTGCTGATCCTGGCACCCACCGGCCTGTGGGCCGCGTGGCATTACTGGGCCGCGACGCGCAATATCCTGGCCGAACAGGCGCGCGCCACGGCCGGTGACCACGCCGCCTAACGCGGGTTTGGCGGCGCGGCGGCGCGCAATTCGGCGATCAGGCTGGCTTTCATCAGCTTGCCGGTGGGTTCGCGCGGGAGAGTGTCGCGAAACAGGATGCGCTTGGGCGTCTTGATCGCGCCCAGCCCGGCGCGGGCAAAGGCGGTGATGCTGGCGGCCAGGGCATCGTCGGCCACCACGCCCGGCGCAGGCTGGATCACGGCGACGGCCACTTCGCCCAGATCGGCATCGGGCGCGCCGACCACGGCGACATCGGCCACGGCTTCATGGCCGATCAGCAGGTTTTCGATCTCTTGCGGGTAGATGTTGACCCCGCCCGAGATGATCATGAAATGCTTCCGATCGGTCAGATAGAGGAACCCATCGGCATCGAGATAGCCGATATCGCCCAGCGTCGCCCAGCCATGGGGCGAAAGCGCGGCGGCGGTCTTGGCCGGATCGTTGTGATAGGCAAAGGCGGGGCCATTGGCGAAATAGACATTGCCCGGCGTGCCGATGGGCAGTTCATGGCCATCATCGTCAAGGATATGCACTTCGCCCAGCACGGCGCGGCCCACTGATCCGGGATGGCTGAGCCATTCGGCGGCGCCGAGCGCGGTGATCCCGCAGGTTTCGGTGCCCGAATAGTATTCGTGCACGATCGGCCCCCACCAATCGATCATCGCCTGCTTGACCGTCACCGGGCAGGGCGCCCCGGCATGGATCGCCGCGCGCAGCGATGACAGATCATGGCGCGCGCGCTGCGCCGGATCGAGCTTGAGCAGGCGCACGAAATGGGTGGGCACCCAGGTGCCATGCGTCACGCGCCAGCGCTCCACCAGGGCGAGCGCGGCCAGGGCATCGAACTTTTCCATCACCACCACGGTGCCGCCGAGGCGGTGGATGGTCATCGCCCAGCGCAGCGGCGCGGCGTGATAGAGCGGCGAGGTGGAGAGATAGACGGTGTCTGCCGCCATGCCATAGAGCGCCTGCCCCATGCTCACCAGCGGCGTGGGATCACCCAGCACGCCATCGGGCAAGGCCGGCTTGACCCCCTTGGGCCGCCCCGTGGTGCCCGAGGAATAGAGCATGTCGGCGCCCGGGCTTTCATCGCCCACCGGGGCAGCGGGCATGGCCGCGGCCAGTGGCGCCCAGCCGGGCAGGCCATTGCCGCCCGCGCCGGTCAGCAGCACTGTAACCGCCGTGCCTTGCGCGGCGAGCAACTGCGCCACCTGCGCCGCCAGAGGGGCCAGGGCATCGGCCACGACCAGCAGCTTGGCGCCGCTGTCGGCGACGATATAGGCAGCGTCTGCCGGGCTGAGCCGGGTGGAGATGCTGGTAAGATAAAGCCCGCTGCGCTCTGCCGCCCAGCCAATGGTGAACACCTCGGCCGTGTTGTGCAGCATGACCGCGATCACGTCTCCGCGCGCCAGGCCCAGCCGGCGCAGCGCCTGCGCGCCCTGGTTTGCTGCAGCCTCGAGTGCAGCATAGGTCAGCACGGGCGGCTGGCCGGCCGTGGCATCGGCAAAGATGCAGGCGGCCTTGTCGGGGCTGGTCTGGGCGTGGGCGCGGGGGTGAAACACCGGTGATTCCTCTTCCATGACGGGCACCGGGGTCGCTGCCCTGGCCGTTGCCACCGACAAGCCGCTCCACGCGCGATCAGGCAAGCGCAGAGCAGGAAATGCACAAATCGGCGACAACCACGACTAAAGCCAGTGCCGCGCCGCGCGGCTAGAACAGGCCAATGAGGACGGCGGCCCAGGCACTGGCATAGTGCCGCTGTCTTCACGCCAACAACAAGAATGACCCGGCCCAAGCAGGACGGGAGGAGAGGAATCATGAAGGCATCTGCCCGCGCGCAGTTTCACGTCTTGGCCAGCCTTGCCGCGCTGGCCGCCGCCACCGCCGCGCCGCGCGTCGCGCTGGCCCAGGATGCCCCCGCCGCCCAGGATGCTGCACCCACGCCGGCGCCGGCCGTTGGCGAAATCGTGGTGACGGCGCAGCGCCGCGCGCAATCGGTGATGGACGTGCCGCTGGCGATTTCGGCGGTTTCGGCGCAGGGCCTGGTGGCCAAGGGCGTGACCAATTCGGCCAACCTCGCCCAGGCGGTGCCCAATCTGCAGGTCAGCACCAATTTCGGCGCGGCGCAGCCCAATTTCTCGATGCGCGGCATTTCGGTGGCCAACGAATACAATTCCAACCAGGTTTCGCCGGTTGGCGTCTATATGGACGACGTCTATCTCGCCGCGCGCGCCAGCCATGGCATGGGCCTGTTCGATCTCGATCGGGTGGAAGTGCTGCGCGGGCCGCAGGGCACGCTGTTTGGCCGCAACACCACCGGCGGGGCGATCAACTTTATCACCCGCACGCCCTCGCTTTCGGGCAGCAATGGCTATGCCGAAGTGGGCTATGGCAACTTCAACACCTTTACCGCGCAGGGTGCGGCCGAAACCACCCTGGCCGATGACCAGGTGGGCCTGCGCGCCGCGATCAACTATGTGAAGGGGGACGGGCAGATCCACAATGTCTATCCCGGCGGCCGCGATGCGATGAGCCAGGATACCCTGCAAGGCCGCGTCGCCCTGCGCATCAAGCCGACCGGTTCGGGCCTCGACATCAAGATCCGCGCCTATGCCGGGCGCGACAATCCCGTGGGCGCCGGCACGATCGGCCTGCAGGCGGCCCGCACCGGTCTGGGCTTCTTCGAGGTGAACGAGAAGAACCTGGGCGATTTCCGCACCCGCGCCTGGGGCGTTGCCGCCAACGTTTCCTATGAACTCTCGCCCGCTGTCACGCTTACCTCGATCACTTCATACGATGGTGGCAGCCTGGACATGGGGCAGAATGCCGATGGCGCGCCGGCCGATATTCTCTTCATCAACTGGAAATCCAATTTCCGCCAGTTCGCCGAAGAAGCGCGCGTCAACTATTCGTCTGACAAACTCAAGCTGGTGGCGGGCGTGTTCTATGGCTGGGACCGCACGATCACCGACAACGATTTCAACATCGGTAGCGCGCTGGCGCCGGGTGTGAACGGCGGCTTTTTCCAGCACTTTCGCCAGAGCCGCTTTTCCATCGCCGGGTTCACCCAGGGCGATTACAGCCTGACGCGCAGCCTCACGCTGACGCTCGGCGGGCGCTACACCTCGGACAAGGCGCGCTATCGCGATGGCTATGCCTATCTCTTTGCCGGCGGGTTCGGCGCGGGCGAAACGCCGCTGGCCACGACTGTGCCATGCGCAACCGGGCCGGGCACCTGCGCCTATGATCCCAACGCGCGCTACAACCTTGATGGCAACAACAACGCCTTCACCGGCCGCGCCGCGCTCAGCTACAAGTGGGACAGCGGGCTGCTCGGCTATGTCAGCTATAACCGGGGCTATCGCTCCGGCGCGTTCAACGGCGGTTCCTATACCTCTTCGGCGGGGATCAACTTCGTCAAGCCCGAGACGGTCAACGCCTATGAAGTGGGGCTCAAGGGCCGGCTGTTTGACCGCACGCTGTCGTTCTCGACCGCGGCATTCTATTACGACTATTCCAACCAGCAGCTGCAGGACACGCGCCCCGGCCCGGTTTCGATCCTGGTCAATGCGCCCAAGTCGGAAATCTATGGCGCGGAAGGCGAGTTTACCTGGACGCCGAGCACGCGCTTTTCGATCAACGGGTCGGTGGGCCTGCTGCATGCCACGTACAAGGAACTGACGCTCCAGGGCACCAACCTCGCCGGCAACGACCTGCCGTTTGCCCCGCACGTGACCGCGCAACTCGGTGCCGATATCGTGCTGCTCGACAATGGGCCCGATCGCGTGACGCTGTCGCCCAACGTGGCCTATGCCGGGCACCAGTATTTCACGCCGTTCAACCTGACCAATGCTGCCGGCACGGCGCAGAACAACGCCGAATTGCAGCAGGACGCCAATGCCAAGGTGAACGGCCAGATCACCTGGCAGCACGCCAACCTGCAACTGCGGGCATGGATCAAGAATGCCTTCAACGCGCGCACCTATGCCTATGGGCTCGATCTGCGCGGCGCGGGCTTCCCCTACAACTTCCTGGTGCAATCGGCCCCGCGCACGTTCGGCGCCAGCGCCAGGGTCACGTTCTGATGCAGGATACCCCGGCCATGACCACAGCGACCAGCACCCGGCCCGATTTCAAGAACCCCGATCTCTATGTAGCCGGGGTGCCGCACGACCTGTTTGCCCAGGTGCGCGCGGATGAGCCGGTCTATTGGAATGCGGAAGCGGACGGGCCGGGGTTCTGGGCGGTCTTGCGCCATGCCGATATCGTCGAGGTATCGCGCCAGCCGCTGCTCTATTCCTCGGCCCATGCCAATGGCGGCCACCGCATTTTCAACGAAAACGAGGTGGGCCTTACCGGGGCGGGCGAAAGCGCGATCGGCATTCCGTTCATCTCGATCGATCCGCCGGTCCACACGCAGTATCGCAAGTTCATGATGCCGGCGGTTGCGCCGGGCCGCCTGGCCGGGATCGAAGAGCGCATTACGCAGCGCTGCCGCGCCCTGCTCGATGCCATCCCGCTGGGCGAGCCGGTGGACCTGGTCCAGGCGCTGTCGGCGCCGCTGCCGCTGATGACGCTGTGCGAGCTGTTCGATCTGCCGCCCGAGATCGGCTGGCATGACCTTTATGACTGGACCAACGCCTTTGTCGGCGAGGATGACCCCGAGTTTCGCCAGAGCCCGGAGCAGATGGCGCAAGTGCTCGGCAGCTTTTTTGCCCTGATGCAGGCCCTGTTCGACACGCGCCGCCACCAGCCCGGGGCAGACCTGGCGACACTGCTCGCCAATGCCGAGATCAACGGGCAGCCGGTGCAGTTTCGCGATTTCGTGGGCAACATGATCCTGGCGCTGGTCGGCGCCAACGAGACGACGCGCAATTCGTTGAGCCACACGGTGGTGAACTTTGCCGCCCATCCCGCGCAGTGGCAGATGGTGCGCGATGATCCCGCGATCCTGGCCACGGCGGTGCGCGAGATGGTGCGCCACGCCAGCCCGGTGATGCACATGCGCCGCACGGCCACCGCCGATACCGTGCTGGGCGGCCAGGCCATCGCCAAGGGTGACAAGGTTGTGCTGTGGTACACCGCCGCCAACCGCGACGAAAGCGTGTTTGCCGATCCCGACACCTTTGACATCACGCGCGGAAATATCCAGCATCTGGCATTCGGCAGCGGCCAGCACGTGTGCATCGGTTCGCGGCTGGCCGAGATGCAATTGCGGGTGGCGTTTCGCCTGCTGGCGGAGCGGGTCAAAGGGTTCGAGCTGGTTTCGGCCCCGCGCCGGTTCCGTTCCAACTTCATCAACGGGCTCAAGAACCTGGACGTGACGCTGGTGGCAGGATGAAGCAGGCGGCACCGCATGGCGGGAGAGATGGGATGCAGGAATTGCCGCGTTTCAATCCGGCGGGCACCAACGAGGCGATCATTTCCGATGCGCTGGGGCGGGGGCCGGACATGCAGCTGGGCTCGCGCGAGGATGGCTGGCAGCTGTGCCGCTGGCGCCAGTTCGTCGGCTCCTACACCGTGCCGGCCCTGCCCGAGCCGCTTTATACCATGCATATCGCCGGGCAGCAGCACAACCGCACCTGGCTCAACGGCGGGTGGAGCGAGCACGCCTCGATGCCCGGCTGCGCCACGATCGTGCCCTCGGGCCAGCAGACCGGCTGGCTGGTGGATGGCGAACTCGACGTGGTGACGCTGAGCGTGTCGTCGCAGCAGTTGCAGCGCGCGCCGGCGGCCGACCAGTTCCGCACCATGCGCTTTGCCTTTTCCGATCCGCTGGGCGCGGCGTTGACGCGGCAGGTCTTGTCCGAACTCTATGCCCCGCAAAGCGCTGAGCGCGAGGTCTATATCGGCGCGCTGGTCAATGCGCTGAAAGCGCATATCCTGCGTGGGGCCAATTCGGTGACGGCGCAGGATATCCCGATTTCCTCGTTCTCGTCCTATCGCATCCACCATGTGATGAACGCGATCCTGCAAAAGCCCGAAGCGCAGCATTCGCTGGAGGAAATGTCGGCCGTGGCGGGGCTGACGCCCTCGCATTTCTGTCGCGTGTTTCGCAAGGCCACCGGCCTTTCGCCGCACCAGTATGTGATGAAGACCCGCCTGGATAAGGCGCAGCAGATGCTGCACCAGAGCGACCTTTCCATCGCCGCCATTTCCGAAAGCCTGGGCTTTACCAGCCAGAGCCATTTCACCCGCGCCTTTCGCCAGTTCACCGGCGAGGCGCCGAGCGATTTCCGCAAACGCACCAGGAATTGAACGCCTCATGACGATGCAGCCCGGCTTTGCCGATCTTGCCCTGCCGGACCTGCGCCTGCGGGTGGGAGACGATATCCTGCCCGCGACCGGCGCGGTCGATGTGGAAGACCCGAGTACCGGCGCCACCGTGGCGCAAGTGCCGCTGGCCGGCGATGCGGCCGTTGACGCCGCCGTAGCTGCCGCGCGCGCCGCGCTGGTGGCGCCGGCCTGGCGCGACCTGGCCCCGCTGGCGCGCGAGCGGCTGCTGCACCGCCTGGCCGATGCGATGGAGGCAGACCTGCCGCGCCTGGCGGCGCTGGAAGCGCTCGATACCGGCAAGCCGCTGACCATGGCCGAAACCGTCGATGTTCCTTCGGCCATCGCCTGGCTGCGCTGCTATGCCGGGTGGCCATCCAAGCTGGCCGGGCGGGCGGGCACCTTGAGCGCCACGCCGGGGGACTATCACGTCTATACCCGGCGCGAGCCGGTGGGCGTGGTCGCGGCGATCACGCCGTGGAATTTCCCGCTGGTTCTGGCGATGTGGAAGATCGCCCCGTCCCTGGCGGCGGGCTGCACGCTGATCCTCAAGCCGGCAGCGGAAACCCCGCTGTCGGCGCTGCGCCTGGCCGAACTGGCCCGCGCGGTGGGCTTTCCCCCCGGCGTGTTTACCGTGCTGACCGGCGATGGCGCCACGGGTGCGGCGCTATCGCGCCATCCCGGCGTGGCCAAAGTGGCGTTCACCGGCTCCACCGCCACGGGCGGCGCGATCCTGGCGGCGAGCGTGCCCGATTTCAAGCGCGTGACGCTGGAACTGGGCGGCAAGTCTCCTTCCATCGTCTGCGCCGACGCTGATCTGGCCAAGGCGATCCCGCAGGTGGCGATGGGTTGTTTCTTCAACAGTGGGCAGATCTGCTATGCCGGGTCGCGCGCCTATGTGCACCGCTCGATCTATGACCAGGTGCTCGATGGGCTGGCCGATGTGGGCGCCGCGCTGCGCCTGGGGCCGAGCGCCGATCGCGAGAGCCAGCTTGGCCCGCTGGTGAGCGCGCGGCAGCAGGCGCGTGTGGCCGGCTTTGTCGCGCGCGCACGGGACGCCGGCATTGCCGCGGTGGAACGCCGCGTGACACTGCCGGAAACCGGGCATTTCCTGGCGCCGACCGTGCTGCGCGATGTGCCACCCGATGCCGAGGTGGCACGCGAAGAGGTGTTTGGCCCGGTCTTGGCAGTGACCGCGTTCGACGACCTGGACGAGGCGATCGCGCTGTCCAACGACAGCGCCTATGGCCTGGCCGCGCATGTGTGGACGCGCGACCATGCCACCGCGCACCATGCGGCAGCGCGGCTGGAGGCCGGCACGGTCTTTGCCAACTGCATCCTGGTGGCCGATCCCGCCTTTCCCTTTGGCGGGATGAAGGCATCGGGCATCGGCCGCGAAAACGGCAGCGAAGTGCTGGACGCCTATCTCGAACCCAAATCCGTGATCATGGCGCTGTAAGGCGCCGCGAAAGGACGATGCCGATGAAGATCACCGCAGCCCTGGCCGTGGCGCCGCACAGCGATTTCAGCGTGGAAACGGTGGACCTGGGCGCGCCCCAGGCCAACGAGGTGCTGGTGCGCATTGCCGGGGTGGGGCTGTGCCACACCGACCTGGTCTTTCGCGATCAGTTCGTGCCGCTGCCGCTGCCGGCCGTGCTGGGCCATGAAGGCGCCGGCGTGGTGGAAGCGGTGGGCAGCGCGGTGACCGACCTGGTGCCCGGCGACACGGTGGTGCTGGGCTTTTCCAGCTGCGGGCACTGCCCGCGCTGCGCCGAGCATCTGCCCAGCTATTGCCGCGAGTTCGTGCCGCGCAACTATGCCGGGGCGCGGCCCGATGGCACCAGCCCGATCAGCCGCGATGGCAGCGCGGTAACGGCGGTGTTCTTTGGCCAATCCTCGTTCGCCAGCCATGCCATTGCCGATCGGCGCAACGTGGTGAAAGTGGCGGCGGGCGATGACCTGGCGATCATGGGGCCGCTCGGCTGCGGCCTGCAGACCGGGGCCGGCGCCGTGCTGCGCTCGCTCGATTGCCCGGCGGGCAGCACGCTGGCGGTGTTTGGCGGCGGGCCAGTGGGCCTGGCGGCAGTGATGGCCGCGCGCTATCGCGGGTGCAGCCGCATCATCCTGGTAGAACCAGTGGCGGCGCGGCGCGCACTGGGCGTGGAGCTTGGCGCGACCGACGTGATCGACCCGGGCGCGGGTGACGTGGCCGCCGCGATCCGCGCGCTGCTGCCCGATGGCGTGGATTTTGCCGTGGAAAGCAGCGGCCGGGTGGCCGTGATGGAAACAGCATTGGCGAGCCTGGCCAGCCGGGGCGCGCTGGGCCTGGTCGGCGTGCCGCCGCGCGCCGAAGATGCCCTGGCGATCAACATTGCCGGCATGATCACGTTCGGCCATCGCGTGATCGGGATTATCGAGGGGGACAGCGACCTGCAGGGCTTCATCCCCGAACTCGTCGCGCTTTATCGCGCCGGGCATTTCCCGTTCGATCGGCTGATCAAGGCCTATCCCCTGGCGCAGATCAACGAGGCCGTTGCCGCGCAGCATCGCGGTGAATGCGTCAAGGCGGTGCTGATCCCCTAACCCTACGGCGCTCTAACCCTGGGGCGGCGCCTCGCGCAGCAAGGGGACCAGCACGTTGTTGAGATCATCGAGATCGAAGGCGCCGGCCTTGGCATAGCGCACCACGCCGGCGCGATCGATCACGAAGTTGGTCGGCACGCCGGTGAGTGGGGCATAGGGCCCCTTGAGCGTGCGCACCGCCGGAATGTGCATGACCGCAAACAGCTTTTTCAGCTGGTAATTGGGCAGTGAATCCTCGGTCGTCACGGCAAACACGCGCAACCCGTGCTTTTGCTGCAGGGCATAATATTGATCGAGCAGTGGCAGTTCCGCCTTGCACGGGCCGCACCAGGTGGCCCAGAAATTGAGGACCACGACCTGGCCTTTGAGGTCGGCGAGCGACAGCTTGGTGCCATCGATCAGGCGCAGGTCAAACGGCGGGGCGGGCTGGCCGACCACGGGGTCTTTGGCCAGTGCCGGCGCGGTTGGCGCAAACGCCGTGGCGGCAAGCAGCGCGGCGGCGCCAGCCATCGCCAGGCGGCGCGGAACGGCAAAGCGGATCGGCATCATCTCGGTTCCTGTCGGTGCGCGCGGTGCCGGTGCCCCCGGTCGCCCGCGCAGACTGTCACACCGGGCCGATTGTCGCCAGTCTTGCCGCTGATATTCCCACCGTTTCGGCATAAATCTCGTCCCGCGCGGATGGGCGCGGCAAGCATGGCGATTTTGCTTGTTCTTACACTCATTGATGTCCAGAGTGTTGGACATATGGCCCGCTTCCCTTTCTCTGCGATCGTCGGCCAGGACGAGATGAAGCTGGCGCTGCTGATTGCGGCGGTCGATCCGGCGATCGGCGGGGTCATGGTGTTTGGCGATCGTGGCACGGGCAAATCCACCGCCGCACGCGCGCTCGCGGCGCTGCTGCCGCCGATCCTGGTGGTGGAGGGCTGCCGCTTTGGCTGCGAAACGCCAGGCCAGTGCCCCGGGCCGTGCACGGGCGGCAAGACCGTGCGCCAGGCGGTGCCGTTCGTCGATCTGCCATTGGGCGCGACCGAAGACCGGCTGCTCGGTGCGCTTGACCTGGAACGCGCGCTGCGCACGGGCGAGCGGGTCTATGAACCCGGCCTGCTGGCGCGCGCGCATCGCGGGTTTCTTTATATCGACGAAATCAACCTGCTGGAGGATCACCTCGTCGACCTGCTGCTCGACGTGGCGGCATCGGGCCAGAACGTGGTGGAACGCGAAGGCCTGTCGGTGCGCCATGCCGCGCGCTTTGTCCTGATCGGCAGCGGCAATCCAGAAGAGGGCGAATTGCGCCCGCAACTGCTCGATCGCTTTGGCCTGTCGGTGGAAGTGCGCACCCCGCGCGCGATCGATACGCGGGTGGAGATCATGCGCCGCTGCGCCGCGCACGATGCCGATGCGGCGGCGTTTGCGGCGCAATGGGCGCAAGAGGATGACAAGGTCTTGCAACAGATCGCGCGCGGGCAGCGGCGGCTGGCGCGGATCACCGTGCCCGATGCGGTGATGACCGATGCGGCGCTGTTGTGCAGCGAACTGGGCGTGGATGGCCTGCGCGGGGAATTGACACTGATGCGCGCCAGCCGCGCGCTGGCCGCGCTCAAGGGCGCCAAGCTGGTACGGCGCGAACATCTGGTGGCGGTGGCGCCGCTGGCGCTGCGCCATCGCCTGCGCCGCGACGTGCTGGATGAAAGCGGATCGAGCGCGCGGATCGAACGCGCGCTGGCCGAACACTTGTCATGACCGGCGGGCTGGCGGATGCGCTCCTGGCAGCGCGCCTGCTGGCCCAAAGCCCCACGGCGCTTGGCGGGCTGTGCCTGCGCGGCGGCGGCCCGGCGCGCGATCTGGTGACGCAGGCGCTGGCTGCGCTGTTGCCGCCTGGGACGGCGTGGCATCGCCTGCCCGGCCATATCGATGAAGAGCGGCTGTGCGGCGGCACTGATATTGCTGCAAGCCTCGCAAGTGGCACGCTGGTGCACCAGCGCGGCCTGCTGGCGGCGGCGCACGGTGGGGTGCTGGTGGTGCCGATGGCCCAGGGCCTGCGTGCCGATATTGCCGGACGCGTGGCCCAGGCCATGGATGGCGCGGGCGGGCCGATCCTGGTCTTGCTCGATGATGGCACAGCGGACGAACCGCGCCCGCCGGCCGCGTTGATGGAGCGTATTGCGTTTGATATCACGCTGGATGGGCTGCGGCCGGCTGACTTGGCAATGCCTTTCCCCGTGGCAGATACGGCACAACCGAGCGTTCCTGCGCCCTATGACGCGGCACTTGCTGCGCTGGCGGCCGCCGCCACGGCGCTGGGCATCGCCTCGATGCGGCCGATGTTGCAGGCCGCCGCCGTGGCGCAGGGCCATGCCGCGCTGGCGGGGCGCGCGACCGTGAATGCTGAGGATGTGGCGCTGGCCGCGCGGCTGGTGCTCTCGCCCCGCGCCACGCAAGTGCCGCCCGAGAGTGCGCCGCCCCCTGATGCCCCGCTCGATATGCCGCCCGAGCAGGAGCGCGACACGCGCGATGGCGAGCAGGAGGGCGAGGGGGCAGAGATTCCAGAAGATCTGGTGATCGAGGCGGCACGCGCGGCGATCCCGCGCGACGTGCTAGATCGCATTGCCGCCGGGCAGGCGGGTCGGGCCAAGACCGGTGGCGGCGGTGGCTCGGGGCAACGCTTGCGATCGGGCCGGCGTGGCCGGCCGCTGGGCGCGCGGCCTGGCCTGCCCGGTGGCGGGGCGCGCCTGGCCCTGATCGACAGCCTGCGCGCGGCCATTCCCTGGCAACCGCTGCGCCAGCGCGATCCCGCGCCCGATGGCGCCGGGCCGATCCGCTTTCGCCGCGACGATCTGCGGGTGCGCCGGTTTGAGGAGCGGCGCACCACCGTGACGGTGTTCTGCGTCGATGCCTCGGGCTCTACCGCGATGGCGCGCCTGGCCGAGGCCAAGGGCGCGGCCGAGCTGATCCTGGCGCAGGCCTATGTCAAGCGCGCGGAAGTGGCGGTCTTGGCGTTTCGCGGCGAGGGGGCCGAGGTGCTGTTGCCGCCGACCCGCTCGCTCACCCGCGCCAAGCGCGCGCTGGCGGCGCTGCCCGGCGGCGGCGGCAGCCCGCTGGCGCATGGACTGGTCCTGGCGCGCCAGCTGGCAGAGGCGGTGGCCGCGCGCGGTGGCACGCCGATCCTGGTGTTCATGACCGATGGCAGCGCCAATATCGCGCTCGATGGTGCGCGCGGCCGTGCCCGCGCGCAGGATGATGCGCAGCGCGCGGCCCGCGCTATTGCCGTGGCCGGCCACGATGCCGTGGTGATCGATATCGCCGCGCGTCCCCGGCCGGAGGCAGCGGCCCTGGCCCAGGCGATGCGCGCGCGCTATCTGCCCTTGCCCTGCGCCGATGCCCGCGCGCTGCATGCCGCCGTGGCCCAGGCGACTGCGCCAGAGCCGGCGCTACGCCGGGCGCGGGCATGAGCAGCGGGCCGCGCTGGGCCGTGGAGGGCCGGAACTGGCCGCATCGCGCCGCCAGCCGCTTTGTCGAAACGCCAGGGCTGACCTGGCATGTACAGCAGATGGGCGATGGCGCGGGGCCAGTGGCGCTGCTGCTGCACGGCACCGGCGCGGCCACGCATAGCTGGCGCGATGTGATGCCGCTGCTGGCGCGTGATTATACCGTAGTGGCGCCCGATCTGCCCGGCCATGGCTTTACCCAGGGGCGCCCGCAAGGCGGGCTGACACTGGTGGCGATGGCGCGCGCGGTGGATGATCTGCTGCGCGCGCTGGGCCAGGTGGCGGCAGTGGTGGTGGGCCATTCGGCCGGCGCGGCGATTGCCCTGCAACTGGTGCATGGCCGCGGCGATGGCGTGCCGGTGGTGGGCCTCAACCCCGCGCTGATGCCGTTTTCGGGCCTGGCGGCGCAGCTGTTTCCCTCGCTGGCGCGGATGCTGTTCGTCAACCCGCTGGTGCCGCGCATGCTGGCGGGCATTGCCCGCCTGCCGGGAGAGCCGGAACGCTTTCTGCGCCGCGCCACCGGCTCTGCCCTCGATGCCCAGGGCCTGCGCTGCTATGCCGCGCTGCTCGGCAATGCCGGCCATTGCGGCGGGGCGATGGAAATGATGGCCAGCTGGGATCTCGACACCCTGAGCCGCACTTTGCCGGCGATTACCGCGCCCGTGCAGCTGGTGCATGCGCGCGGCGACGTGGCCGTGCCCCTGGCCTCGGTGGAAAAGGCTGCCGCCCTGCTGCCCCATGCACGGCTGGAGGTACTGCCTGGGCTGGGCCATCTGGCGCATGAGGAGCGGCCCGACCTGGTCGCGGCCTTGATCCACGCCCATGCCCGGCAACAGCGGGAGACCGTGGGATGAGTGGATGGAGCCAACATTTCGGCTGGGTGGAAATCGTCTTTACCGCCGCGATCGCCATCGGTTTTGGCGTGTGGCAGCTGTGGTCAGTCAACCGCGAAATCCGCCATGACCGTGCGCGCAAGGCCGAGCAGGAGCGGGCGGATGCCAGCGATGATGGGGCGCCGCCGGCTGTTTGAGCAAAGATTTCGCGCAGAGGCGCAGAGGCGCCGAGAAAATCTGAATCTCCGCGCCTCTGCGCCTCTGCGCGAACCAAATTATGTTCGGCACTGCCCGTCGTAGACGTGCGCGCGTTGCGTCAGAAGAACAGCTGGACCCCGGATCAAGTCCGGGGTGACGAAGAGCTATGTGTAACCCTGGCCTATTCCACCCGCGGAATGCGATAGGGCAGCATGAATTGCACGATCGGCGAGGAGAAGCGATCCATGTCGAGGCTTTCCTGGACCGAGACGACTGGTTCGCCCAGCAGGGTGGAGCGCAGGGTGGAGCGGGAATAGAACGGGGCGTCTTCCCAGGTGCGCACCACGCTGGCGTGGCCGCGATCGGCGCGGGTCTTGCGTTCCATTTGCCATAGCGTGTTGGGCAGGGGCGCCACGGGTGGCAGTTCGGCCTCTTCGTGCGGGGTGCCATCGGCGGCAAAGCGCAGGGCGCTGGCAAAGGGGCGGCCGTCGCGGCGGATGCCCTCGTAGAACACGAAGGAGCCGTGGCGGCCATGGGCGCGTGACCAGTGCCAGACGCGGAAGCCCTGTTCCAGTGCCTCGCTGCCGAAATTGGAATCGAGATAGGCGCTGCCCTGCCAGGCCAGCCCGGGCTGCTGCATCGTCACCTCGATCCGCGCGCGTGGGGCAAGGCAGTGCCAGCGGTGCCGGCCTTCGGGGTCGAGCGCGAAGGCCTTGGCGTTCATCGCCTCGGGAATGACGCGCACGCGCCCGGCCACGCGACGCTGCCATGGCACGCCGACGCGCTTGTCCATCTCCTCGATATCGATTTCCAGCGCATTGCCGGTCCAGCGCATGGCACTGGGGCCGATCTGCAGGCAATCGGCGTCGCGCCGCACCGCGCCGCGTCCGCGCTCGGTCATCGTCCAGCGCGCGCCGGGGCCATAGAGCGCGACGTTGAGCGCGCAGTGATCCAAGGGCGTGCCCCGGCCACTTTTCTTGTAATAAGGGGAAAACACGCTGCCGATGAAGGCGATGATCGTCAGCCCGTGGCGCCCGCACTGGCTGATGGCATCGACATACCACCAGCCATAGCCACCGGGTGGAATCGCCGCATCGAAGCGAGGTCTTGCAGCACTGCCCGGCTCGCCAACCGTGCCGACAAGGCGGCCATCGGCACCCCCGCTCCGGGGTGGGTGCTTCCACCCGCGCAATAGAGCCCAGGGATCCGGGTCCGCGTGCCCTGCCGCAGGAATGACGCCGCCCAGCCGTGCGAGGCCCGTCCATAGATCGCTCCGCCCGTCGAGGGCAAAAAGGTCTCGAACTCGTTCGGCGTCAGCAGGATGCGGGGACAATCCGTTTCCAGCTCCAGCCCGCAGCGGCGCAGCGTCTTGCGCATGGCCAAGGTGCATTGGTCCCTCTCCTTTTCGCTATAGGCGTGGCTGTCGCCGTTGGCCGGGGCATTGACGATGATCTGCAGGCGCTCGCGCCCGCCGGCTTGCGCAGTGGTGCCATCGCGATCCTGCGCGCAGACATAGACGCTGGGATCGGCGGGCGGGCGGCCGCCGCGAATATCGCTGAATTCGCGCGGGTAATCGGGCGAGAACAGCACGTTGTGCCGTTGCAGGGGGAAGCCGCTGGTTTTGGCATGGGCGAGCCAGACCATGGCCGAGAGCGAGCGGTGACGCACGCCGTGGCTGCTGACCGCCATGGCGCCGATCGGGCCAAGGCGCCCGGCAGCAAGCGCTTCGGGATCGGCATTGGTGATCACGGCATCGGCTGGCACATGCTCGCCATTGGCAAGCACCACGCCCGAGGCGCGGCCATTGTGCGTTTCCAGCATGGCCGCACCGGTGCCAAAACGGAACTGCGCGCCATGGCGCTGCGCCAGGTTCATCAAGGCCTGGGCCAGGGCGCTGATGCCGCCATCGATCAGCCACACGCCCTGCGCCTCGACATGGGCGATCAGCATCAGTGTGGCCGGCGTGGCAAAGGGCGAGGAGCCGCAATAGGTGGAATAGCGCGCGAAAAGCTGACGCAGCCGTTGATCGGCAAAGTGCTCGCCCAAGACCTTCCACAGGCTTTCATAAGGGCGGATGGCGAGGAGATCGCCCACCCGCCACAGCCCGATGCGCCACATCAGCGAGGGCGGCCAGGCGAGCTTTGATCCGCGCAGCATGGTGGCGTCGAGAATGCCGTGGATGCGCGCCGCCTCTGCCCGGAAGGCGCGAAAGCCAGCTGCTGCCGCCGCGCCGGCAAAATCGCCGATCGCTTCCTCGCTGCGCGCGGGATCGGCATGGAGATCGAGCTGGCCGTCCCCGTCCCAGGCATGGCGGGCGAGCACCTGGGCGCGGCGGATCGTGACATGATCGGCCAGGTCAGCGCCGCAATCGTGGAAGATATCGGCAAACACATCGCGCAGGGTGAACACGGTGGGGCCGGCATCGATGCGCACGCCATCGACGGCCAACTGCCGCGCCTTGCCGCCCGGATGCCCGGCCTTTTCGATCACGGTCACCGCCAGGCCGCGCGCGGAGAGCAGCGCGGCCGCTGCCAGCCCGCCAATGCCTGCGCCGATGATCGCAACCCGTGCCGCCATGCGCGTCGTGCCCCTTTGTGAAAGGAATCACCCCCGGGAATAGGAATTGATCTTTACACCAATGATGTCCATTAAAATAGACATATGGAAATGTCCACAATTCCAGACCAATTGGACCCGCCGTCTGCCGTGGCGCCTTGGCGTCGACGGTGGACGGCGTGGCGCAATGGCGTGCTGGCCAGCCCGCGCTTCCAGTTCTGGGCGGCGCGGCTGCCAGGGATTGCGATCGTGTCACGCCGCCGCGCGGCGCAGGCGTTCGATCTGGTGGCGGGCTTCTGTTATTCGCAGGTGCTGATGGCGGCGGTGCAGGTTGGGCTGCTTGATCTCTTGCGTCGCGGGCCGTGCAGTGCAGATGACGTGGCGCTGGCCAGCGGCCTTTCGCCCCAGGCCGCGTTGCGCCTGGTGCGCGCGGCGGCTGCGCTCGACCTGGCCGAGGAAGTGGCACCGGGGTGGTGGATGCTGGGGCAACAGGGCGCCGCCCTGCAGGCCAATCCCGGCGCGATCGCGATGGTGCGCCATCATGCGCTGCTCTATGCCGATCTGGCCGATCCCGTGGCGCTGCTGCTGCGCGACCGGGCCATGCCCACCGCGCTATCGTCGTTCTGGCACTATGCCCAGGATGCCAGCGAACACGAGGCGGCATCCTATTCCGCGCTGATGGCGGCTTCGCAGGCGATGGTGGCGCAGCAGGCGCTGGCGGCCTATCCCTTTGCCCGGCATCGGCGATTGCTCGATCTCGGCGGTGGCCATGGCGCCTTTGCCAGCGCAGTGGCCAAGGCCTGTCCGGCGCTGGAGGTGGGTGTGTTCGATCTGCCGCCGGTGGTGGCCGGCGCCGGCGCCTGGCTGGATGCAGCGGCGATGCGCGGGCGCATCGCGTTGCATGGCGGCGATTTCTTTCGCGATCCGATTCCGCCGGGCCATGATTGCATCACGCTGGTGCGGGTGCTGCACGATCATGATGATGATGCCTGTCTGGCCCTGCTGCGCGCCGCGCGCCAGGCGCTGGTTCCGGGCGGGCGACTCGTGGTGGCAGAGCCGATGGCCAAGACGCCGGGCGCGGCCGCGATGGGTGATGCCTACTTCGGATTTTATCTCTGGGCGATGAATGCCGGGCGCCCGCGCAGCGCGGCCGAATATGGCGCGCTGCTCAAAAAAGCCGGATTTCCGGGGTGGCAGCGCCATCGCACGGCATATCCCGTGGTTGCCAGTGTGGTTGTCACGTGTAGATGACACTTAAAAACGTCAAGATAGATTGACGTATGTCAAGGTTGGCGTATGGTGATCCTTGCCGGAACGTACCCGCTTTCGGGTGAACGCGACGGGGTCTGACCGACCGTTGGGAGAAGGACCGGGGCATGGATGCGCTGGCCGTCATACTCGAAGCACCCAGGTGCATTGCGCTACGCAAGCTGACGTTGACCAGTTCGGTCGCCGGCAACGGCGCAGTTCTCGGCCCGAGCGACGTGGTGGTCGATATCCGCTGGAGCGGCATCAGCACGGGCACCGAAAAGCTGTTGTGGTCGGGTGAAATGCCGGTCTTCCCCGGCATGGGCTATCCGCTGGTGCCTGGGTATGAGTCGCTGGGCCGCATTGTCGACGCCGGGGCCGAGGCGCAGGGGCGCATTGGCGACTGGGTCTTTGTGCCGGGCGCGGCCTGTTATGCCGATGCGCGGGCGCTGTTTGGCGGCACGGCGCAGCGCGTGATCATTCCCTCGGCACGGGCCTTTCCCGTGGCCGAGTCGCTGGGCGCCGATGGCGTGCAGTTTGCCTTGGCGGCCACGGCGCTGCATGCGCTGCAAGGCGGCGCGGCGCCCGATCTCATCATCGGGCATGGCACGCTTGGGCGCCTGCTGGCGCGGTTGACCATCGCCATGGGCGCGCCGGCGCCCACGGTGTGGGAACGCAATGCGGTGCGGCGCGAGGGTGCCAGCGGCTATCGCGTGATCGCGCCCAAGGACGACGATCGGCACGATTACGCCACGATATACGACGCGAGCGGCAATGCCGATTGCCTGGACCAGCTGATCGCCCGGCTGCGCCACGGCGGCGAAGTGGTGATGGCCGGCTTCTATGCCAACCGCCCCAGTTTCGATTTTGCCCCCGCATTCCGGCGCGAGGCGCGCTTTCGCATCGCCGCCGAATGGCAGCCGGCCGATCTGGTGGCGGCGCGCGGCCTGATCGACAGCGGGGCGTGCAGCCTGGCTGGCCTGGTCAGCCACATGCGCCCGGCGACCGAGGCCAAGGACGCCTATCCCGAAACCTTCCTCGCCGCCGACTGCCTCAAGATGGTTCTCGATTGGAGCGCTTGCGCATGACCTTGCTGAACACTGCCGATGCCCTGCGCGCCGAAGCCGCGATCGAGCCCGATGCCCCGCACACGGGCGAGGTTACCAAGCAGACCCAGGTGATCGCGATCTATGGCAAGGGCGGATCGGGCAAGAGCTTTGCCCTGTCCAACCTCAGCTACATGATGGCGCAGCAGGGCAAGCGCGTGCTGCTGATCGGGTGCGATCCCAAGTCTGATACCACCAGCCTGCTGTTTGGCGGGCGCAGCTGCCCCACGATCATCGAAACCTCTGCCGCCAAGAAGCTGGCGGGCGAAGAAGTGCGCATCGAAGACGTGTGTTTCCAGCGTGATGGCGTGTTTGCCATGGAGTTGGGCGGACCGGAAGTGGGCCGTGGCTGCGGCGGGCGCGGCATCATCCATGGGTTCGAACTGCTGGAAAAGCTGGGCTTCCATGATTGGGGGTTCGACTATGTCCTGCTCGATTTCCTGGGCGACGTGGTCTGCGGTGGGTTCGGCCTGCCGATCGCGCGCGATATGTGCCAGAAGGTGATCGTGGTCGGCTCCAACGACTTGCAATCGCTCTACGTTGCCAACAACGTGTGCAAGGCGGTGGAATACTTCCGCAAGATGGGCGGCAATGTTGGCGTGGCCGGCATGATCGTCAACAAGGATGACGGCACCGGCGAAGCCGCTGCCTTTGCCGATGCCGTGGGCATCCCGGTGCTCTGCGCCATTCCCGCCGACGAAGACATTCGCCGCAAGTCGGCCAATTACCAGATCATCGGCCGGCCCGATGGCCAGTGGGGCAGCCTGTTCGAAGATCTGGCGGTCAATGTTGCCACCGCGCCCGCGCAGCAGCCGCGCCCGCTCGACCAGGATGGCCTGCTCGGCCTGTTCTCACCCGAGCAGGTGGGCGGCGATGTGGTGCTGCGGCCGGCCACGCAAGCCGATATGCGCGGCGCCGCCTTTGTCCAGAAGCCCTCGCTCGAGGTGATCTATGACGAGGCTTGACGCACCCGCGCCGCCGGCCGCGCGCCAGGCAGACCGCATCGCGCTCGATCCGCCGCCGGCCAGTGGCGGGGGCTGCCATGCCGATGCCGGCGTGCTGCGCGCGGCGACGGACCAGGCCCAGGGCAGCGCGCTGCTGGAACGCTATGCTGCCGATTATCCGGTGGGGCCGCACGATCAGCCGCAAAGCATGTGTCCGGCGTTCGGCTCGCTGCGCGTCGGGCTGCGCATGCGCCGCACCGCTACGGTGCTGTCGGGCTCGGCCTGCTGTGTCTATGGCCTGACGTTCACCTCGCACTTTTACGGCGCGCGGCGGACGGTGGGCTATGTCCCGTTCAATTCCGAAACGCTCGTCACCGGCAAGCTGTTCGAGGATATCAAGGACGCGGTGGAAGGGCTGGCCGATCCGGCGCTCTATGATGCCATCGTGGTGACCAACCTGTGCGTGCCCACGGCCAGCGGTGTGCCGCTCCGCCTGCTGAAAAAGCAGATCAACGGCGTGCGCATCATCGGCATCGACGTGCCCGGCTTTGGCATTCCCACCCATGCCGAGGCGAAGGACGTGCTCGCCGGCGCGATGCTCGCCTATGCCCGGGCAGAGGCCGAGCAAGGCCCGGTGGCGGCGCCGCGCGTCAAGCCCGATCGCCCGACGGTAACTTTGCTGGGCGAGATGTTCCCGGCCGATCCGGTGGGCATCGGCATGATGCTGGAACCGCTGGGCCTGGCCGCCGGGCCGGTGGTGCCCACGCGCGAATGGCGCGAGCTGTATGCCGCGCTCGATTGCGCGGCAGTGGCGGCGATCCATCCGTTCTACACCGCCAGCATGCGCGAATTTTCCGCCGCCGGGCGCGGCATCGTCGGCTCTGCCCCGGTCGGGGTGGAAGGCACGGCCAGTTGGCTCGATGCCATCGGCGCGGCCTGCGGCGTGGCGCAGGATCGCATCGATGCGGCCAAGAACCGTTTCCTGCCCGCGATCGGCGGCGCGCTGGCGGCCAATCCGATCAAGGGGCGTATCACCGTGACCGGCTATGAAGGCTCGGAACTGCTGGTGGCGCGGCTGTTGATCGAAAGCGGCGCCGATGTGCCCTATGTCGGCACGGCCTGCCCGGCGACGCAGGCGGGTGAGGCTGACCGCGCCTGGCTGGAGGCGCGCGGCGTGCGCGTGAACTATCGCGCCAGTCTTGAGCAGGATATTGCCGCGGTCGAGGAATTTGGCCCCGACCTGGCGATCGGCACCACGCCGGTGGTGCAGCATGCCAAGCAGCGCGCGATCCCCGCGCTCTATTTCACCAACCTGATTTCCGCCCGCCCGCTGATGGGCGTGGCCGGCGCGGGCAGCCTGGCGCAGGTGGTCAACGCGGCGATGGCCAACAAGCCACGGTTCGATCGCATGCGCGCCTTTTTCGATGGGGTGGGCAGCGGGCCGGGCGCGGGCGTGTGGGAAGATACCCCGCAGGACCGGCCGCAGTTCAAGAAGAAATATGCCGCCCTGAACGAAGCTGCGCGCAAGGCGGCCGAGGCGGTGGGGTCATGACTCTGGTTCTCGATCACGATCGCGCCGGCGGCTATTGGGGGGCGGTCTATGTCTTTACCGCGGTCAAGGGCCTGCAGGTGATCATCGACGGTCCGGTGGGATGCGAAAACCTGCCGGTGACATCGGTGCTGCACTATACCGATGGCCTGCCGCCGCACGAACTGCCGATCGTGGTGACCGGCCTGGGCGAAGAGGAGCTGGGCAAGACCGGCACCGAAGGCGCGATGAAGCGGGCGTGGAAGACGCTCGATCCCGATCTGCCGGCCGTGGTTGTCACCGGCTCCATCGCCGAGATGATCGGCGGCGGGGTGACGCCCGAAGGCACCAATATCAAGCGCTTCCTCCCGCGCACCATCGACGAGGACCAGTGGCAGAGCGCCGATCGCGCGCTGGGCTGGCTGTGGAAGGAATTTGGCCCCAAGGGTATGCCCGCCGCGCGGCCGCTGCGCGAGGGGGAAAAGCCCCGCGTCAACATCATCGGCCCGTCTTACGGCATGTTCAACATGGCGAGCGACCTGCACGAGGTGCGCCGCCTGATCGAAGGGATCGGCGCGCAGGTCAACGTGGTGTTCCCGCTGGGGTGCCATCTGGCCGATATTCGCAAGCTGGCCGACGCGCAGGCCAACGTGTGCCTCTATCGCGAATTTGGCCGGGGCCTGTGCGAAACGCTGGAGCGGCCCTATTTCCAGGCGCCGATCGGGCTGGACAGCACCACCTTGTTCCTGCGCGCGCTTGGTGCGGAACTGGGGCTTGATCCCGAACCGTTCATCGAGCGGGAAAAGCATACCACGATCAAGCCGCTGTGGGATCTGTGGCGCTCGGTAACGCAGGATTTCTTTGCCACCGCCAGCTTTGGCATCGTGGCCAACGAAACCTATGCCCGTGGCATCCGGCGGTTCCTGGAAGACGACATGGGCCTGCCGTGCAACTTTGCCTTTGCGCGCAGTGCCGGGGTCAAGCCGCGCAACGAGGACGTGCGCGCGGCGATCCATGCCAATCCGCCGCTGGTGCTTTTCGGTAGCTATAACGAGCGCATGTACAACGCCGAGCGCGGTGGGCGCGGGATCTATATCCCGGCCAGTTTCCCCGGCGCGGCGATCCGGCGCCACACCGGCACGCCGTTCATGGGCTATTCCGGCGCGACCTATCTGGTGCAGGAAGTGTGCAACGCGCTGTTCGACGCGCTTTTCCACATCCTGCCGCTGGCGACCGAAATGGACAAGGTAGAGCCCACGCCCGCGCGCGGGGTCGGCGAAGCGGCGTGGCGCGAATTGCCGTGGGATGACGATGCCAAGACGCGGCTGGACGAGGTGGTGGCAGCACAGCCCGTGCTGATCCGCATTTCGGCGGCCAAGCGGCTGCGCGATGGCGCCGAGCGCGCCGCCCGCCGCCATGGCGAAGATCGCGTATCGGCCGATCGGCTGGCCGATGCCCTGCTTGAGGCGCAGGTCGCATGACCCGCGCCCGTTCCATCCGCCCGGAAGCCTGCCGCGCGCAGCCCGGCCCAGCCATTCTCACGGTGCATTCGGGCGCCGCGAGGATACCCGAAGAGGTCGTTTCGCCTCTCGCACACCACCAACGAAAGGAGATTGGGCTATGAGTGATCGTGACGATCGCTTTGGGCTGAGAACGTATCTCACGCCCGAGGAAGCCAAGGAGTTCCACAAGCTGTTCATGAGCAGCTTCCTGGGCTTCACCGGCGTGGCCGTGGTTGCACACGTCCTGGTCTGGATGTGGAAGCCCTGGCTGTAAGCCGCCCACTCCCTCGCGATATCGGGCCAAGGGGGCCTGATGAGGCGAGGGCCAACACTCTTGCACAAGGATAAAACCCATGTGGAGACTTTGGCTGATTTTCGATCCGCGCAGGACATTGGTTGCCCTGTTCGGCTTTCTGCTCGTGCTGGCGCTGATCATTCACTTCATCCTGCTCAGCACCGACACCTACAACTGGCTCGACGGCCCCAACTCGGCGCAGGGCGCCGCGCATGCCGCCGCAGCCGCAAAACCGGCCAGCTGACGCAAGCCCGTGCGAGAGGCGGCGGCGATCCCGACCGCCGCCTCATGGGCGCTGACGCCTGAAAAAACTGGCATCTGAACACAACAGCCGCCGCATCCAGGCGGAGAGGGGGATGGCCATGGCACTCCTGAGTTTCGAACGAAAATATCGCGTGCGCGGTGGCACCTTAATTGGTGGCGACCTGTTCGATTTCTGGGTGGGCCCGTTCTACGTCGGCTTTTTCGGCGTGGTAACGGCGATCTTCGCCTCGCTGGGCACGGCACTTATTTTCTATTCCGCATCGCAAGGCCCGACCTGGAATCCCTGGTTGATTTCGATCGCGCCGCCCGATCTCAAATATGGCCTGGCGCTGGCGCCGCTCAAGGAAGGCGGCTTCTGGCAGATCATCACGGTCTGCGCGCTGGTCTCGTTCGTGTCATGGGCGCTGCGCGAGGTGGAAATCTGCCGCAAGCTGGGCATGGGCTATCATGTGCCGGTGGCCTTTGGCATGGCGATCTTTGCCTATTTCACGCTGGTGGTGATCCGTCCGGTCCTGCTCGGTGCGTGGCACTGGGGCTTTCCCTACGGCATTTTCAGCCACCTCGATTGGGTGTCGAACACCGGGTACCAGTACCTGCACTTCCATTATAACCCGGCGCATATGCTCGCGGTGTCGTTCTTCTTCACCACCACCCTGGCGCTGGCCCTGCATGGCGCGCTGGTGCTGTCGGCGGTGAACCCGCCCAAGGGTGGTGAGGTCAAGTCACCGGAATACGAAGACACCTTCTTCCGCGATCTTATCGGCTATTCGATCGGCACGCTGGGCATTCACCGCCTGGGCCTGTTGCTGGCGCTGAACGCCGGGTTCTGGAGCGCGGTGTGCATAGTCATCAGCGGCCCATTGTGGACGCGCGGTTGGCCCGAGTGGTGGACCTGGTGGCTCAACCTGCCGATCTGGTCGTGAAGGAGCACCGTGCGATGACGACCTACCAGAACATATTCACCCAAGTGCAATTGCGCGGCGAACCGGAAATGGGCGTGGCCCTGCCACCGGGCAGCGAAGAGCGCATCGGGCAGGGCAGCTTCGTCCACCTGCTTGGCCTGGTTGGCCAGGCGCAGATCGGCCCGATCTATCTGGGCTGGACCGGCATTTTCGCGCTGATCTTCGGGTTTACCGCGTTCGAGATCATCGGTCTCAACATGCTGGCCTCGGTCAACTGGAACCCGATCCAGTTCGTGCGCCTGCTGCCGTGGCTGTCGCTGGAACCGCCTGGCCCGCAATACGGCTTTACCCCGTTCGTGCCGCTGGCCAAGGGCGGGTGGTGGATCATCGCCGGTTTTTGCCTGACCACCTCGGTCATGCTGTGGTGGGTGCGCACCTATACCCGCGCCCGCGCGCTCGGCATGGGTACGCATGTCGCCTGGGCCTTCCTCAGCGCGATCTGGCTGTTCCTGGTGCTGGGCTTTATCCGCCCGTTCTTTATGGGCAGCTGGGCCGAAAGCGTGCCGTTCGGCATCTTTCCGCACCTCGATTGGACCGCTGCGTTCTCGATCCGCTATGGAAACCTGTTCTACAACCCGTTCCACTGCTTCTCGATCGCGTTCCTCTATGGCTCCACCCTGCTGTTTGCCATGCACGGCGCGACGATCCTGGCTGTCGGCCGCTATGGTGGCGAGCGCGAGATCGAGCAGATCACCGATCGCGGCACCGCATCGGAACGCGCCGCGCTGTTCTGGCGCTGGACCATGGGTTTCAACGCCACGATGGAATCGATCCATCGCTGGGCCTGGTGGTTTGCCGTGCTGACCACGCTGACCGGGGGCATCGGCATCCTGCTGACCGGCACCGTGGTGGACAACTGGTATCTGTGGGCCCAGCAGCACGGCTATGCGCCGCACTATCCCGCAACCGGGGTGATTGACCCCGCCACCTTGGGGAGCACGGGGAAATGAGACGGATCACCGCTATTGCCCTGGCGGCGCTTGCCGCGCTGTCCCTGGGGGGCTGCGAACTTTCCCACAAGGTTTCGGGCCAGAACGGCTATCGCGGCACCGGCATGGACCAGGTCACGGTCAAGAAAGTGGCCATGGCCAAGGACGAGGTGCCGCCGCCGCCCTATGACCCGCCATCCACCGACGGGCCGCGCGCCAAGGAGCAGTTCCAGAACCTGCAGGTGCTGGGCGATGAATCCGCCGAGCAGCTGAGCTATACCATGGCCGCGATGACCGCCTGGGTGGCGCCCAAGGAAGGCTGCAACTATTGCCACAATCCCAACAACATGGCCTCTGACGAACTCTATACCAAGGTGGTCGCGCGGCGCATGCTGCAGATGACGCGCAACATCAACCACAACTGGCAATCGCACGTGGCCCAGACCGGGGTGACCTGCTGGACCTGCCACCGTGGCCAGGCCGTGCCGACCAACCACTGGACCATGCCGCCCGCGCCGCCCAGCGGCATCATCGGCAACCGCCATGGCCAGGACGACCCGATCGCCGCCACGGGATTTTCGTCGCTGCCCGATGCCTCGCTGGCGCTCTATCTGACCGGCGACCCGAAAAAGGACCAGAATATCCGCGTCCAAGCCACGGCCGCGCATCCTTCGCCGGCTGACAAGACCAGCGTGATGCAGACCGAAAATTCCTATGCCGTGATGATCCACGTGTCCAAGGCGCTGGGGGTAAACTGCACGTTCTGCCACAATGCCCAGGCGTTTGGTGCCTGGCCGATCAGCACGCCCAAGCGGGCCAAGGCCTGGTACGGCATCCGCATGGTGCGCGAAACCAACGGGCAGTATATCGGCTCGCTCACCAGTGCCTTCCCGGCCTATCGCAAGGGGCCGATGGGCGATCCGTTCAAGGTCAGCTGCGCTACCTGCCACCAGGGCAAGAACAAGCCGATGGGTGGCTATCCCATGGCAAAGGATTACCACGCCCTGTGGGGTGCGCCGGGCAATGCAACGGTGCCCGCCACGTTCCCCACGCCGTTGCAGGCGCCAACGCCCACCCAGCCCGTCGCCTCGGCTGCTCCGGCGCGTGGGGCGGCCACACCGCAGGGGTAGGCGCGATGCCGCAAAACAGCCATCCGCCGTAATGCGCAACGCGATGGAGCATTCGGGAACGGTTCGGGGGGTCAGCCGTTACCGCGCCAGGGAAGTATTGGAAAATGCGGGACGATTGGCACGGACTGCCTGCTGTTGCCGCACCCTGGCTTAGGTATGTTTTCGCCCTAACGGCCGTATTGCGTGGCACTATCGGACACGTTCTAGTTTCCCGCCGTCCCGTGTGACGCGCAGCCTCATAAAACATAACGGAGGATGCAGATGATATCCAAGGTCCACACTCTTGCATTGGGCACCGCCACGCTTTTGCTTGCCGCGTGCGGCGGTGGTGGCAGCAAATCGGCGGCGGAACAGACGCCTGCCGCCAGCGAAACCACCACGGCGGCCGCAGCCACCGCCTCGATGACCCCGGCAGCCGCAGCCAGCACGCCCGCGCCGGCGGCTGATTCCACCGATACGCTCGATCATACCACGCTCGCCTCGTTCACGGCCGATCCCGTGCACGGCAAGCAGATCTTTGCGCAGTGCCAGGCCTGCCACTCGGCCGAACCGGGCAAGAACATGATCGGCCCCTCGCTCGCGGGCGTGGTGGGTCGCAAGGCTGGCTCGATCGCCGGGTTTGCCTATTCCAACGCCAACAAGAGCAGCGGCATCACCTGGACGGCAGAAAAGCTGTTCCAGTACCTGGAAAAGCCGCAGCGCGTGGTGCCGGGCACCAAGATGACGTTCCCCGGCCTGCCCAAGGGCCAGGACCGCGCCGACGTGATCGCCTATTTGAAGAACCCGACCTGATCACAGACGCTATTGCGATTTGTACAAAGGCGCGAAGGCACTGCGGTGTTCTTCGCGTCTTTGTGTGTGGGGAGGCCAGCATGCTACCCTGCACTGCAAGGTGCGGCACTGCGCCCCTCCGTCAGCCCTGCAGGCTGCCACCTCCCCGCTGGGCGGGGAGGATCGTGTTCAGGGCGCCGGGGTGGTGACCGGGGGGAGCAGCATGGTCATGCCCAGGCGCGCGATGCGCCAGGTGCCCTCGTGCCGGGCAAGGTCGAAGGCGTAGCGGGCCTTCACCTCGAGCAGGGTGCCATCGGTGCCCAGGCTGAAGGCGTGGCCATAGGCCGTGACCTGCGCGGTGCCGGCGGCGGCGTCATAGGCGCCGAGTGCCACGTTGCCGACAAAGTGGGCGTTGCTGGCCATGGTGGCAAAGGCGGCTTCGAAGAACCCCTGGATGCCTGCACGCCCGACGATCCGGTCCATGCCCAGGCTGGTCAGGTCATAGCAGCCATCGGGCGCGAACAGCGCGGCAACGCCGGCGGCATTGCCGATATCGTCCACCGCCATGGCATAGGCGGTGACCAGATCGGCAAGGGCCTGGCGCACGTCTGCGGGGCAGGGCGGCGGGGGATAGGTCATGCCGGCTGCACCGGGCCCTTGCCGGCCACGTAATCGTTGAGCAGTTCGTGGAAGCGCTGGATGCGCTTTTCCTGGCCGGGCAGGATGCAGCCCTTGAAGCCGCGTGAATTGAGGCCTTGTTGCTGCGTGGTGCCGATCGAGAGATCCTGATCGGCGACAAAGCCCAGCGACACGCCATCGCCATAGCGGCTGTGCCGTGCCACTGCATCGTGGCGCAACGGCACGGTGCCGATCGGGGTGACCACCTCTTTCATGCCCTTGACCGGGGGATAGAGGCACCAATGCTGGAACACGCATTTTTCCGGGTCGGTGGGATGCGGCTCGGTGCGCAGCACCTGCATCTGTTCGGGCGACATGGTGAGGGTGAGATTGGGAAACAGCGTGCAGTGGAAATAGTCCACCAGCTGCTGGTCGGTCATGTCTTCGTACATGGTATAGCCGCGCTCTGGCCCCAGCTTGCGCTTCGCGGCGATCACGGCGGCGCGGATTTCGCCGGTGCGGCCCTGGTAATCGGCCGGATCGATGCCCCAGGCGCGGGCGATATCATCCAGCGGGGCAGGCACTTCGGCGCTGTGATAGTCCACCCGCGTGGTGGCCTGGTGGCCGATCATCCACATCGCGTTGTGGCCGCTGGGATACATCTCGAACACCGTCGTGGGCAGGCCGTCGTTGATGAACGTGGCCAGTTCGGGATGGATCGTGGGGAGGTGGTAGCTTTCGTTGAAATTGTCGCGGATCACCTTCCAGTTGAATTCCGCGTCGCACGACAGCTTGAGCACGCGCACCCAGTTATCCAGGCCATAGTTGGCGAGGCGTTCCTGCAAGGGCGCCATCCACTGCGCCAGTGGCGGCACGTCATCATCCATGCACCAGAACACGAACGGGCCCCAGGTTTCGCAGCGCAATTCCGACAGGTGCACTTTGCCGCAGGGGTTGCCGCCGGCAAAATCATCCGGGTCCTGCACTTTGGCGAGCAGGCCATCGGGAGTGAACTGCCAGCCGTGATAGCCGCAGGTGATGCGCGGCAGCGAGCCGGCATCGCCCAGCACCAGGCGGTTTCCGCGATGCGGGCAGCTGTTGTAGAACGCGCGCACGCTGCCATCGGCCTGGGCGATCATCAGGATCGAATCCTTGCCGAAATCGTGGCGGATGAAGTCGCCTTCCTCCTCCAGTTCGGCCAGCATTCCGCCCAGGTGCCACACCTTGGGCCACAGATTCTGCCCTTCCTTGTCCATCCAGTCGCGCGAGATATAGCGATCGGCGGTGATCGTGTCGCCGCGCACCGGCATGTCGAAATCCGGCGAATAGCGCGATTTGTTGTCCTGGACTGTCATGCTCGCCGCCCTCTCACATCACCGGCTTGGGCAGGGTGGCATCATCCTGCAGATACCAGTTGAGCCATTCGTGGAAATACTGGTTGCCGCGTTCGTTGCGGCCGAACACCAGGTTGTCGTGCGCGCCGCTTTCCAGCCCTTTCTGGATTTCCAATCCGATCACATAGTCTTCCTGATAGGTCACATCGCGGAAGAAGTTGATCATCTGCTCCACCGCGGCGCGGTCGGCCTCGTCGCGGATCGGCTCGCGCCGCAGATAGTGCAGCACGGTGCGGTTGCGATCGGGCGTCGGCCCGGGGAACAGCTGTGCCACCTGGGTAATTTCGGGCGCGAGGAACGCCGAGACATTGGGGAACAGGATGCGCACGAAATCAAAGCCGTTGTTTTCCTGGTCGCCCCAATCCTCGCGTGGCACGTCTTTCAGCGCCTCGGCAATGCGGTGCTGGGGAAAGCCGATGCGCATCGAGGGGCCGAAGCCTTCGTAGAACATGCGGTTCGATGGCGTGCGCGGCTCGATCGTGGCGGGGTGCAGCGAGGCGAAGTGATAGCCTTCGAGATAGCCGTCGAACGCGATCTTCCAGTTGGCGCCCTCGATCGTGCGGCTGCCGAGATAGGCCCAATCGGCAAAGCCGACATTGTCGAAATCCTCGAGAAAGCCCTGGAAATAGTCATCGAGATCGAGCGGGGCATTGGGCGTGAGCGCCACGAAGATCATCCCCGCGCGCTCCTCGCACGGCAGCGCGCGCAGGGCGAGGCCCGCCTTGTCGACATCACCGAAATTGGCGCTTTCCGACACGCCCAGCAGCTTGCCGTCCTGACCATAGGTCCAGCCGTGGTACTTGCAGGTGAAGCGGGCGCACTTGCCGTGCCCTTCGGAAGCGACCGGCGCGCCGCGATGCGAGCAGACGTTGAGGAACGCACGCACCTCTCCCGCCTTGTCGCGCACGATCAGCACGGGCAGGCCCATCGCGTCCATCGCCTTGTAATTGCCTGGTTCGGGCAGCTCGGCAGTGAAGGCCAGCATCAGCGGCACGCGGCGGAACACCAGTTCCATCTCGGCCTTCCACTGATCGGGATCGGTATAGGTGGCCGTGCGCACACGCGCCACCTGCTGGGCCTGGTAGGTGCTGTTGTGCTCGACGTAATCCAGCATGATCTCGGCAATATCGCCGATCCGCTGGCGCCGCTCGGCCCGTTCATTGCTCATTTGCGGCCTCTCCTGCCTGTTTTGCTTGTGTCGCTAATGGCCAAAGCTGCCGCAGGCAGATCGCCTTGCCAAGCTGGGACAGGTGACAGGTTCCTCGCATTTTGGCCAAGTGGACAGGCGCCCGCTTTGCAGCGAACAAGCGGAAAACGGGCAAGGCGACGAGGATGATGAACGACAGCGGCGAATCAGCGCGTGAACCTGCCCAGCCTTGGCCTGTGGTTCCGGCCGCACACCAGGCGCCGTTCGTGCGCGAGGGGCTGTGGCCGCACCAGACGATTGCCGATCGCGCCGCCGATCTGGCGCGCATCCGGCCCGATGATCCCTGCATCATTGATGATGGCGGCGCGCTGACATTTGCCGCCTTGTGGGCCGATGCCCAGGCACTGGCCGCGTCGCTGCGCGCGCGCGGCTTGGTGCCGGGCGATGTCGTGGCGTTCCAGTTGCCCAACTGGCGCGAGGCGGCGGTGCTGAACCTCGCCTGCGTGATCGCCGGGCTGGTGGTCAACCCGATCGTGCCGATCTATCGCGACGCCGAAATGCGCATGATGCTGGGCGATGGCGCGGCCCGCGCGCTGTTCGTGCCCACGGTGTTCCGCAAGGTGGACCATGCCGCCATGGCCGCCCGGGTGCAGGCCGATCTGCCCGCGCTGACGCATGTGTTCACCGTGCGCGGCGATGGGCCTGATGATCTTGCCAGCCTGGTGGCGGCCGGGCGCGGCCTGCCCGATGCGCGGGTGCCGGTCGATCCCATGGCGGTGAAGATGGTGCTCTATACCTCGGGCACCACCGGGCGGCCCAAGGGCGTGCTGCACAGCCACGCCACGCTGGGCCGGGTAATCGGCCAGAGCGGGGCGTTCTGGGGGCTGAAACCGGGCGAGGCGGTGCTGATGCCATCGCCGGTCACGCATGTGTCGGGCTTTGCCAATGGCCTGGAAATGCCGCTGGTGATGGGCACCTGCACGGTGCTGATGGAAAGCTGGAACGCGCAGGAGGCGCTCGTCCTGATCGCGCGGCATGGCGTGGTTGGCACGGTGGCGGCCACGCCGTTCCTGGTGGAACTGGCCGCTGCCGCGCGCGCGGCGGGGGAAACCCTGCCAACGTTCCGTTTCTTTGCTTGTGGCGGCGCGGCCGTCGCGCCCGAGGTGATCCGTGAGGCGCGATCAGCCTTTGCCCGCTGCGCGCCGTTTCGCGTGTTCGGCAGTTCCGAAGTGCCGCTGGTCAGCTTTGGCTGGCCCGATGACCCTGCGCGTGCGGCGCAGACTGACGGGCGCATCGTCGACTATGCCGTGCGCATCGTCGATGAAGCCGGCCACGATCTGCCCGATGGGAGCGAGGGCGAAATCCTGGCGCGCGGGCCGGCGATGATGATCGGCTATACTGATCCTGCCGAAACCGCCAAGGCAATCGACGCACAGGGCTTTTTCCGCACCGGAGACCTGGGCGTGCGCGACGCCGCCGGCGCCATCACCGTTACCGGGCGCAAGAAAGACCTGATCATTCGCGGCGGCGAAAACATTTCCGCGACCGAGATCGAGCAGGTGCTGGCCACGCACCCGGCCGTGGCCGATTGCGCGGTGGTGGCCATGCCCCATGCCCGGCTGGGCGAGGGGGTCTGCGCGTTCATCGTGGCGCGGGGCGCTGTGGCGGCGGCCGATCTGGCCGCGCATGTGGCGGCCAGTGGCCTTGCCCGGCAGAAGATTCCCGAACGCTTTGAAACGATCGCGGCCCTGCCGCGCACGGCGGCGGGCAAGGTGCGCAAGGATCAGCTGCGCGCGCAGATCGCGCAGATCATTGCGGCAGAGACGCTTCCGGCGCCGGGTTGAGCGGGCCCTGGTGCGCGCCCACCCATTCGCGCCACAGCAGCATCAGCACGGCAACCAGCGCCGGCCCGATCACCAGCCCGATCAGGCCCCAGGTTTCGATCCCGCCCAGGATGGCGAGGAGCACCCACAGGAACGGCAGCCGCGTGGCCCCGCCGATGAACACCGGGCGCACGAAGTGATCGGCCACGAAGATCACCACGCTGCCAAAGACCAGCACGATTACCGCCGCCGCCGCCTTGCCGGCCGCGGCGAGCAGGGCAGCGGCTAGGACGACCGCCGCCACCGCGCCCAGGGGAATGGCCGACAGCAGCGCGGTGAGCAGGCCGAGCAGCGCGGCATGGTCCACCCCGGCAAAGCCATAGGCCAGGCCCATCAATACGCCCTCGCCAAAGCCGATGATGATCAGGCCATTGACCGTGCCGCGCACCGCCAGCACCGCCTGATCGGCCACGCGCAGGCCCAGTTCGCCAAAGGCGCGGCGCGTGCCGATGCGCAAGGCATGGGCCACCCGCGCGCCATCGCGCATCAGGAAGAACAGCGTCAGCAGCATGAAGCTGACCAGCAGCACGCGATGCGCGATCAGGCCGAGGATCTTTTCGCCTGAGGTGAAGTGCAGCTTGTGCGCCTGCATCGACAGCCGGTCGATCGCCTCGGGCGTGGCCAGGGTCTGCTGCCACCAGGCGACCAGATGATCGCCATAGGGCAGGTGCGCCACGAAATCGGGCACCGGCACGCCCTGGGCATGGGCCTGCGCCAGCCACTGCGTCACGGCCATGCTGTCGTGCGCCACGGCGGCGGCGACCATGACCAGCGGGATGACAAACACCAGCAGCACCAGCAGGGTGAACACCGCAGGCAAGACCAGCTTCTGCCCGCGTGGCCAGCGCTGCGCCGCGGCCACATGCAGCGGCCAGAGCGAAACTGCCAGGATGACGCCCCAGCCCAGCGCGGGCAGAAACATCCGCAAGGTCCACAGGCCAGCCAGCGCCAGCAGCACGATGGCAACGACACCGGTTATCCGTTGCGCCCGCGTGGCGTGGTTGCTGCCTTGCGCGGTCCAGGTTCCCGGCGCGTCGTCATCATGGCTTGCTTGCATGCCGCCTGCCTAGCGCAGCACACCGAGCGAAACCAGATGGCAGCGGGCGGTCTTTTTCAGCCGCCCTTGGCCATGGCCGCGGCCATTTCCGCGCGGGTGGGGTTGCGCCGCAAGGTAAGGCCGCCGTTTACCTGGAGGTTTTCCCCGGTCATGAAGCATTCGTCGCTGGCCAGGAACACGGCGGCGGCGGCAATATCGTCGCTCGTGCCGATGCGGCCCAGCGGATAGCCCGCCAGGAAGCTGTCGAACAGGCCGGGCACGGCCTTGGCCTGCGCGGTCATCGGCGTTTCGGTGAGGCCCGGCGAGATCGAATTGGCACGGATGCCTTCCTCGCCAAATTCGTGTGCCACGCAGCGCACCACATGGTCGGTGCCGGCCTTGGTGCCCATGTAGGCGGCGTGATCGTTGAGCATGATCGTGGCTGTGGCGCTGCTGATCTGGATCAGGCTGCCGCCGGTGCCGCCCATGCTGCGCGCCATCTTGCGGATCATCGCCTGGTAGAACTGGAACGGGCCGATGTATTGCAGCGCGGTGATGGTATCGAGTTCATCGCGCGTAGTATCGAGGAACGGCTTGAGCAGGCCCCAGCCGGTGGCGTTGACGGCAATATCCACCCCGCCCATCGCGCCAACCGCCGCATCGGCCATCGCGGCAAGGCTTTCCGGGCTGGTGATGTCGCACGCCGCCCAGTGGCACGCATGGGCACTGGCAAAATCGGCGAGCACGCTTTCCTTGCGCCCGGCGACCAGAACCTGTGCGCCTTCGTCCAGAAAACGGCGCGCGATGTGCTGGCCCATGTTGCCTTCGCTGCTCGCGCCCAGAACCACGGCGCGCTTGCCGTCCAACCTGCCCATCGCTCTCTCCCGCATGACGTTTGCCCGCTTGCTAACACAGGCACGCGCAGGCCATTCCTCTCCAAAAGGGCAGTGGAGCGCGGCCAGGGCGATGCGCCAGTCTGATCCTGCTATCATGGCGCGGCGTGCGCGTCCGAAAGGAACGAGAACATGGATCTGGGACTCAAGGGGAAAAAGGTGATCCTCACCGGCGGCAGCCGGGGCATCGGACGCGCCACGGTAGAGCTGTTCGCCGCCGAAGGCGCCGATGTCGCGTTCTGTTCGCGCAATGCCGAACAGGTGGCCGAAACCGCCGCCGCGCTGGCCGTGCATGGCGGCAAGGTATTTGGCAGCGCATTCGACATGGAAAGCGGCCACGATGCCTATCGCGCTTGGCTGGCGCAGGCGCGCGACGCGCTGGGCGGATGCGATATCTTCGTGCCGATGATCTCCACCAGCGGCGCGGGCGCGACGGGCGATTGGCAGAAAAGCCTGGATTACGACATTATGGGCCTGGTCATCGGGGTGGAGGTGCTGGAAGAGGCGCTGGCCGCCTCGGGCGAGGGCAGCATCGTGGTCACGGCCAGCACGGCCGGCGTGGAAACCTTCATCGTGCCGCAGGGCTATAACGCGCTCAAGGGCGCGCTGCTGGTGCATGCCGGGCAGTTGAGCCAGGCGCTGGGCGCCAAGGGCATTCGCGTCAACAGCGTGTCACCGGGCCCGATCCGTTTTCCCGGCGGCAACTGGGAAGCGATCGAGGGCGTCATGCCCGAACTCTATGCCGCAACGCAGGCGCAGTTCGTGCTGGGCCGCTGGGGCGGGCCCGAAGAAGTGGCGCGCACCGTGGTGTTCCTGGCTAGCCCGGCATCGTCTTTCACCACGGGAACCAATGTGGTGATCGATGGCGGCTATACCAAGCGCGTGCAGTTCTGAGGTTTTGGGGATTGTGCATTTGGGGGGTGAAGCGATTTCTCCCCTCCTCTTCAGAGGAGGGGTCGGGGGTGGTGCGAAGCCTTGCACTACCTTTCCACCACCCCCCGACCCCCTCCTCTGAAGAGGAGGGGGAGAGAGTTTACGCCCCTCACTCCACCGCCAGCACCAGCTTGCCGGTATTGGCGCCAGTGAACAGGCGCATGAATGCGTCATAGGCGTTTTCCAGGCCGTGCTGGATATCCTCGTCCACGCGCAGGCGCCCTTCGCCGATCCATTGCGCCACGGCCGCGCCGCCTTCGGCAAAGCGGGGGACATAGCCGGCAATCAGGAAGCCCTTGATCGTCGCCTGTTTCACGATCACCTGCCACAGGTTGCGAATGCCGATCTTTTCCGGGGCGTTGTATTCGCTGATCAACCCGCACAGCACCACGCGGGCGTGCAGCGCCAGGTTCATCAGCACCGCATCCATCACATCGCCGCCGACGTTTTCGAACAGAATATCCACCCCCTGAGGCGCGGCAGCGGCGATTTCGGCTGAGAGGGCGTCGACCGGCTTGGCCCCGTGCGCGTCCTTGTAGTCGATTGCCATGTCAAAGCCGTAGTCCTGCACCAGGCGGCGGCACTTTTCCGCGCCGCCGGCAATGCCGATGACCCTAAGGCCCAGGATCTTGCCGATCTGGCCCACCATCGATCCCACTGCTCCAGCTGCACCGGTAACCAGAAGGGTTTCTCCAGCGCGCGGGGACGCTGCATCGGTCAGGCCGAAGTAGGCAGTCAGGCCCACCGCGCCCACGGCCGAGAGATAGCGCGAGGGGCTATCGACGATCGACACGTCGATCTTGCTGGTAAAGCCGCCGGGGGTGACCACCGAGTAATCCTCGATCGCGTTAAGGCCCAGCACCCAGTCGCCCACCGCGAAATCGGGATTGCGCGACTCGTGCACCCGACCCACCGTGGTGGCGCGCACGGCATCGCCCAGCGCGATCGGCGGCATATAGCTGGGCGCATCGTCCATCCATCCGCGCTGCGCCGGATCGAGCGAGATGAAATGGTTGCGCACTACCATGCCGCCTTGCGGGGCAGCTGGCACGGCGCCGGTTTCCAGGTGGAAGTCATCGCGCTGTGGTGTGCCGTGTGGGCGCCGTTGCAACAGGAAACGGCGATTTTCCAGGGGGTTCATCATTGCTCTCCCAATCCGGCGGGGCTGCCTTGGCCAGCCCCGATCATGTGCTTGCAGCTTGGCCCAAACCCCGGGGCAAGCACCTATGATTTGTTGCAGTAGGTGTGCGTGCCCTCCCCGGCATAGGTTCCCATCATCAAGGGGCAAGAACCCTGCGGGATAAAGATACTGGGGGAGTGAGAGGATGAAAGGCTGCTTTGCCAATCGTGCTGCGTGCGTGCTTCTGGCCGGGGTCAGCGTGCCGCTGTTCCCTGGGCTGGCCCTGGCCGAAGGGGCGCCTGCGCCGCAAGCGCCGGCGGCCGATGCTGCCCCGCAGGCCGATAGCGCCGTCTCGCAAGACACCAACGCCATCATCGTGACCGCCCGCCGCCGCGCGGAATCGCTGCAGACCACGCCAGTGGCGATCACCGCGGTCAATGCCGCGATGCTGGAAAACAAGGCCGCGGTGAATATCGGCGATCTGCAGGGCGCGGCGCCCGGCTTGCTCATCACCCAGCAGAATTCCGGTGCCCAGGCAGCCAACCTGTCGATCCGCGGGCTGACCTATGCCGATATCGAAAAGAGCCAGACACCAACGGTCGGCGTGGTCGTCGATGGCGTGACCATCGGCACCAATACCGGCCAGTTGCAGGACGCGTTCGATATTGCCCAGATCGAAGTGCTGCGCGGGCCGCAGGGCACGCTGTTTGGCGCCAATACCATCGGCGGCGTGGTCAATATCACGCGCAGCAAGCCGACCATGACCGCCGGCATGAAGGCCGAGTTCACCTATGGCCGCTGGAATACCTGGTCGGGCAAGGCGATCGGCAATTTCGGCAATGGCGAAACCCTGGGCCTCAAGCTGTGGTACTTCCACAACCAGAGCGATGGTTTCTATCACAACGCCACCTACAACCGTTCTGACGGCGCGGCCAAGGGTGACAGCTTTGGCGGCACGATCCTGTTCAAGCCGGCCGATTCCGATTTTACCGCGCAGTTCACTATCGAGAACGTGATCCAGTCGTTCGTGCCGGTGGTGAGCAACCTGGCCAAGACCGGCGAAGTGTTCTGCGCGTTCGAGCCGGCGCAAGAATGCAACCGCAACACCACCACCGATCTCTATACCACGTTCGGCCAGCCGGCGCTCAGCACCTATCACGCCCCCGATGCCACGCTGGAAATGAACTATAACCTGGGCAGCGTTAAGTTGACCTCGATCACCGGCTGGCGCCACAGCGCCGAGCGGCAGACCCAGGATTTCGACGGTTCGTCCACCGATCTCTATTACGTCGATCGCATCCAGAACTACACGCAGTGGAGCCAGGAACTGCGCGCCGCCGGCAACCTGATCCAGGGTTTGGACTATGTGATCGGCGGGTTCTATTTCAACAGCAAGTACGATTTCAAGCAGTGCTCGCGCGTGTTCGGCTTTTCGCCCAACACCCCGCCGTGCACGTTTGACGCCGCGCCGCAGATCGAAAACGCCAAGTCGGAAAGCTATGCCGCCTTTGCCGATTTCAACTGGGCGATCATCGACAAGGTACGCCTGTCGTTCGGCGGGCGCTGGTCGCACGATTACAAGTACCTGGCCAATGGCTTCCTGGGGGCGCCATTCCCGCCCGGTTCGGCCAACTTCTCCAAGTTCACACCCAAGGTCGGCATCGACTATCGCCCCAATTCCGATGCGATGTTCTATGCCAGCTGGTCGCGCGGGTATCGTTCCGGCGGGTTCAGCCCGCGCGCGGGCGACGCGAACTATGCCACCCGGCCGTTCCAGCCCGAAACGCTGGATTCCTATGAAGTGGGCGCCAAGCTCGATCTGTTCGATCACCGCCTGAACATCAACCTGGCCGGCTATATCTCTGATTACAAGAACATGCAGCAGAACACGACGATCCCGTGCGCCTGCTCCACCGGCAACCAGACGATCACCAGCAACGTGCCGGGTGGCGCGCTGATCAAGGGGATCGAGTTCGACGGCTCGCTGCGCGTCAGCTCCAACTTCAAGATCACGGCCTCGGCCGCGCTGATGCAGTCGCACTTCCGCCGCTTCGTGGTGGGCGGCCTGGTCGGTACCACGATCACGCCGTTCGATTATACCGCCAACCGCCTGATCTATGCGCCCACGTTCTCGGGCTCGATCAGCGGCGACTATACCGTCCCCACCGATTTCGGCAGCGTGGTCAGCTCGCTGTCGTGGCGGCACATCAGCCCCTATGACGAGCAGATCTCGATCGCATCGAGCGCGGCGGGCACCACGGCGCTCGGCACGCCCGGCCAGATCGTGAGCGGCAACGATGCGCGCGTGCGTACGGTGACCCAGGATCTGGTCGATGCCAGCCTGACGCTCAATTTCAAGATCAACAAGACTGATGCCTATCTGCGCGTGTTCGGGCGCAACCTTGCCGATATCCGCACCACCACCCATGCCTTTACCGTGGCGGGGCTGTGGTCATTCGGCATGGCGCTCGAACCGCGCACCTATGGCGGCACGATCGGTTTCAAGTTCTGATGGCCGGTCGGGATCGGGCCGCGCCTGGTCCCGGCCCCCGCCAGGGTCGCACAAGAAAGGAAACAGCATGAAGCGCTTGGAAGGCAAGATCGCCCTCGTTACCGGCGGGGCATCGGTGCCCGGGCTGGGCAGTGCCACGGCCATCCGCTTTGCCCAGGAAGGTGCGCGGGTCTATGTCACTGATCGCGATCTGACCGGCGCGGAACAGGTGGCGCAATCGATCTGCGATGCCGGCGGGGTGGCCACCGCGCTCGCGCATGACGTGACCTCGGAAGCCGATTGGGACCGGGTGATCGCCGCGATCGATGCCGCCGATGGGGCGCTCGACATTATCGTCAACAATGCCGGCATCGCCGTGCTGGGCGAATTCGACAAGGTGACCACGGCCGATTGGCTGCGGCAGAACGACGTGAACCTCAACAGCGTGTTCCAGGGCACGCAGCGCGCGTTCGTGATGATGCGCCGTCCGGGCGCCGATGGCCGCGCGCGCGGCGGATCGATCATCAACATTTCGTCGGTGGCCGGGCTGATCGGCGTGCCGGGCTGCGCCGCCTATGCCGCCAGCAAGGGCGGGGTGCGGCTGTTTTCCAAGGTTGTCGCACTGGAAGGGGCCACCGACGGCATCCGCTGCAACACGGTGCATCCGGGCATGATCGCCACCAATATCCAGGGCGTGGCGCTGGAAGACAATGCCGCCAACTATGACGCGGTGATGGGCCTGGTGCCGATGGGCTATATGGGCGCGCCCGAAGATATCGCTAACATGAACCTGTTCCTCGCGTCGGACGAGGCACGCTATATCACCGGCGCAGAGTTCGTGGTGGACGGCGGGATGACCGCGCGCTGAGGGCATACGGGGCAGCAGCTGAGGCTCTTTCTCACCACTGTCCCCCCGGGCCAAGTCCGGGGTGACGTAGTATATTGGCTTAACGCAGGTCTTGGTGCGCCACCCAGCGCATCGCGTTTTCCAGCAAGGCGCGATAGGGCGCGCTGTTCCATGCGCCGGGGCCATCGCCGGGCTGGAGATAGACCAGCCGGCTGGCCAGCGCCTGCTTGGCCCAGCCGATCAGCGGTGGCGCGAGCGGATGGTCCCAGCCGTGGTTGGCAAACATCGCGCCGCGCACCGCAAGGTCTGCCGACCAGAAGTGATCGCGCGTGAACGGCGCATCGCAGGTGAGCAGCGGCACCACCTCATCGGCAAAGACCTGCGCCAGGTAAAGCTCGTCCACCACAGGAAATTCCGTGGGGATTCCGTGGGTAACGGGATGAGCATGGGTCTGGGCGGTATAGGCCACATCGTGGCGATAGCCGCTGTCGGGCGCAAGTTGGCCGCGCACCATGGCCGGCCGGTACAGGAACTGACCGCCCAGCCATTCATGATAGTCGGCCCAGGTGGGCCAGGCCGCCAGCGCATGGTGCAGCGCCACCACGCCCTTGCCCTGTTCCAGCAGCGCGCGAAAGCCGGCCTGCAACTGCGGCGAGGGTGCTAGCATGGCGGGCGGCTCGGCCGCTTCGAAATCGAGGCCGGGCATGTCGTAGAGCACGAGCACGTCGAATTCGGCCATGCCGTCGGGGTTCATCAGCAGGGCGGCGGCGGGCTGGTCCACCATCGTCGCGCTGACGCCGTCCATCGCCTGGAACATGGCATCAAAGCCGGTGCGATCAAACGGATGGCCACGCACCGCCACCAGCGCACGCAGCCCGGCATGATGGCGAATGATAGGCATTACAACCCCTTGGGCGCGATCTGCCGGTGGATGTTGCGGAACGTGCGCGCCTTGAAATACCAGCGGCCATCGATGCGGATGCATTCATCGTCATACTGCCCGCGATCGCGGTGCACGCCATCGGGCCAGTCATAGACCTCGGCGGTGTAGGACCGCAGCGTGGCGCGATCGCCATCGACCACGATGCTGCCGGGCCAGGCTTCGAACATGATGCTGGGATAATGCTTCATCGCTTCCACCCACATCGCCACGATCGCGGCGCGGCCACAGGTGGTGCCGATTTCGGGATAATCGGGCAGCGACCATTGCGCATCCTCGGCCCAGGTTTCCCCCCAGGCCTGCGCATCGCAGCGCGTCACCGCATCGGCATAGGTTTCAAGCAGTTCGCGCAAGGCCAGGCGATCTTCGGCGGGGCCGGCAAAGGGCATGGGGGTCTCTCCCGTTATGGCTTTGGCCCCGACCATAGCCGTGGGGCAGGGCCACGGCGCCTAGCCGATTGCACAGGCGGTGCACGGCCGGTGAGCGCGCGGCAATCGATTTTGTCAAACACAGGCATTGTCAGCAGGGGCAATGATAGCGTAACCATTGCCGAGAATACGGGGGTTCGAGCCCGATTGGCAGCAGCCCTGGCATTGGCCCTGGCGGCCTGATCTGGTGCAGTGATCCGCACACTTTCGCGCCAGAACACAACCAAGCCAGAACACTATCAAGGAAGAGGACAGCATGAGCAGAATCAGTCGTCGCGATCTGGGCCGTGGGTTGGGCGTGGCCGCCCTGGGCGCATCGATCGGCGGGACGCACCCCGTGCTGGCACAAACCGCAACTGCGGCCGGCACCGCGGCTGGCGCGGGCGATGACCTGGCATTCCCGGCCGATTTTGCCTGGGGCTGCGCCACCGCAGCCTATCAGATCGAAGGCGCGGTGAAGGAAGACGGCCGAGGGCCCACCAACTGGGACATCTTTTCCCACACTCCGGGCAAGGTTGCCCACGGCGATACCGGCGATGTGGCGTGTGACAGCTATCACCGCTATCCCGAGGATATTGCCCTGCTCAAGGCACTGGGCGTCAAGGCCTATCGCTTTTCGGTGGCATGGTCGCGCATCTTCCCGGAAGGGAAGGGCAAGCCCAATGCCAAGGGGCTGGATTACTACAACCGCCTGGTCGATGGCCTGCTGGCCGCCGGCATCACCCCGCATGTCACGCTGTTTCACTGGGATCTGCCCGCCGCGCTGCCCGGCGGCTGGCAGAACCGCGATACTGCGCTGGCCTTTGCCGACTATGCCGGGTTCATGGCCGGCAAGCTGACCGACCGCGTCAAGCATGTCATGACGGTCAACGAACTGCGCTGCTTTACCGACCTGAGCTATATGACCGGGGGCAAGGCGCCCGGCCTCAAGCTGCCGATGGGCGAGGTTAACCAGGTGCGCCACCATGGCGTGCTGGCCCATGGCCTGGGCGTGCAGGCGATCCGCGCCCATGCCCGCCCCGGCACGCAGGTGGGCCTGGCGGACAACGCGACGATCTTTGTGCCTGCGCTGGAAACGCCCGAGCATATCGACGCGGTCAAGCGCGCGGTGCGCGAGGAAAACGCCATGTTCCTCACCGCCATCATGGAAGGCCGCTATATCGACAGCTACCTGGCCGCGCAGGGCAAGGACGCGCCCAAGGTGCAGGCCGGCGACATGGCCGCGATCGGCAGCCCGCTCGATTTCGTCTCGGTCAACATCTACACCGGCAACACCGTGCGCGCCGATGCCAGCAAGCCTGGCGGCTATGAGATCCTGCCGCACCTGCCGCAGTCGCCGCGCATGGCCTCGCCCTGGCTCTATGTCACGCCCGAGGTGATGTATTGGGGGCTGCGCACCATCAACGAGCTGTGGAAGCCCAAGGCGCTGTACATTTCCGAAAACGGCTGTTCGGCCGATGATGCCGTGGCGGCCGATGGCAAGGTCTATGACGCCGATCGCGTGATGTACCTGCGCAACTACCTCACCCACCTGCAGCGCGCCACGCGCGAGGGGCTGCCGGTGAAGGGCTATTTCCTGTGGAGCCTGATGGACAATTTCGAATGGGAGGATGGCTATACCAAGCTGTTCGGCATCCACCACGTCGATTTTGCCACGCAGAAGCGCACCCCCAAGATGAGCGCGGACTGGTATCGCGAAGTCATCCGCACCAATCGTCTGGTCTGAGCGAAAGGACCGACCGATGACGACCACGATCGCGCCCTCGCGCCGCGCCCTGCTGGGTGGCCTCGCCACGCTCGGCGCCCTCGCCGCCGCCAGCCCCAAGGCGAGCGCCGGTCCCACGGCGATCCACTATGGCGGCCCCTCAATTCCGCTGTGGCCCGGTGCCGCGCCGGGCGCGCCGGCTACCTTGCCCAAGCGCCGGATCGAGCAGCGCAGCCAGAGCGCAGCGTTCGACGATCGCTGGCTCTATGGCGTGGCCACGCCCACGATCGAGGTGCGCCGGCCGGCCTATCAGGATGGCTCGGCCGTGATCCTGGTGCCGGGCGGCGGCTATGGCTTCCTGTCGATCGACAACGAGGGGGAAGAGCAGGCCAACTGGCTGACCCAGCGCGGGGTGACCTGCTTTATCCTCTATTACCGCCTGCCGGGCGAAGGCTGGGGCGATCGTGGCCTGGTGCCCTTGCAGGATATGCAGCGCGCCATCCGCCTGGTGCGCCATCGCGCCGGCGAATTCGGCATCGATCCGGCGCGGGTGGCAGTGCTGGGCTTTTCGGCCGGCGGGCACCTGGCCGGCAGCCTGGCGACGCGCTTTGCCGAGAAGACCTATGCCCCGCGCGACGCGGCCGACGCGCTTTCGGCGCGGCCTGACCTCGCCGGGCTGATCTATCCGGTGATCACCTTGAGCGAGACGTTCGTCCACGCCGGTTCGCGCGACAACCTGCTGGGCCCCGGCGCCACGACGGCGGCGGCGCGGGCAGGCTCGGTGGAACAGCGGGTGGGCGCAGACACGCCGCCCACGTTCCTGACCGCCGCCTCCGACGATGGCCTGGTGCCGATCCAGAACAGCCTGGCGATGTATCAGGCGCTGCTGGCCAAAGCGCGGCCCTGCGAATTCCACGGCTTCGACCAAGGCGGCCACGGCTTTGGCGCGCGCCTGCCGCAAACCGTGCCGGCCCATGGCTGGCCCGATCTGTTCCACGCCTTTGGCCGGCGGCACGGGGTGTTCAAGGGCTGATCGCGAGGGCTTAGGGTTTCGGCGACCAGCCGAAGCCCTCAATGATCGACCGGCATTTCATCCATGCCGGGCGGGGTGGCGGGCACGGCGACTTCCACCACGCCATCGCTTTCGCGCACCGGGAAGCGGCGCAGGGATGGATAGGCGCCGCCGATGCAGTGGCCGTCAGCCAGGTCGAAGCGCGCGCCGTGGAGCGGGCACATCAGCGCGCCGCGGCGGATGCGGCCGGTGGAAAGGCGCGCGGCGGCATGGGTGCAGCGGTCGTTGACCGCCACGATCGTGTCTTCATGGCGCGTCAGCAGCACCTGCCAGCCGCCGACTGCGTGCACGCTGGCTTGGCCTTCGGCAATATGGTCTGCGCTGCCGATCGGGTGCCAGACTTGCTCTTCCACGGCGCGTTGCTCCTTGTCGGTGGTCGGTTGGTCAGATTTCCACCAGCGTCTTGCCGGTGGTTTGCCCCTGCATCAAGGCGATGAATGCGTCCGGCAGGCTTTCGAAGCCGTGGTGGACGTTTTCGAGCGGCACCAGTTCGCCCCGGCCGTGCAGATCATCGAGCATGGCCTGCGCCTCGGCCAGGCGATCGGCGTGGTCATAGGTCAGGAAACCGCGCAAGGTCAGCCGCTTGACCACCAGTTGCCATAGCTGCGTCACGCCGTGGGGATGATCGGCATCATTGTATTGCGCGATCATGCCGCACAGCGCGATGCGCCCGCCTTCGCGCATGCGCGGCAGGACCAGATCGAGCAGCGGGCCGCCGACATTGTCGAAATAGACATCGATGCCCTGCGGCGCGGCGGCATCGAGCGCGGCGGCCAGCGCATCTGGCGCCACGCGGTGGTCGATCGCTGCGTCTGCGCCCAGGCGCCCCACCAGCGCGGCCTTGTCTGCCCCGCCAGCCAGGCCCACTACGCGGCAGCCCATCGCGCGCGCCAGTTGCACCACCGTGCTGCCGGTGGCGCCGGCTGCGGCGCTGACCAGCACGGTATCGCCCGGCCGCGCCTGGCCCACCGCGACAAGGCCCACCCAGGCCGTCAGCCCCACTGGCCCCAGCGCGCCCATATAGGCACGCAGCGGCACGCCCGGTTGCGGTGTAACGCGTTCCAGCCCCAGCGCATCGGGCGTGATGACATAGTGTTCCGACCAGGTGCCGAGCACGCGCACCAGCGTGCCCACCGGCCAATCGAGATGGCGGCTGGCGACAACCTCGCCCAGCGACATACCGGTGACCGGCGCATCGATCGCCACCGGCGGCAGGTAGGATGGACGATCATCGAGGAAGCCGCGGATCGCCGGATCGACCGAGCCGACGCGCATGCGCACCAGCATCTGGCCATCGTCCAGCACCGGCATGGGGGTTTCCACCAGGGCAAAGCAATCGGGCGTGGGCACGCCCACCGGCCGGCGGCGCAAGACGATGTGGCGCACGGTGGCGGGCAGGGCAGCAGCGGTGGGCGCAGCAGGGGGCGTCTGATCGGGCATCCGTCTTCCAGCGTTGTGTTCTTGTCTATCCATGCCTGATAGGCGCTTGGCCCGCCGTGGCGCTCTAGCTTTTTCGCTAGGTGGCGTGGCGCTGGGGCGGGGCGATGATGGCGCAATACCCAGCGGGAAGAGGAACGCCGGCCATGACGCCAGCCGAAATGATCGCCTTTGTCGATGAACTGTATGACCTGACTGCCACCGGGCAATGGGATGCCGTGGCCGCGCGGCTGACCGACGATTTCGTGGTGGTGGAGGCCGATGGCCTGCCCATGGCTGGCACCTATCGCGGGGTGCAGGGCCTGCAGGACCTGTTCACCAAAGTGATGGGATTGATGGATGTGGTGGCGATGGACCGGGTGGAAACCACCGCCGGCGCCAATCACGCGGTGACGATCCTGTCGCTGCGCTTTGCCGATCCCGCCCTGGCGCCGGCCGAGCTGTGCGAGCTGTTCCGTTTTCGCGATGGCAAGGCCTGCGCGATCATTCCCTATTACTTCGATCCGGCGCCAGTGCTGGCCGCCACTGCTGCCAAGCGCGCCGCGCTGGCCTGACCTCCAAGGACCATCACGACCATGACCAACAAGCCCGACGACATCATGATCCTTGGCCCGGTGCGCACCGCTATCGGGGATTTCGGCGGCGCGCTGAAAAGCTTTGCCGCGGCCGAGCTGGGCGCGCGCGTGATGGCCGAGGCTGTGCGCCGCGCCGGGCTGACGCCGCAGCACATGGAGCACGTGGTGATGGGGCAGGTGATCCCGTCGAGCGGCAGGGACGCTTATCTGGCGCGCGCTGCTGCGCTCAAGGCCGGGGTGCCGGTGGAGGTGCCGGCCTTGACGGTCAACCGCCTGTGCGGATCGGGGCTGCAGGCCGTGATCTCGGCCGCGCAGATGATGCAACTGGGCGAGGCGGACATCACCCTGGCGGGTGGCGCGGAAAGCATGTCGAACACGCCCTATCACGATCACGGCCAGCGTTGGGGCCGCAAGATGGGCGATGCCACGCTGATCGATGCGCTGGTGGAAACGCTGTCCGATCCGCTCGATGGCTGCCACATGGGGATCACGGCGGAAAATATTGCCGCGCGCCACGATATTTCGCGCGCCGATCAGGATGCGCTGGCAGCGCAAGGCCATGCCCGCGCCCTGCGCGCGATTGCCGAAGGGCGCTTTGCCGAGCAGATTCTGCCGATCGAGCTGGTCACGCGCAAGGGCACCACGGTGTTCGATACCGACGAGCACCCGCGCGCCGGAACCACGGCCGAGGCGCTGGCTGGCATGAAGCCGGCATTCCGCAAGGATGGTACCGTCACCGCGGCCAATGCCAGCGGCATCAACGACGGCGCGGCGGCCATGGTCCTGGCGCGGCGTAGCGTGGCGGAGCAGCGCAGCCTGGCGCCGATCGCGCGCATCGTCAGCTGGGGCCACGCCGGGGTGGAGCCGGCCTATATGGGCATGGGCCCGGTCAAGGCCGTGCCGATTGCCCTGGCCCGCGCCGGGCTGACCCTGGCCGATATCGACGTGATCGAGGCGAATGAGGCCTTTGCCGCGCAGGCGCTGGCGGTCTCGCGCACGCTCGGGTTCGATAGCGAGCGCGTCAATCCCAACGGCAGCGGTATTGCCCTGGGCCATCCGGTGGGGGCAACCGGCGCGATCCTGGTGGTCAAGGCTGCGCACGAATTGCGCCGCACGGGCGGCCGGCGTGCGCTGGTCACGATGTGCATCGGTGGCGGACAGGGTATCGCCATGGTCATCGAAGCGGCCTGATCATATGCAAGATTATTGAAAACGCCTTATTGCGTATGCGGTGGTGCGATTAAATGCGGTAGTGTATATCTCAGGGCCGGATATCGGCCTTGGGAGAATCACGCGCCATGCCGCTCGACCGATCGCGCCTTGCCCGCGACATTCTCGAAAGCCTGTTTCAACGCTGGCGCCGGCCGGCCGCCACCAAGGGTGCGCCGGACGTGGCTGCGGTGCCAGCCGATGCGCCGCTCATCGATCGTGCCGCGGCACTGCTGGAAGAGCGCAGCCAGTCTTCGGGCGTGCATCTGGCGGCTGGCATCCTTGCCGATTATGCCGCGTGCGACGATGCCGGGCGCCACGCGTTCCTGCGCGCCCTCGCCACGCGCTTTGCCCCCGATCCGCAGGCCATTCGTGCGGCGCTCGATGCGCATGATGCCGATCCCGGCCCGGCGCGCCTGTCGGCAGTGACCCGGGCGGCAGAGGCGCCGCGCCAGGAGGTCTTGCGCCGGCTGAACCAGGCGCCGGCCGGCACGGCGGCGCTGGTGGCGATGCGGGCCGATCTGCTGCGCCACTTGCCGCAAGACCCGATGCTGGCGCCGCTGGAAGACGATCTCGTGCATCTGTTGCGCTCGTGGTTCAACCGCGGATTCCTGGTGCTGCGGCGCATCGACTGGAGCAGCCCGGCCGATCTGCTGGAGCGGATCATCCGCTATGAGGCGGTGCATTCCATCGCCACCTGGGACGATCTGCGCGCCCGCCTGCTGCCGGCTGATCGGCGCTGCTATGGCTTTTTTCATCCCGCGCTTGGCGACGAGCCGCTGATCTTCGTGGAGGTGGCGCTGTGCGCGCAAGTGCCGGATTCGATTGGCGCGCTGTTGGCGCAAGACCGCGCCGTGCTCGATCCGCAAGCGGCGCGCGTGGCGGTGTTCTATTCGATATCCAACTGCCAGGCGGGCCTGGCCGGGATCAGCTTTGGCCAGTTCCTGATCAAGCAGGTGGTCGAGGATCTCGGCGCCGAATTTCCTGGTCTGGAAACCTATGTGACGCTTTCGCCGATCCCCGGCTTTGCCCGCTGGCTGCGGGATGCGGCGGCCAAGGGCGATGCGGCGGCCGGGCAGGCCCTGGCACAAGGCGCGCCCGATGCCGGCTGGGCAGGGGATGATCCCCGCCGCCACGCGCTGATGCGGCTGGGCGCGCGCTATCTGCTGGCCGAGCGCGATGGGCGCGGGCGGCTGCGCGATCCGGTGGCGCGTTTCCATGTCGGCAATGGCGCGCGGGTAGAGCGGCTGTGCTGGCTGGCCGACACCAGCCCGCGCGGGATGAAGCAATCGCTGGGGCTGATGGTCAACTACCTCTACGATCTTGCCAGCGTGGAGGCCAACCACAACGCCTATGCCCGCCACCGCGTGGTCAATGCCAGCGGCGCGATGCACGCACTCTTGGCGCTGGAGCGACACACGCATGCCAAATTGGTATTGCCAGCTGCCTGACCTGTTTTGCTGCTCTGTTAAGCCAGATGGTGGGCGCAACACGGCGTCTTGCCCGATCGCGCGCGGCATATGCTGCATTCTCGCCACATATTCGGCTTTGACTGCGGCGTGGCAACGCCGACTTTGACGCCTTTGCATGCATGAAACAGATGAATAACGATAAAATGAATTGATTTCCGTTCTTTCTAAAACCAAGCCAAGGATATTGGTAAGGCCAAAATGTGTGGCCAAATGAATGAGGGAGGAACCTGTGCGCACACTTACCATCGCGGCTTTGCTGTCGGCATCGATGCTGGCCGCACCAGCTGCCCTGGCCCAGGCCGCGGGCGCTGCCGACGCAGGTGGCGATGCCGTGCAGAACGGCGAGATCATCGTTACCGCGCAGCGCCGCAGCGAAAGCCTGCAGCGCGTGCCGGTCAGCGTTATGGCGCTGACCAAGGATGCGCTGGCGTCGCAGAACCTCAACGATCTGACCCAGATTGCCCGCGCCGCGCCCTCGCTGCAGGTGGGCGTGGACAATTCGTTTGCCGTGCGCGGCATCGGCACGCTGGCCTTTGCCGGTACGATCGACAGCAGCGTGGCTATCGCCATCGACGACGTGAACCTGGGCCGCCCCGTGCTCAACAGCCCGCTGCTCAACGATCTGGCGCGCGTCGAAGTGCTCAACGGGCCGCAAGGCCTGCTGTTCGGCAAGAATGCCTCGGCCGGCCTGCTCAACATCGTCACCGCGCGGCCCAAGCTGGGTGACTATTCCAGCTCGGCCAACCTCGAACTGCTCAGCCGCGACAAGCCCTCTGAATCGGGCAATGCCTTTGGCGTTATCGCGCGCGAGACGCTGAACATCCCGGTGACCGCCAATTCGGCGCTGCGGTTGAGCGGCCTTTATTCCTATCAGGAGCCGGCCACCACCCATGTCGGCGCCTATGCGCCCGGCTCGCGGCACGATCTCAATGCCACCAGCTTTTCCTTCAAGGGCAAATACCTGGCCGAGCTGACCGACCAGCTCTCGTTCTATGCCATTGGCGATTACAACGAAAACCACGGCATCGCCGGGATCTTCGACAACACTTATCGCCAGGTCGACGTAGCCAGCGTCAACCTGCCGTCGCTCAACTCTGTCGGGATCACGCCGGGCAGCCGCAATTTCCTGTTCGGGGGCGAAGCCAGCCAGTTCCGCGACATCAAGACCGGCGGCGCGCAGGGCCAGCTGTCTTATCGCATGGCTTCGGGCATCGAGATCAGCAATCTGTTTGCCTGGCGGTTCTATACCCAGAACCAGGCGGTTGACGGCGATTACCTGCCTGGCAACGGCTTGAACACCAATGCCTCGCAATCGCGCTATGACCAATATTCCAACGAATTGCGCGTGGCGCTTCCGGCCGAGAACCGCTTGAGCGGCCAGGTCGGTCTCTATTGGTTCAAGTCGAAGCTCGATCTGGCGCGCCAACTGGCCGGCAACAGCTACCTGCCGGATGCTGCCGTGCGCGGCTATCCCTTCTGCGTGGGTGCGGTTGCCGTTCCCGGCGCCAACCCGCCGACGTGTTCGCGGTCCAACGTGGCGCAGCTGGGCAGCGATCGCAACTATGTGCAGAACACGCAAAGCTATGCCGGCTTCGGCCAGTTGACCTACAAGGTGGTCGATGGGCTGCAACTGATCGCCGGTGGCCGCGTCACGCACGACAAGATCGACCTGGTCCTGTCGCAGAACCAGCTGAACTATTTCCAGGCGCTGGGCGGCCCGCGTGGCGTATTCTCGTCCAGCTACGCCAACACCGATTTCAGCTGGAAGGCCGGGGCGCAGTTCCAGGCGACGCCCACGATCATGGTCTATGGTTTCTATGGTCGCGGCTACAAGGGGCCGGGCTTCAACGATACGTTCCCCACCGCGACCGCCAATGTGGTGGTGCGCCCGGAAACCTCGCGCACGGCCGAAATCGGTGTGAAATCCAGCTTCTTCAACCGCAAGCTGACAGTCAACCTGTCGGCGTTCCACACCAAGTTCGACGATTTCCAGGTGCAGTCGTTCGACGCCACCCTGGCGACCTTCCAGGTGCAGAACGCCGCCAGCGTCACCTCGAAGGGGATCGAGGCCATGGTCATCGTGGCGCCGTTCACCGGCTTCACGCTGACGAGTTCGGCCTCGCTGCTGTCTTCCAAGTTCGACAGCTTTCCCGGGGCGCAATGCTATCCCACGCAAACGACCTATGGGTGCTCTGCCACCCAATCCACCTTCAATGCATCAGGCCTGACCTTGCCGGCCGCGCCGCGCTTCACCTCCAGCATGCTGGCGCGCTATGAAGTGCCGCTGGAAGGAACGGTCAAGCCGTTCATCCAGGGCAACTGGTATCACCGCTCGTCGATCAACTACACCGTCAACCAGGCGCCCGGCGCCACGGTCGGCCCGATCGACGTGTTCGGTGCCAGCATCGGTGCGAAGCTGTCCAACCGCGTGGAAATCTCGGTGTTCTGCAAGAACTGCACGAACGCGATCAACCCGACCTCGATCGGCGTCGATTCGGGTGATTCCAACGCCCGCAACGCGCGCGGCCAGGCGACGCCGAAGCTGTCCTACACCCAGCAGTTCGGGCTGGATTCGGTGCGATCGTTCGGCCTCAACCTTGCCATGAACTTTTAAGCCATTATCCGGTAAAGGCCCCTGCAGCGCCATCGCGGCGCTGCAGGTTGGTATTATTCCCCCCAGATTTTCCGTTCCACGCCATCGGGATCGCTCACCAGGGCCGGCACCTGGTCCAGCACCATGGTGGCGTGTGCCCTGGCGTCATAGCCGTGCCAGGCGGGAAGCCCTGGACCGGCCGGTGCCTGTCCCTGCACAAAGCGCACCATCGCCCCGTGCATGCCATCGGCGAGCGGCTGCTCGGCGGCCGAAAGGCCAAAGAACTGCGCCATGCCCGGCGATGTCAGGTGATCGAACGTGAACGGCAGATCGAGCACGTGGGGGCTGTGGCCCTTGAACGGTCCACCCGGCGCCGGAAACGCCAGGCGATAGCGCCACACTGGCGCGCCGCTCTGGGCATGGGCCAGCGCCAGGCGCAGGCACGGCATGCCGTATTCCTCGGCCGTGATCAGGCGCCAGTGGCGCTCTGCCGTGGAAAGATCGGGAAAAGCCTGGGCATAGGCGGCGTCGCGCGCCACCATCTCTGCGACCGTGGCATTGGACAGCGCCTGGGGCTGGATCGGGCCGGCGGCCTGTTCGGCGTTGAGGAACAGGCGGCTTTCATCGGCATTGCTGCCGATCAGGAGCGGCACGCGCGGCGCCTTGCCGGCGCGCAGACGCGCGAGCGGCACCAGCGGCAGCGCTTGGCCATCGACCACCGGGCGGAACGGGAAATTCCGCGGCCAAGCCGATCGCGCCGCGGCCTGCGCGGCTAGCAACTGGTCGGTCGTGGCGGTCAGCAGGCGATCCGCGCCGCCGAGCTTGGCCACGAACAGGCGGGCAAATTCCTGCGCTTCGGCCAAGGTGTGCAGGGTCTGGCCGCCGCCGCTGAAGATCGCGGCGCGGGCATAGAGGCCATCGGCCATGGGCATGCCCATCAGCGTGCCGACGTTCTTGCCACCGGCGGATTCGCCCGCGATCGTCACGCGCGCCGGATCGCCGCCGAACGCGGCGATATTGGCTCTGATCCAGCGCAGCGCCAGCACCAGATCGCGCATGCCGTTGTTGCCGCTGCCGGCATAGGCATGGCCCAGGGCTTCCCCGGTTTCCAGGAAACCAAGCGCACCAACGCGATAGTTGACCGTCACCGCCACGACGCCATCGGCGGCAAAGCGATCACCTGCTGTCAACGCCTCGCCGCTCCAGCCGCCTTCGTTGCCGCCGCCGTGGATATAGACCAGCACGGGATGGCGCCCGGGCGTGGCCGGCGCCCAAATGTTGAGCGCCAGACAATCCTCGGTCATCGCGCCGGCAAACGGCGTCATGCCCGGCTTTTGCGGGCAGACCGGCGCGGGCGCGGTGGCATCGCGCACCCCGGCCCAGCGCGGCGCCGGGCGCGGCGCGGCAAAGCGGGCGGCCTGGCCATAGGGAATGCCGGTGAACACCCGCACGCCGCCGGCCAGCTTTCCGCGCACCAGGCCATTGCCGGTGGCGATGGTCAGCCCATCGTGGGCCAGGGGAGCGCGGGCGAGGGCGGGCGCAAAGGGCGGCGCGAGCAGCGCACCCGCGCCGATCAGGCCCAGCGCCTGGCGGCGATCGATCGTGGTGGCGCGCATGGTTCAGTTCACCTTGGCGGCAAAGAGGGTGGCATAGGTTTCGCGCAGGGCCTTTTTCTGGATCTTGCCCATGGTGTTGCGCGGCAGTTCGGGCACGAACACCACGCGGCGCGGCTGCTTGAAGCGGGCCAGCTGCCCCTGCAAGGCGCCCAGCACGGCGGCTTCGTCGAGCGCGGCATCGCGCGCCTGGACCACCGCCACCACGCCTTCGCCCATGTCGGGGTGGGGCACGCCGATCACCGCGCTTTCGGCGATGCCGGGGATGGCATCGATCAGCGCCTCCACTTCGGCCGGATAGACGTTGAACCCGCCGCAGATGATCAGATCCTTGGCCCGGCCGACGATCGCAACATAGCCAGCCGGATCGATCACGCCCATGTCGCCGGTGATGAAGAAGCCATCGGGGCGCAGTTCCTCGGCGGTCTTTTCGGGCATCTGCCAATAGCCCTTGAACACGTTGGGGCCGCGCACCTCGATCCCGCCGACCGCGCCCTGGGGCAGGACAGCGCCGGTTTCAGGATCGGTGATGCGCAGTTCCACGCCGGGCAGCGGCAGGCCGACACTGCCGGGAATGCGCGGCCCGTCATAGGGGTTGGACGTGTTCATATTGGTTTCGGTCATGCCATAGCGTTCGAGGATGGCATGGCCGGTGCGCGCAGAAAATTCCTTGTGCGTTTCGGCCGATAGCGGCGCCGAGCCGGACACGAACAGGCGCATGTGCGCCACCAGATCGTGGGTGAACGCCGGCTCTGCCAGCAGGCGCGAATAGAACGTGGGCACCCCCATCAGCACGCTGGCGCGCGGCATCAGGCGGATCAGTTCGGCCACGTCGAACCGGGGGCACAGGATCATCGCGCTGCCCGCCGCGATCGTGATGTTGGTGGCCACGAACAGGCCGTGGGTGTGGAAGATCGGCAGGGCATGCAGCAGCACGTCGCCTGCGCCAAAGCGCCAGTAATCCTTGAGCGTGAAGGCATTGGAGGCAAGGTTGGCGCGCGTGAGCATCGCCCCTTTCGAACGCCCGGTGGTGCCCGAGGTGTAGAGGATCGCGGCAAGATCGCCTGGGCTGGCGGCATATGGGGCCAGATCGGGCGCGTAATCATTGAGGCCAGCAGCCAGCGTGCCTTGCTCATCGGCGCCCAAGGTCAGCCGCGCGGGCACGCCGATGTCGGCGCACAGCGCGGCCATCGCGGCATCGTCCTGCGGGCGGTGGATGAACAGCGCCGGGCGCGCATCGGCCAGGAAATAGCGCACTTCTGCGGCGGTATAGGCGGTGTTGAGCGGCAGATAGACCGCGCCGATCGCCTGCGCGGCCAGATAGGTGAGCAGGGCCGTGGGGCTCTTTTCCACCTGCACGGCCAGCCGGTCACCCGGCTGCACCCCGGCGGCGCGGAACAGGCCCGCCATCTGTCCACAACGCGCCAGTGCGGCGCCATAGGTGATCGTCGAAAGATCGGGCAGGATCAGGAATGGCGTATCGGGGGCATCCAGCGCACGGGCCTGGAAAGTGGTGAAAAGGTCCTGCTCCATGCTCATCCCTTTGTGTGTCCGCGATATCGGCGCCGCGGCCGGTTCATATCCCGGCGGGGGCTCGGTGTGCTGTGTGGCACATACATGATGGTTGAATAGGCTTCTAGTGTATGCAAGATGTGTTGTGGAGAAAATTTGCGCATGCAGGATAATCCAATGAACCCCGTCGAGGAAGCGCCCGGCCTGCTCCTTTCCGAGCGGATCCGCATTGCCCTGGCTGACGAGATCACCGCTGGCAGCCTGGTGCCCGGCGCCACGCTGGATGAACAGCAGATCGGCGATCGCTTTGGCGCGTCGCGCACACCGGTGCGCGAGGCGATCCGCCAGCTGTCGGCCGTGGGCCTGGTGGAAATGCGGCCCCGGCGCGGCGCGGTGGTCTCGGGCTTTACCACGCAGCGCATCATCGACATGTTCGAGATGAGCGCCGAGATCGAGGCCATGTGCGTGCGCCTGGCGGCCTATCGCATGAACCCGATGGAGCGCAGCCGCCTGGCCCAGCTGCACGAGGATTCGCTGGCGATGGTGGAGGCGGGCGATCTCGATGCCTACGACCGCCTGAACTGGTCGTTCCACCAGGTGATCTATGAAGGCACGCACAATGCCTTCATCGCCGAACAGGCCATGGCCCTACGCGATCGCATGGCCGCGTTCCGCCGTACCCAGCTGCGCGAAACCGGCCGCCCGGTGCGCTCGCGCGCAGAGCATGGCGATGTGGTGGCCGCGATCATGCGCGGCGATGGCGAGGAAGCCGCGCGCTGCATGCGCGCGCACATGTTCAACGCTTCGATCGCGCTGGAGCGCTTTACCGCCAAGCGCGAGGAACTGGGCGGGGGCTGACGACACACAAGCCGCTGTTTTTCAAAAACGGTAATCGGGAGAGGGCAAGGCGATGGCAATTTATGGAACGGCGCTTCTGGCGCTGTGCACGCTCCTGGGGGCGGCGCTGGGGGAATTGCTGGGCCATGTCCTGCATGTGAAGGCCAATGTCGGCGGGGTGGGGCTGGCCATGTTGCTGCTGATCGCGGCCAAGGCCTGGCTGGCGCGCCGTGGCAAGTTGACGCCGGGCCTGCGCCTGGGCGTGGAATTCTGGGGCCTGATGTATATCCCCATCGTGGTGGCCATGGCCGCGCAGCAGAATGTGCTGGCGGCGCTGGAAGGCGGGCCGATGGTGGTGATCGCCGGGATCAGCGCGGTCACGCTGTGCTTTGCCCTGGTGGCCGTGCTGGGCCGGGTGATGGGCGGCCGCCATGGGTGATATCGTGCAAAAGATCCTGGCCGATCAGGGCTTGGTCTTGGCCTTTGCCGTGGTCGGCGGGCTGATGCTGGCCAGCGTGGCGGTGTCGCGCCATCTCACCGGCGGGCGCATCCACGCCAGTGCCATCGCCATCCTGGCCGCGCTGGCTCTGGCCTGGTGGGGCGGGGTCTTGACCGGCGGCAAGAAGGGCCTGGCCGATGTGCCGGGCCTGGCTGGGCTGGCGCTGATGGGCGGCGCGATGCTGCGCGATTTTGCCATCGTTGCCACCGCGTTCGAGGTTGACGTGATCGAGGCGCGCAAGGCCGGCTTGATGGGCGTGATCGCGTTGGCGCTGGGCACGATCGTGCCCTTTGCCGTGGGCGTAGGCGTGGCCTGGAGCTTTGGCTATCGCGATGCCGTGTCGCTCACCACGCTGGGCGCGGGTACGGTTACCTATATCGTCGGCCCGGTGACCGGCGCGGCGCTGGGCGCTTCGTCTCCGGTGATCGCCCTGTCGATCGCCACCGGCGTGCTCAAGGCCGTGTTGGTGATGACGTTCACGCCGATGGTCGCGCGCCTGATCGGGCTCGACAACCCGCGCAGTGCCATGGCCTTTGGCGGGCTGATGGGCACGGTCAGTGGCGTGGCGGGTGGCCTGGCCGCCACCGATGCGCGGCTGGTGCCCTATGGCGCGCTGACCGCCACGTTCCACACCGGCATCGGCTGCCTGGTGTGCCCCTCGATCTTTTTCCTGATCGTTCGCGCACTGGCCTAACTGCGTATACAGCGCGGCATGGCTGGGTCGCCCGCCAGGCGTTTGACGCGCCGGGCAGGGCATGGCGCGCGCACTGTGTGCACATAAATGCCACATCGCCCAAAACTGGCATACACTATGCCGATCAGGGTTTGACAACGCCGTCAGCGTGAAATACAAAATTACGAAATAGCCGTATTCGGTATGCCCAATCGTGCAGCGAGGCACGAATCAGCATACAGAGCTTGCGCGGTGAACCGGGTTGAGGGTGTGATGGGGGCAAAATCTGCCGGGGCCGAAGGCTGCCCGGCCGGCGCGTGCGCCTCCCTCATGCCAGACATAGAAAAATGCCTGATGGGAGCAGACGCATGACAACCACCTTCGCCATGCCCACCGTATGTGGGCCGAAAATTTCCTCAGCGATTTCGCTGGGCGCCTTGGCGCTGGCCTTGGCCATGCCGGGCGCGGCACTTGCTGCTGCCCCGGCCGCTGCGCCAGCCGCGCCGGCTGCCCCTGCGGCTGACACGCCGCCCGCCGGCGTGACCGATATCGTCGTCACCGCGCAAAAGCGCAGCGAGCGCCTGCAGGATGTTCCGGTGGCGGTCAGCTCGGTCAGCGGTGACATGCTCAAGGCGGCAAACCTTACCAATATCACCGATATCCGCTTCCTGGCCCCCAGCGTGCAGTTTGCCGAATCCAACAGCGTGCGCGGCGAAGGCTTTGCCATTCGTGGCGTGGGCACCTTTGCCTTTGCCGATGGCACGGAACAGAGCGTGAGCGTGGTGGTCGATGGCGTGGTGCTCGGCCGGCCGGGCATGGGCACGGGCGATCTTGCCGATGTGGCGCAGGTTGACGTGCTGCGTGGCCCGCAGGGCATGCTGTTCGGCAAGGGCGGTTCGGCCGGCGTGGTGTCGATCTCCACCCGAAATCCCACCCAGAATTTCGAAGGCAGCGCGCGCGCGTCTTACGGCACCGACAACGAGACCAAGCTGGAAGGCGTGCTCAACGTGCCGCTGACCGACAATCTCGCCTGGCGCACCACCGGTTATTTCAACCACCGCGATGGCTTCATCAACAATGTATACACGGGCCAGACGCTCGGCGGGCAGAGCGAGGGCGGTTTCCGCACCAAGCTGCTGTTCAAGCCTGACAGCGACCTGTCGGTGCTGGCCTCGTTCGATTGGGGCCACCATTCCTCGGCCTGCTGCCAATCGGTGATTGTCGGCACGGTGGGCGCGGCGCCCAACAACTATGTGGTGCAGCGCCTGGCCGCCTACAATATCGTGCCCAGCCTGGATAACCGCGAAACCAATGTCGGCGGTCCGGTCTATCTGAACATGACGCAGTGGGGCGGCTCGCTGCAGATCGACAAGTCGATCGGCGATTATACGCTCACCTCGATCACCGCGTTCCGCCGCTGGGTGCTGCATGACAACACCGACACCGGCTTTACCGACACGCCGTTCTTCCCGATCAACGGCGCGGATGAAGCGCAGCAGCAGTTGACCCAGGAACTGCGCCTGGCATCGCCCAAGCGCGGGCTGGTCGATTATGTCGTCGGGCTCTATTACTTCAACCAAAACCTCAAGGCCGCCTATCCGCAGCAGGGGCAACTGGGTCTGCCGGCGTCCACAGCGGTCTATAGCCGCAAGGCCCAGCCCGATATCCAGACGCTGAACTATGCCGTGTTCGGCCAGGGCAACATCAACCTGACGCCGCAGTGGAAGCTGATCGTGGGCGGGCGCTATACTCACGATGACCTGACCATGATCCGCTACAACCGCACGCTGGTCAGCCCCACCGACAATGCGTTCCCCGGCGCGCCGCCGCTGGCGTTTGACCAGACCACCTATCCCAGCAATCGCAAGGCCGACAATTTCAGCTACAAGCTGGGCACCGAATACAAGATCACCCCCGATGTGATGACCTATTTCACCTATTCGCGCGGCTACAAGGGGCCGGGCATCGGGCTGGTCAGTGGCTATCTGCTGGGCCAGCCGCTGTTTTCCAACCCGGAAATTCCCACCAACTATGAAATTGGCCTGAAAACCGCGTGGTTCAACCGCCGCCTGGTGTTCAACATTGATGCCTACACCACCGACATCAAGGATTTCCAGACGCAGATTTCCACGCCGTTCATCTTCAACGGCACCAACCTGGCGATCCTGCAGATTGCCAATGCCGGCAAGGTGCGCTCGCGCGGGATCGAAATGGACTTTTCCGCGCGGCCGACCGACCGGCTGACGATCAGCGGGAACGCCGCCTATATCGATGCCAAGTTTGCCTATTTCCCCAACGGCACCTGCAACTATCCCACGCAGCCCGGCTGCTTTGTCAGCACCACGATCCCCGGCACCACCACCACGGTTCCCGCCACGCGGTTCTTCAACAACACCGGCAACGTGCTGCCCAACAGCCCCAAGTTCACCTATTCGCTCAACGCCAATTACGACGTGCCGGTGACCAGCGAAATCACCGGCTTCATCAAGGCGAACTACAACTATCGCAGTTCGGTGAACTTCAGTGCCAATGGCGATCCGCTGACCTATCAGCGCGGCTATGGCATTGCCGGTGGCCAGATCGGCGTGCGCGATGCCGATGGGCGCTGGAACGTGGCGGTGTTTGCCCGCAACCTGTTCAACACCCGCTTCGTCACCGCGATCAGCAACAACGGCAGCTATCAGACCGCCTGGCTCACCACGCAGGCCATGCGCACCATCGGCGTGCTGGGCGACGTGAAGTTCTAAGCGGCCGGCCGCGCGCGGGTTCCGTGGAGCCGCGCGCGGCGGCCCTTGGCTCAGGCGGTGTGCTGGCCGGGCTGCACATCGCCGCTGGGCAGGATCGCGTCGGCCTCGCCGGCTTCCTCGTATTCGTGGGGGAAGCGCCGCTTGTGGCGGATCGAGGCATAGAGTGAGGCACCGATGATCACCGCGCCGATCAGGCCGGTGACGATCTCGGGCACGTGCACGCGGATGCTGATCAGCATGATCACCGCAAGCGCGACGATGGCATAGAACGCGCCGGGTTCGAGAAAGCGAAACTCGCTCAAGTGCCCGCCGCGCACCAGGGCCACGGTCATCGAGCGCACGAACATCGCGCCGATGCCCAGGCCCAGTGCGATCAGCAGGATATCGTTGGTGATGGCAAAGGCGCCGATCACGCCGTCGAACGAGAACGAGGCATCGAGAAATTCGAGATAGACGAACGCCGCCGCACCCGAGCGGACGATCTTGCCGGTGGTGGCATCTTCTTCGCCGCCCATCAGGTCACCGAATTTCTGCACCGCGAAATAGGTTGCCACGCCGGCGAGGCCCGCAATCAGGAACGTCTTCTGTTCGCCGGGGTGCAACCAGAACGAGATGGCGCCAACCACGATCGCGGTGACCAGATAGGGCGCCAGGGGCAGCCGCGCGAAAGCGGCCAGCGGGCGTTCGATCAGGCCGATCCAGTGATGCTCGCGGTCGGTATCGAAGAAGAACGACAGCCCCACCAGCATCAGGAACGCGCCGCCAAAGCCGGAAATGCCCACATGCGCGCCGGTCACGATCGCTTCGTAGCGGGCATGATCGGCAATCGCGATGCGCGCCGCTTCCCATGGAGAGACAAGCGCGGCGACCGAGACGATCAGGATCGGGAAGACGATGCGCATGCCGAACACGGCGATGATGATCCCCCAGGTCAGGAAGCGGCGTTGCCACAGCGGGTCCATGTCCTTGAGAATGGACGCGTTGACCACGGCGTTGTCGAGGCTGAGCGAGGTTTCCATCACGCCGAGCACGCCGGCAATGAACACCATCGAGAGCGCCGGGCCAATCAACCCGGTCTCGACATAGCCGAGCACGCCGGCGAGGATCAGGCAGACGACCGTGAAGATCATCGAGCCGCGAAAGGCTTGCATGGGAATGACGCTTTCTTGTTGCACTATTGGGTCCCGCGCCGGGCGGGCCGGCACGCGTGCTGCGTTAACGGATCGCCGGCGCGGCGCCAACCAACGCTTCACCATGAAAAAAGGCGCGGGTGCCGAATTGTCCGGCACCCGCGCCTCACGCGGTCCTGCTGATCGCGCGCGGTGCGCTGATCAGAAGTTCTTGGTCAGCGAAATCTGCACCGTTCGGGGCAGCGCGCCAAAGCCCATGAGATCGGCATGCAGCGCATTGGCCGTGCCGGTGCCGCTGCCGGTGAGCGGCGCATCGACACCGCCGTTGATATATTGCTTGTTGGTCAAGTTCTTGCCGATGATCGCCACCTGCCAGTTATCGTCGCTTGCGCCCAGGCGCACGCCCACGTCGAGCACGGCATAGGCGGGATTGCGCGAGAACTGTTCGCCAAAGCCCGAGACGAGATACGACGCGCTGTAGCGCGTATCGATGTTGAGCCCGGCCTTGAGGCCATTGCCAATCGGCGTTTCATAGTTCGCGCCCAGCGTGCCGGTCCAGTGCGGGGCCATGCCCAGCGGCTGGCCGGTCAGGTTCTGGCGCGCGCCGGTGCCACCTGCGGCGATCGGGGTGCCGGCGGTGGTCAGGTTGCAGCCTTCGGCAATGCTCTGCCCGCCAAAGCACGGCGCGACGGGGAAGTTGCTGTATTTGGCATCGTTGTAGTTCATGCTGCCATGCAGGTTGAGGCCCGACACGGCGCGCGGGGCAAATTCGAACTCCAGTTCGACCCCCTTGGTCGTGGCATCGGCCGTCAGCGTCTGGAACGCCACCTTGACCGAGTCGAAATAGTCGGTCTGCAGGTTCTTGTATTTATAGGAATATAGGTTGAGGTTGAGGCGCAGCTGGTGATCGGCCAGCGTGCTCTTGATGCCGCCTTCAAAGCCCTGCACGGTTTCGGGATTGAACACGAAATCCGCCGCCGGGTTGGTCGAGGCGAGCGAATAGATCCCGCCGTTGGAGAACCCGCCCGACTTGTAGCCCGTCTTGTACGAGGCATAGACCATCACGTCTTGCAGCGGCTTGTAGGTCAACGAGAAATCGGGCGACCAGTTGTTGAACACCTGATGCGCGGTAACCTGCGAGCCGGCCCCCATCGGCCACACGCCGATGAACGTGGGGCTGGTATAGGGCTGGATGAAGAAGCTGTCCTTGGTTTCGTGGGTATAGCGCACGCCGGCATCGAATTCGACCTGGGGCACGATCTTCCAGATCGCCTGGGCAAAGCCGGAAATGGTCTGCCCGCGGGTATAGCTCGATTTGGTGCCGTCCTGGTACTGGTTGATGCCCTGGCTCGGGATATTGTTGTAGCTGTAGCTGACGAACTGCGCGAAATCGCGGCGGGTCTTTTGATAGAGCACGCCGGCCATCAGGTTGACCGGGCTGTCATAATGCGTGAGCGCGCGCAGCTCGTTGGAAAAGGCCTGCCAGCTGGAATTTTCCGTGGCCCAGACCGAGCTGGCGCTGGAATTGAATTCGCACGCGCATAGCCACTGGTTGTTGTTCCAGTTGTAGTTGGTCACGTTGGTGATCGTGACCTTGTCGAGATCATAGTTGAAATTGTTGGTGACGGCTGCGGATTTGTAGCGGTTGTAGAGGCTGCCATCGCCGGCATAGGGAAAATTCTTGGCCACTTCGCTCGGCAGGTTGTTCTGGTGCGTCACGAAGTTGTAGCCGCAGGTATAGCCGTTGATCTGCGTCTTTCCGGTGGGGCAGTTATAGGCCACATAGTTATAGCTGGAATTGTTGGCCTTGTTGTAATCGAACGAGGCTTTGAGCGTGTCGGTCAAGGCGCTGCTGGGTTCGTATTTCAGCGTTACGCGGCCGAGGAATTCGCGGTTGCCCGGCTGGTTGCTGCTCGTGGGATACGAGGTGTAGGTCGGGCTGGGCGTGGGCGAGAGCGGATAGGTGATGGCAAAGGGCTGCGACACGTTGTCATAGTATCCGCCCCAGGCCTTGGTGCCGCGCACCGCCACGCGCAGGCCCAGGTCATCGGTCAGCGGGCCCGATGCCACGCCTTCGAGTTGTGCCTGCTTGGCCTTGAATTCATAGCTGGCCTTGGCGCGGAACTGCCAGGTGGGGGTGGGATCGGCGGTCTTGATCGAGATGACCCCGGCCGTGGCGTTCTTGCCGAAGAACAGCACTTGCGGGCCCTTGAGCACTTCCACGCCGGCCAGGTCGAAGAACCCTTCTTCCAGCACGCGGCCCTGGCCGTAATAGACCCCGTCGACCACGGTTGCCACCGATTGCTCGATTCCGATCGAGGTGGAGGACGAACCGATGCCGCGCAGCGCGATCTGCGCGGCCGATCCGTTGGAGGCGTGGCCCACGGTAAGGCTGGGCGTGGCGGCGGCGATCTTTTCGATGCTGGTAATGTCGCGCTGCACCAGGGTCTGCGCGGAAATGGCCGTGACGGCGACCGGCACCGACTGTGCGCTTTCCACCCGCTTGCGCGCGGTCACGATGATTTCGGCAAGGCCGCTTTCGTGTTCGGCGGCAGGCGGTGCATCGGCGGCTGCGGGCGGTGGTGCTTCGGCGGCGAGGGCGGCGGTGAACGGAGCAAGGGCCAGCGGGCCAAAGGCGGCCGCAGCCATCAGGCGATGGGCTTTGCGAGGCATGGTACTCTCCCTGGCGAGCGCTGTGGTGCGCGTCTGTTGTGCGTGGCTGGGGTATGGTTGAACTGTTCTGGTCCCAAGCCTTGAGGTTAAGCCACGAGCATCGCGCCGCCCCTGCCTCCGACAATGGATAGGCCTAATCCTTTGACTAGGTGGCGTGAGCCCGGCGCAGCGGGCAGCACATCGGCCAACGAACCGAGAGGATGATGGCTGGCCATGGCGCAGAACCGCTTCTGGAGATTGGATGCGCGCCCACAGGGGCACGATTTTGCCAGCGCCCTGTCGCTCTGCACCGAAACGCTGGCGCCGCTGGGCGATGGCGAAGTGCGGATCGCGGCCGAATACCTGTCGATGGATGCCGGCACGCGCATGTGGATGAGCCCGCGCACCGATGGCTATCAACCGCCCCTGCCGCTGGGCGCCAAGATGATGGGGGTGGTGCTGGGCCGGGTGAGCGAGAGCCGCGATCCGCGCTTTGCCAGCGGCACGCTGGTGCGCGGCTTTGGCCAGTGGGCGCAGTTCAGCACCGTCATGCCCGATCCCGCCGGCCTGGTAGCGGTGGACGATGACGTGGCCGATATCCGCCAGCATTTCGGCGCGCTGGGGATGAATGCCTGGACCGCTTATGTCGGCGTGGCCGAAGTGCTGGGCCTGGCCGCCGGGCAATGGCTGGTGGTGTCGGCCGCCGCCGGGGCCACGGGCAGCCTGGCCTGCCAGATCGGGTGCAACCTGGGGTTGCGCGTGATCGGCATTGCCGGCGGGCCGGACAAGTGCCGCTATCTGCTGGAAACCCTGGGGGTTGATCAGGCGATCGACTACAAGAACGAGGATGTCGCCGCCCGCCTCGCTGCAGTCGATGGCGGAGTGCACGGCTATTTCGACAATGTCGGCGGCCCGCTGCTCGATGCGGTGCTGCCCAACATGGCGCATTATGGCCGCGTTGCGGTATGCGGGCTGGTGGCAGGCTATGATGCCGACAAGCCGCTGCCCGGCCCGGCGCGGTTTGACCAGATCCTGATGCGTCGGCTGCGCGTCGAAGGCTTTTTCATTCCCGATTTCCTGCATCGGGGCGCCGAATTCATGCCGCGCCTGCGCGCCTGGTTCGACGCCGGCAAACTGGTGGCGACGATCGATGAAACCGTAGGCCTGGAAAACACCCTTATCGCCTATGATCGCATGCTGACCGGCAAGAGCCTGGGGAAAGTGGTGGTGAAGCTGTGACGCAGACAAGGCTGGCCACCCTGGCCGATCCCCTGGCCGATTACGTCGCGCGGCGCGACATCACCGATGCGCTGCACCGCTATATGCGCGGGCTGGACAGGCTGGACGAGGCACTGTTCCGCAGCGCGTTCCACCCCGATGCCCAAATCGATTGCGGCGTCTATGCCGGCGATCTCGATGGGTTCGTGACTTTTGCGTTTGGCTTTCTGGGGCAGATGCAGGCCAGCCATCACATGCTGGGGCAAAGCCGCATCGCGATCCACGATACCGCCCGCGCCAGCGGGGAAAGCTATTTCCAGGCGTGGCACGGTATCCGCGACGCCGATGGCGCTCCGCGCGATCTGTTCATCGCTGGCCGCTATATCGATGCCTATGCCTGCCGCGACGGGCAGTGGTGCATCGTGCGCCGTACCCTGATCAGCGAATGGGCGACCGATATGGCCGCCACCGGCCAGGCGCACATGAATGCACCGCAAACCCTGCGCAGTGCGCGCGGCGGCCACGATCTCTCGGACAGGCCCGCCTGGTAGGCCCGGTTTACGGGCGCAGCTTGTTCTGCGCCACGCTCACCGCGATAAAGGCCACGATCCCGATCGGAAACCACAGGCCGAACTTGTGGGTCAACAGACCGATCGCAGCACAGATCAGCAGCGCGCCAAAAGGTGTGAGGTTCTTCATGCGCGCTGTCGTAACGTATTGAAATGTGCTTTGGCCACCGTAATTTCCGCGTGCCGAGCCGAACGCAGGTCAGCCTTGTGGCGTCACGGCTTCCAGGGTGGCGATGCGGGCGCGCAGGCGGGCTATCTCATCCTGGAGCGGCTGGGTGATCTGCGCCAGGTCTGCCGCGCCGAACCGGGGCGTGATGTGTTGCGGGCAGTTCCAATCGAACCCGACGATGTCGATCACAAACGCGCGCTCGCCGATGGCGGCATAGTCTGCGGGCATCAGCGCCGCGACATCGTCGGGCTCGCTGGTGGTGCGGGCATGGCCGATCAGTTTCAACCGGCGCCGTGCGGGATAATCCATCAGGAACAGGCAGACGCGATCGTCGGCTGCGAGGTTGCCAGTCGAGAGGAACTGCCGGTTGCCCTGATAATCGGCAAAACCGATGCGGTTGCCGGAAATCCGGCGGAGAAAGCCCGCCGGCCCGCCGCGATGCTGCATATAGGGCCAGCCGTGTTCACTGATGCTGGCGATATAGAAGCTGTCACGCGCGGCGATGAAGTCGAGCTCACGCGCCGTGAGGATATCCGCGTCGCCCGCTTGCGCTTCCATGCGCGCATAGGCGGTGCGCGAGCCGTCCTGCTCTTGCAAGGCGCGGGAGTGGGGGCCGAACATGGTTCGCAGGAATGTCTGTGCCATCAGGTCTCGTCCTTGGTAACCGTGTCGGGCGCGGTCCCTGCGTGCGGGGAAGCGGCAAGGGCGGCCAGCAACGTGGCCTGGAGCCGCGCAACGATGCGTTGGAACGAGGCCGCCTCGTCCAGCGCCCGTGCCAGCACGATCGCGCCCTGGATGCCCGACACCGCTTCTTCGGCAAGCGCGAGCGCCAGGCCCTGTCGTACCCCGCCTTTTTCCAGGCATTGGGCCAGCGCCTTGATCCAGCGCGCAAAATACCCTGCCAACTTACCGGAAAAGGCCTGGCCGGCGCTGTTGAGGCCAAGGCACCCGACGATGCACACCCGCCTGCCCGATCGGAAGTAGGCGGTCACGTCAGCGAACATAACGATGATCGCCGCTTGCGGGTCGGGCCCATCCTCAAGCGGCTGGAAGATCGCGTCTACGAACCAGGCGTCGATGTTGTCGAGCACCGCCGCCATCATTTCCTCCTTCCCGCCGGGGAAGAAGTTGTAGAGGCTGCCTTTGCCCAGGCCCGTCGCCTTGGACAGCACGGCCAGGCTCGCGCCCTCGAAGCCGTGCTCGCGAAAGGCTTCGGCCAAGGCGGGCACCGCGCTCTGGCGATCGGTGAGCACGCGCCGGGTTTTCACAGGCCAAGCTGGCTCAACGAAGGATGATCGTCGGGGCGCCGGCCCAGCGGCCAGTGAAACTTGCGGTCGGCCTCGGCGATCGGCATTTCGTTGATGCTGGCATGGCGGTTGGACATCAGGCCATCTTCGGCAAACAGCCAGTTCTCGTTGCCATAGGCGCGGAACCACTGCCCGCCATCGTCGCGGTATTCATAGGCATAGCGCACGGCGATGCGGTTGCCGGTGAATGCCCACAGTTCCTTGATCAGGCGGTATTCGTGTTCCTTGTTCCACTTGCGCGTGAGAAAGGCCTGCGCCTCTTCGCGGTTGGTCGCGAACTCAACGCGGTTCCGCCAGCGCGTGTCGGGGGTATAGGCCAGCGCCACCTTGGCGGCATCGCGGGTGTTCCAGCCATCTTCGGCCAGGCGCACCTTTTCAGCCGCTGTTTCGGCGGTGAACGGGGGGAGGGGGGGACGGGACACGTCTGTTCCTTTCGGGAAGCCGGCAGCGGTTCCAGCAGCGAGAGCCGTGGATGCAAGACCAGCATTGCAATGATGACGATGGAGCGATCGATCGCTCGACTCAGCACGACTGTGCCTTGTACTGATCAGTACATCATTTGACCGAATGGTACAAACGGAATTTCGTGCTGCGTTCGCGTGGTGTCAGGCCTTGGCCATGATCTGGGCCTTGTGCTCGGCCTCGGCCGTCTCTTCCTGGCCGCGCTGCCGGGCGAAATGGCGGATGATCCATTCGCGGAACAGGTAGATCGCCGGGTCTGAAAGATCTTCGGCATGAAGCTTGAGGTAATAGCCATAGCCATCGCCGGCCACCGCATCGTAAGGCATGACCAGGTTTCCGGCGGCGATTTCGGGGCCGAACATGTCGATATCAGCCAGGACCACGCCCGAGGCGCCAATGGCATAGCGCACAGCGGAAAAGGCAGTGTCAAAGGCCAGGCCATCGGTGCAGTTGAGCGTGAGACGCTGCTGGTCTGCATAACTGCTCCACAGCAGGCCGCGAGGTTCGTTATCCAGCTTCACATGCAGCAGTTCTGCGGAATTGAGGAATTCCTCCAGAGACTTGCCCTTGTGTTGTTCCCATGTGGCGGGCGAGCACAGCGGCGCGACACGCACCATCCACAACAGGTCGGTGACCATGTCGCCCACGTTGGGCCGGTCGAACACGATCGCCATGTCGAGATTGCCCGGCGGCGCGCCCGTCGCGTTGGAGGTGGACACATCGATGCGGATTTCGGGATGCTCGCGGCGGAAACCGTGGATCAGCGGCAGCGCCGTCTGATAGAGCAGCGAGGGCGGGATATGCACGCGCAACGGGCGGCTTTCCATGTCCTGGTTGCGCACCACATTGAGCGTCTGCTCCATGCGGTCCAGACACTTGCTGACCACGGGCAGCAAGACTTCGCCCGCCGGGGTCAGCTTGAGGCCGGAAGCGCTGCGTTCGAACAGCGGCTTGCCGATCAGGTCTTCCAGGCTGCTGACATGGCGGCTCATCGCGCTTTGCGTCACCGTCAGCGCCTGCGCGCCGGCGGTAAAGCTCAGGTAGCGGCCCACCGCTTCGAACGCGCGCAAGGCGTTCAGCGGCAACCAGCGGCGATTGATGAGCCCGTTCGGTCCGATGGTGGTGGCTCCCGTTCTTGGCAGTCCGCCCGGCCGGAAAATGCCGGCACGGCCGAAAATGCGCGTTTCCTTGATCTGCGTCAATTCCATCGGATTTTTGTTGCGCGCCGGCCACGGCGAAAATCGCATGCGGGCATGACTTAATCGGATTCGCGAGAGCCGCGCTGCCCGTGCCAAGACCCATGGTGCCATTTTGAAAGGACGCACAAGGGTGAACCTGGTCGACATCAAGGCCAAGCTTGACGAACGCCGCCCCGGGCACAGCCTGCCCCAGGCGCTGTACAACGATCCGGCCATGTTCGATTTCGACATGACCGCGATCTATGGCCGTTCGTGGCTGATGGCCGGTTTTACCTGCGAACTGCCCGAGGCGGGATCGTGGTCCTCGCTCAAGGTCGGGCGCTGGCCGATCCTGATCGTGCGCGACAAGGGCGGCGCGATCCGCGCGTTCCACAATTCCTGCCGCCACCGCGGCGCGATGCTGTGCAAGGAAGGCACCGGCCGCTCGCCGCGCCTGGTGTGCCCCTATCATCGCTGGACCTACAACCTCGATGGCTCGCTGCTCAGCGCGGCGCGCATGCCGGCCGATTTCGACAATGCCGATCACGGCCTGCGCGAAGTGAAGATCGAGATCGTCGCTGGCGTCATCTATATCTGCCTGGCCGACGATGCGCCGCCGTTCGAAACCTTCCGGCGCGAGATGGAAGCCCTGCTGGCGCCGCATGATCTGGCCAATGCCAAGGTGGCCCATGTCGAAAGCCTGACCGAATACGCCAACTGGAAGCTGGTGCTGGAAAACGGGCGCGAGTGCTATCATTGCCAGGCCTCGCACCCCGAACTGGCGCGCACGTTCCCGGTCAGCGCATCGTCGTATTTCGAATTTGGCGAGGCCGATCACGCCGCGCAGTTCGAGGCGCGGATGCAGGATCTGGGCCTGGCCATGGGCCCGGTGGGCGAGGATTGGTGGCAGGCGATCCGCTTCCCGCTCAACCCCGGTATGCAGACCATGTCGATGGATGGGCAGCCGCTGGTGGCGCGGCCGATGGTGGCGGCGGGCGATGGCGACGTCGGCTCGCTGCGCTGGGCGTTGGAGCCGCATAGCTTTGCCCATGCCGTGGGCGATCACCTGTTCTTCTTCAGTGCCATGCCGGTCGGCCCGCGTGAAACCGTGGTGACGGCCAAGTGGCTGGTGCACAAGGATGCAGTGGAAGGCGTGGACTATGACCGCGCCAAGCTGGTGGAGCTGTGGAACACCACCAACCTGCAGGACAAGGAACTGGCCGAAAACAACCAGGAAGGCGTCGATAGTCCCGGCTACACGCCCGGTCCCTATTCGCCCGAGGCTGAAGTGCTGGTGGTGCGCTTCGTCGATTGGTATTGTGCCAAGGCGCGTGAATACCTGGATATGCAGCTGGGTGCGGCGCAACCCGATAGTGCACCGGTGGCGGCGTCCAAGGATCTTAGCCATGCGGCATGATGGGCCGGGCGTGCGGCCCGAAACCCTGGCCGTGGCGGCAGGCTATGATCCGGCCCAAGCGGGCGGCGCGGCAAAGCCGCCGGTCTATCTGACCAGCACGTTCGTTTACGAATCCGCCGCCCAGGCCAAGGCCATTCACGAGGCCTATTTCGATGGCACCGGACCGGAAGTGGGCCAGACGCACCATATCTATGCCCGCCTCGGCCATCCCAACCTCGACATGCTGGAAAGCCGGCTGGCGGCGGTGGACGGGGCAGAGGCGGCCGCAGTATTCGCCTCGGGCATGGCGACGCACAGCGCGATCGCCCTGGCGCACTTGCGGCCAGGTGACAGCGTGCTGCATTCCCGCCCGATCTATGGCGGCACCGATGGCCTGCTCAACCAGTTCATGCCGCAATGGGGCGTGACCACGGTGGACATCACCGATGGCTGCAACGCCGACCATGTACGCGCCCAGGCCGACCAGGCGCTGGCCGCCGGGCCGCTGGCGATGATCGTGATCGAAACCCCGGCCAATCCCACCGCCGCCATCACCGACCTGCCGATGATCGTGGCCCTGGCTGACGAGATCGGCGCGCGCACCGGGCGCCGCCCGGTGGTGGTGTGCGACAATACTCTGCTCGGCCCCTTTGCCCAGCGCCCGATCGCGCTGGGGGTGGACCTGTGCATGACCTCGCTTACCAAGTATTGCGGCGGGCATAGCGATCTTCTGGCCGGCGGTGTTTCGGGCAAGCTGGACCTGATCGCGCCGCTGCGGCTGTTGCGCACTACGCTGGGCAGCCACCTCGATCCGTTCACCAGTTGGCTGGTGCTGCGCTCGATGGAAAGCGTGCACGTGCGGTCGGAACGGGCGATGCACAATGCCCGCGTGATCGCCACGTTCCTGCGCGATCATCCCAAGGTGGCCGGCATCACCTATCTGGGCTTCCTGCCCGAAGGATCGCCGCAGCGCGCGGTGTTCGATCGCCAGTGCAGCGGCGCGGGATCGACTTTTTCCTTCCATCTCAAGGGTGGCGAGGCCGAGGCGTTCCGCCTGCTCGATGCGCTGCGCCTGATGAAAGTGGCGGTCAGCCTGGGCGGGTCGGAAACCCTGGTGTGCCATTCGGCCAGCACCACGCACTATGCCGTGGCGGCGGACAAGCGCCTGGCCGGGGGAATTACCGATGGCACCATTCGCATGTCGGTGGGGATCGAGCATGAGGACGACCTGATCGCCGACCTGGCGCAGGCGCTGGAGGTGGTGTGAGCGTGGTGGACAGCAACAACGAGGGTTTCACCGGAACCGATGCCCACGCCGTCAATGGCAAGCTGCCCGGCGCCGATGCGCATTACGACCTGGTCGTGGTCGGCGCCGGGCCGGCAGGCCTTGACGCTGCGCTGGAAGCGGCCGCGAACGGCGCCAGCGTGCTGCTCGTGGACGAGCACCCGGTTAGCGCCGCGCAGATGGGCAATGACGTGCCCTATTGGTTTGGCGGGCGGATGACCGGCGCGGTTTCGGCCAAGGCGCGCATGATCGAACAGGTGTTCATGGCCGAGCCGCTGTTCGAGCAGGCGTTCGAGGCCGGCATCGATGTGCAGCTGGGTGTCTATGCCTGGGGCCTGTGGCGCAACCGCGCCAATCTGGGCGCGCTGCCCGAGGCGATGCTGGGTCTGGCCGATGAAGAGCGTTCCTGGACCGTCGGGTTCAAGGCCATTGTTCTGGCCACCGGCGCGCGCGATCTGGCGCTGGCGTTCGATGGCTGGGCGCAGCCTGGCGTGATGGGCGCGCAGGGGCTGCATGCCCTGCTCACGCGCTATGACGCCTTTGCCGGGCGGCGGCTGGTGGTGCTGGGCTCGGGCGATCTCGCGCTCGATACTGCGCAACTGGCATTGGACAAGGGGCTGGAAGTTGCTGCCCTGGTCGAAGTGGCAGACGCGCCGCAAGGTGACGCGGCCAAGGTCGCGGCGCTGCAGGCGGCGGGTGTGCCGATCCGCTGCGCCAGCGTGATCCGGGGGGCGCCTAGCGGCATCGATGGCGTGCGTGCGGCGGTGATCGGGCCGGTATCGGGCGAGGGCGCCGCAGAAACGCTGGAATGTGACACGATCTGCATGGCGGTGGACGTAGTGCCGGCGATCGAGCTGCTCGACGTGGCCGGTGGCCGCATCGTGACCGACAGCGCGCGCGGCGGCCATGTGCCCCAGGCGCTGGCCGGTATGGCGCTGCCCGATGTGTTCATCGCCGGTGATTGCGCCGGGCTGGGCCATGGCCGCGAGGCTGCCGCCGCGCAGGGCCGCGCCGCGGCGCGGCAGGCGCTGGGGCTGGCTGCGCCGGCGCCCGATCACGCGGCGCCCGCAACCGATCGGCTGGCCTATCGCCAGGCATGGCTGCGCGCGCTGGTCGCTGCCACGCCCGATACCGTGCACGTGTGCCAGTGCGAGGAAGTGAGCCGCGCCGATCTGTTGGGGGTGCAGCCGCCGCAGTATCTCGCCCGGCCCGATAAGCTCGGCTGCCGCAGCCTGGAAACGCTGCTGCACGATGGACCGCCCGACCAGGAGCAGATCAAGCGCCTGACGCGTGCCTGCATGGGCGCCTGCCAGGCGCGGCGTTGTCGCGAGCAGGTAGGCATGCTCTTGGCGATGGGCGCCAACCTGCCGATCGACCAGGCGCCCCGCGCCGGCTGGCGCGCACCGGTGCGGCCCCTGGCGCTCAAGGTTCTGGCGGACTGGGACGAGGCCGAGGCGATGCGCGAAGGCTGGGACGTGTGGTTCGGCATTCCCACGCAATGGACGCCCTATCGCGACATCGGCACCGAGCGGGAGGCAATGCACCGCGAGGCGCTGGGCGGCAACATGCACCTTTGATGACGACGGGACGCGACATGACGAAATCGGCAAATGGCGCCTCGGTCATCGTGATCGGCGCAGGGGTGACGGGGCTTTCGGCCGCATGGTGGCTGGCCCGCTCTGGCGTGGACGTGATCGTGCTCGACAAGGGCGTGGTCGGCTGGGAAGCCTCGAGCCGCAACGGCGGCGGCGCTTCGCACTATCAAAGCCCGCTGTTCGATGAAGAACAGCGCCTGTGGCCGATGATGGACGAAATGCTCGGCTATCCTACCGAATACCAGCGCGAGCGGGTGATCATTGCTGTCAGCGAGCGGCAACTGCATCACTATCACTATATCGCCGGCATGTGTGGCGACATGGGCTATCAGGTGGACAAGATCGACGCGCAGCAGGCGCGCGAGATGGTGCCACTGGCGGGTGACAATTGCCTGGGCGGCATCCACCTGCGCTTTGGCGGGCATGCCAACCCGCAGCGCACGGTGCAGGCCTATGCCTGGGCCACGCAGGATCTGGGCGGGCGCATCATCCAGCATTGCCCGGCGCTGCGCATCGAAACCAGCGGGGGCCGCGCCACCGGCGTGGTGACGCCGCAGGGCACCTTTTCGTGCGACGCGCTGGTGGTGGCGGCCGGGCCGCAGATCGCCGGGCTGATGGCGCCGCTGGGCGTTGACGTGCCGCTGGCGGCCGCGCGCGCGGAAATGATCGTGACCGAACCGGCGCCGCTGATGCGCTGGGGCGGGGTGGATGGCAACGGGCTCTATGGCCGGCAGACCCTGCGTGGCAACCTTGCCTATGGCGGCGGGCCGCACGAATGGCTCGATACCGATCCCGCCGGCCCCACCGCGCGCCCATCGACGCCGCTGGCGCGCAACCTGGCGCGGCGCGTGGCCGAATTGCTGCCGGGCGCCGCAAATCTCAACGTGATCCGCTCGTGGTCGGGCATCATCGAGAACACGCCCGATGGGCGCCCGATCATCGACCGGCTGACTCACCCCGAAAACGTCACGATCGCCACGATGTCGGGCGTGGGCTTTGGCCTGTCGCCGGCTTCGGGCCATGCCATCCGCGATCTGGTGATCGATGGGCAGGTCAGCTTTGCCGAGATCGACAAGCTCGCCCTGTCGCGCTTTTCCGACCTGGCGCCCGATTGGCGCAGCCAGCGTGGGTGGGAGGCCCTGGCCAACGCGGCATGAGGCGCTGGCCAATGTCCGTTTGTCTTTGCGCGATCGCGCGGTAGTAAGGTTTCCCGCGCAACCACCCTGCGCGCCTTCCTGCTGTTCGAAAGTTGCACCCCCATGCGCGCATTCCTGTCATTGGCAACGGCTTCCCTGTTTTCGCTCGCCATCGCCGGCCCTGCCCTGGCGCAAGGCGCCGCCCCGGCGGCCGATGCCCCGGTTACGCCGATGACGCCCGATGTGATCGCGCATTTTGACCAGGTGCTGCCCTCGGCCGATTTCATCCGGCGCGAGGCGATGGTGCCGATGCGCGATGGCACCAAGCTCTATACCGTGATCGTGATGAAGAAGGGCACGCGCGGCGGCCCGATCCTGCTCTCGCGCACGCCCTATGACGCCTGGGGATCGACGCACCGCGTGGCGAGCCAGCGCATCGTCGATATCCTGGAAACGATGGACGCCGAATTTGCCGAAGACGGCTATATCCGCGTCTATCAGGACATTCGCGGCATGCACCGCTCTGAAGGCACCTATATCATGAACCGGCCGATCGCCGGGCCGCTCAATTCGACCGGCATCGATGAATCGACCGATGCCTATGACACGATCGACTGGCTGGTGAAGAACGTGCCGGAAACCAACGGCAAGGTGGGCGTGATCGGCTCGTCCTACCTGGGTTTCACCACGCTGATGGCCGAAATCAATCCGCATCCCGCATTGAAGGCTGCCGTGCCGGAAAGCCCGATGGTCGATGGCTGGATGGGGGATGACTGGTTCCACAATGGCGCGTTCCGCGTCACCTCGTTGAGCTATGCCACCACGCAGGTGGTCAACAAGGGCGATGGCGGCGGCGATTTCGCGCTGGGCAAGGGGGATGATTACACCCGCTGGCTGGAAGCGGGATCGGTGGGTGATTTTGCCGCCAAGCTGGGCATCAGCCAGGTTCCCGGCGTGCGCAAGTGGCTGGAAAACCCGGCCTATACGCGCTTCTGGTCGGAACAGGCGGTGGACAAGTGGCTGGCCGCCCGCCCTTTGACCGTGCCGACCATGCTCGAAGTGGGGCAGTGGGACCAGGAAGACAGTTATGGCGCGCCCGCGGTCTATCGCGCGCTGGAGCCCAAGGACAAGAACAACGACATGGTCACCCTGGTGATCGGCCCGTGGCGCCATTCGGGCGCCAACCACGGCGGATCGAGCCTGGGCGCGCTCGATTTCACGGGTGACACCGCGCACGAATGGCGCGTGAAGTATCTGAAGCCGTTCTTCGATCACTGGCTCAAGGATGCGGCCGATCCGCACACCCCGCCGGTGCTGACTTATGCCACCGGCATCAACCAGTGGCAGGAAAGCCCGCGCTGGCCGATGGGTACGGGCCAGGCGCTCTACCTGGGTGCCAATGGCAGTGCCGGCTTTGCCAAGCCGGCGGCGGCCGGGCATGACGATTATGTCAGCGATCCGGCCCATCCCGTGCCGTTCATCCCGCGCCCGGTCGACATGGACGATGGCGCGCAGTGGAAGCCCTGGCTGGTGCACGACCAGCGCTTTGTCTCCGGCCGGCCCGACGTGGCCGAATGGCAGACCGCCACGCTCGACAAGCCGGTGCACATCATGGGCGCGCCCGAGGTGGACCTCTATGCCGCCACCACCGGCACCGACAGCGACTGGGTGGTCAAGCTGATCGACGTCTATCCCAACGACGTGCCCGAGGCCGCCGACCAGGGCGGGCGCCCGTCGATGGCGGGATACGAGCTGCCGATCGGCATCGAGATTTTCCGCGGCCGCTATGCGCAAAGCTTTGCCAAGCCCGCGGCGCTCAAGCCGGGGCAGGTGGTGCACTATCATTGGGCGCTGCCCAACGTGAACCACGTGTTCCTGCCGGGCCACAAGCTCAAGGTGCAGGTGCAGTCCACGCTGTTCCCGCTCTATGACCGCAACCCGCAAACCTTCGTGCCCAATATCATGTTTGCCAAGCCCGGCGACTATCGCAAGGCCACGCAGAGCGTGTGGTTCGGCGGCGACAAGGCCAGCGCGGTGGTGCTGCCGGTGGTCGCCGAATAGCGGTCTCCTGCGCTGGCGGTGGCCTTTTTGGGATCCCCGATGCTGTGTCGGCTGGGGGCAAGGGGCGTGTGCGCGGTAGCGTGCCAGCGCTTTCGCGCCCAGGGCCGATATGGCACAGTGACGCGCAATCCCAAGCCTGTGGCAGACGCGAGGCGTTCAACCCGCTTCGCCTGCTGCGGCGCCGAAGGGAAGGTACGAAGGACTGGCTAACTTGCGCATCGATAAACCCAGGGGGGACAGGGGCCGTAGCCCGGCCGAGACCCCGGAGCCCCCGGTTCATCGCCTCAACCTCAACCTGCTTTATCCGCTCGACGCGATTCTTCATGCGCCGACGCTGACCGAGGCGGGGCGACGGGTAAGGCTCAGCCAGTCTGCCATGAGCCATGCGCTGCGCCGCCTGCGCGACCATTTCGGCGATGACCTCGTCATTCATCATGCGGGTGGGGACCAGCAATTGACTTCCCTCGGCATGGCGCTGCGTAGCGAGGTTCGCCGCGTGTTGCGCGATGTGGACGGGACACTCAACTTCGCATTGTCGTTTGATCCGTCGACCAGCACGGGTACGATCACCGTTGCCGCATCCGACGTGGTCGAGCAGATGTTGCTTGGCCCTGTGGTCCAGCGCCTGTTGGCGGCCGCTCCCGGCCTCGCGATCAACATCGTTCCGCTGGATATCGATGTGCCGCAACGCGCCCTGGATCGTGGCGCCGACTTGCTGTTGCTGCCGGCGGAACTGGCATTGCCCGACCTGGAAACGCTCCCCATCCTTACGGAATATATTTCCTGTCTGATATGGACGGGCCATTCCGAACTTGCCGACCGGTTCGACATAGACGAGGCCCAGTATCGCGGCGCGCGCCACGTCATCGCCGGCGACGAGCGGATGCTGACCATGACGGTCGATCGGAGCACGGCCGACCTGCTCAAAGCACGTCGCATTGCGATGCGCACCAGTTCGCAGGCTGCCCTGCCGGGGATCATCATCGGCAGCGATCTGTTGGCGACCGGCAGCAGTTGGCTGTTTCAGTACTTCGCTTCGATCATGCCGGTCAGGGCCGTCGCGGCGCCATTCGTGCAGGAAGGCGTCGTGACCGTGGCGCAATGGCCAGCCTATCGGCGACGGGATCCCATGCTCGCCTGGTTCGTGGCCCAGATCGAGGCCTACGTCGCACTGTTTTCAGCCAACGTCAGGGCCAGAGATGGCCATTGAACGTGTTCATGCCCGGCATGAACACTTCGAATTTGCGTGTAACCCAAGGGACGCATAGCTTCGGCTTCGACAGCAAAATCCCGCTGGTGCCAAGGGCGCCAAGACAGGGAATGCCGTCGCGCAGGAGGACGGCCGCGGTCGCACCCGATCGGGAAGCGACCGATCTTTCGCCGTAAGGCGAGTCCGTTTTTTGTCACAGGGTCTTGGGTTCACCGGACGGGCAACTGCGCCCGTCTGGGGATGGCGCTCGACCGTGGGGGGAGGGAGTTGCATCGTGCACATGACTGCTAAACGCCGTTGTCTTTTGAGCGCCGCAAGCCTGGGTATTCTCGCGCTGGGGGGCGCCGCAATGCCTTCGACTGCGTCGGCGCAAGGTGCGCTGGCCAGCACGGCCATCGACCTGCCAGCAATGCCGATGGCCGAAGCGCTTCAGGCGATTGCAGCGCGAACGGGTGAGCCGATCAATTACGATACCGATGCGGTCAAGGGCCTGACCTCGCGGCCGATACGCGGTGCGACGGATGCGCAACACGCGGTCCAGGCGGCGATCAAGGGCAGCCACCTTGTGGTCATGCCGGGGGCACAGGAAGGGCTGATTGTCGCCAACGACATCATCGTTACCGCCCGGCGTGACGAGGCGGAAACGAGCGTGCTCGTCCGCCAGGCGACCACGTCTGATCGCAACGGCCTGGGCCTGCGCAATCAACCGCGCAACACCCAGGTCATTACCGCCAAGACGATCGAGGAGCAGCAGGCCCTCAACATCACCGATATTCTGCGCAATGCCGGCAGTGTTTCGGTGCTGTCCAACAGCCCGAACAGCGGCGCCAGCTATACGATCCGCGGCTTTTCCGCTGCGGGCCTGGTCAATGGCCTATCGACGACATCGCAATACGGTGTCAGCGCGGGTGCGGATCAGCCGGTCGCCAATATCGAGCGGGTCGAAATCCTGAAAGGCCCTGATGCGCTGATGGCCGGCTTTGGGAACCTGGGCGGCAACGTCAACGTGGTGACGAAAAAGCCCAGCGCCGAGCAGCGCCTTGCCGTCAGCTTTGATACCGGGTCGTTCGGGCTGGTGCGCGGCGTGGTCGATGGCAATAATGCGATCACCGCCGACAAGAAGCTGTCGGCGCGCTTCATCGCCAGTGCGCAGACGATGGATCATAACTATGGCGGCTATACCGGTGACAAGAGTTGGCTGGTTGCGCCTTCGCTACGCTACAAGGACCGCCTGACCGACATCATCATTGGTGTCAGCATCAACGAGGCGACGAGCGGTATTGGCGCGTTCACGCTGTTCGACAACAAGACGCGGCAACTCATCGATCGCGACCCGTCCCGGCCGATCTACGCGGCTAACCAGGGCATCAAGATCAACACCAACCGCTATTACTTCGAGGCGACGCGGCAACTCGTGCCCGGCATCGACCTCGTCGCGCGTGGATCGCACGATGATACCCTGTTAACGACCCGGGCCGCCAGCGTCGGCTACAGCCGCCAGGGCGCGTTGATAGCTGACACCCAAGG